>JAEZCS010000187.1 GCA_023433445.1 Pseudomonadota bacterium | reverse complement strand
CCGTTGGGCCGCCCCTTTTTCTGTGCCTGCATCGTTCGGCCTCGCTCATGCCGAGAAGAAGGGGCGGCGTTCATCCAAACGAACCGGCCAAGGCGAGCACCACGCCGCTGGCGACCAGGAGCAGCCCCAGAACTTCGCTGCGCGTCATCCGCTCGCCAAGGTAAAAATGGCCAAAGCCAAGCGTGAAGGCGATTTCCACCTGACCGACAATGCGGACGAGCGCGACTGGCGCTGTGGCAAAGCCGGTAAACCAGCAGGCTGACCCCATCGCCGAGAGCAATCCAACCTGGCCGGATATCCGCCAGCTCCCCCAAAGCTTGCGCATCTCGTCCGGTTCGCGCAGCAGCAGATAGCCGCCCTGCATCAGGGTCTGGAGCGCGACCGTCACCACGAGCACCATGAGCGCGGCAAGGATCGGGTCGGCGCCCCCCACTTCCTGCGTCGCCCGGCGGATGCCGATCGCGGTCAGCGCGAAGAAAAATCCCGACGCGATGCCGGCGAGCGCCGCAGGTTGGCCGAGCGCCTTGACGAAATCGGCTGGCCCCATGCGTTTTCCGCCCGCGGACAGCAACATCACGCCCACAACGCCGCTGCCGATCCCCGCCCAGGCAAGGGGATGAAGCCGCTCGCCCATCAGCAGGAAGGACAGGATGGCGCCCTGCACCGCTTCCGTCTTTGAGTAAGCGGTGCCGACCACGAAGTTGCGGTAGGCGAAGGCCATGATGAGCAGATTGGTGGCGATGATCTGCGCCAGTCCGCCCGCAGCGCAGAAGAGCAGGAATTTGGGATCGGGCGTGGGCAGGGCCTTTGCGAAGGCCCATTGATAGCCAGCAAGGAGCAGCAAAGCGAAGGGTAAGCCGTAAAGATAGCGGACGAGCCCGGCGGCATTGACCGACATGCTCTTGCTCACGCGCCGCTGCACCGCGGTGCGCCAGGCCTGGGTGGCGCCTGCGATCAGGGTGGCGGGGAGCCAGATGGGCGAGGATATCATGCTGGTCCTATACCGGCTCGCGCCGCCCTGTCATGATGAAGATCGGCGGAAAAGCGCCATTCTTGCCCCGAAGTTCACAGTGTATGCGCGCGCGTGCCCGGGCGCGCGAGTGCAGGTGCTACGAGCAACTCGTAGAGAGGCGGGGATAGGCTTGCCGGTCGGGAATAGGACAGCGGATTATTGAGCCTTGCGGCGGAAATAGGATGCTTTTCCCGAGGGCTGTGACGGTCAGGCCACAGATGTCCCTTGCGCCGGGTCGGTCCGATCAGGCTTGCTGGTTTACCGGGGCGGCCTCAGCGAGCCTCTGTGCGTCCTTCGCCGAAGGTGGCATCAGTTCTCGCATCACGCCCCAGTAGCTTTGCGTGATATGGGCGTTGGCGGCAAAGTCGGGGTCGGTCATCAGATGCGCATGCAAGCGGCGCAGATTCTGCCAGGGCACTGATGGGAAAAGATGGTGTTCCAGATGGTAGCTGACATTCAGCGGCGCGATCAGGAACCGGTCGAGCAGTGTCGGGATGATCGTCCGCGTTCCGTTCAATTCCTGTTCGTTCGCGACGCCATTATGCTCCGCGATCGCCCGGATGCGGTTGAAGACATTGGCCCAGATGAATTGCGGGATCAGGAGAAGGCCCAATATCTGCCCGCGCCAGGGCGAGATCAGGATGAGGCCGTAGAAAAGCACGGCCCAGACGACGTAGCGGATGCGCAAGGCGAGGGGGAAGTCGTAGCCGAAGCGGCCGGGATTGTGAAAATTGGCGAAGGGCGCCCAGATCCGGCTGTCGCGAGCCATGCGATAGAAATTAAGGCCCGTCACGCTGCGGACCAGCAGCCATAGCATGGCGACGGGCCGTTTCGGGAAATGCTGGTCGGGATCACGCTGCTGCACCCGATAGTCGCGATCGCGCATCGTGTTCGTATAACGATGATGATGCATGTGGTTCGCGCGGTACAGATGAATGCTGAAACCGAGCGGATAGGCGACGAAAATATCCCCGATCAGATCATTGATGCGGCGGTTGCTGAACAGCATCGAATGACACGCATCATGCATCATCACCGCAAGGCACTGAATGCGCGATCCGATGATGAAGCCCGCCACTATATAGACGAGTACGCTGTCGAGATGGATCGCGACGGCGCCAGCGCCGATCGCGACAGCCCATTGCAGGAACAACAGCAGCGCGTTGCGGCGGTCGTCGATGACGGACAGCTTTCGCGCGGTTGCCAGCATGTCGCGCCGGGCATAGCGATAGCCGGGCGGATAGAGGTTGGCGGTTTCTTCCACGGACTGCATCTCCGAGCGCGCGTCAGCTTGGCGAGGACGACGTTATGATTGGCGCGACGCTGCGTCAACGGCGCGCCTGCCTGTGCGAGGCCCAGCGGATGGCGGCCGGAGGATGAAGACCGCCCAGGTGGCCGGAGGTCTTCATCCTTGTACCGGAACAGCAATCAGGCCTGTTCGAGCAAGCCTTCCTTGCGGATCTTTTCCTGCCACACGAGCGGCGCGAGGCGGTGGACGTTCTGGCCGTCGCTATCGACCGCGACCGTGACGGGCATGTCCTGCACGTCGAACTCGTAGATCGCTTCCATGCCCAGATCCTCGAAGCCGACGACCTTCGCGCCCTTGATCGCGCGGGCGACCAGATAAGCCGCGCCGCCAACCGCCATCAGATAGGCGCTCTTATGCTTGGCGATGCTGTCGGTTGCGGCGGGGCCGCGCTCGGCCTTGCCGACGCACGCCGCGAGGCCCTGCTCCAGCATCATGTCCATGAACTTGTCCATGCGGGTCGCGGTGGTGGGACCGGCGGGGCCGACCACTTCGTCGCGGACGGGATCGACCGGGCCGACATAATAGATGACGCGGCCCTTGAAATCGACGGGCAGCTGTTCGCCACGGCTAAGCATGTCCTGAATACGCTTATGCGCGGCGTCACGGCCGGTCAGCATCTTGCCGTTCAGCAGGAGGCGGTCGCCATGCTTCCAGCTCTGGACGACTTCGGGCGTCAACGTGTCGAGGTCGACGCGGATCGCTTCCTTGCTCGGCTTCCAATCGACCTGCGGCCATTCGGACAGCTTGGGCGCTTCCAGATAGGCGGGGCCTGAACCGTCGAGCGTGAAGTGCGCGTGACGGGTCGCCGCGCAGTTGGGGATCATCGCCACCGGCTTGCCCGCCGCATGGCAGGGATAGTCGTAAATCTTGACGTCGAGGATGGTCGAAAGCCCGCCCAGCCCCTGCGCGCCGATGCCGAGCGCGTTCACCTTGTCGAAAATCTCGATGCGCAGGCGCTCGATATCATTCTGCGGTCCGCGCGCCTTGAGCTCGCCCATGTCGATGGGCTCCATCAGCGATTCCTTGGCGAGGGCCACGGCCTTTTCCGCCGTGCCGCCGATGCCGATGCCCAGCATGCCGGGCGGGCACCAGCCAGCGCCCATCTGCGGGATCATTTCCAGCACCCAATCGACGATCGAATCGCTGGGGTTCATCATCTTGAACTTGGTCTTGTTCTCCGAGCCGCCACCCTTGGCCGCAACATCGACAATGACCTTGTTGCCCGGCACCATTTCGACGTTCAGCACGCAGGGCGTGTTGTCCTTCGTGTTCTGGCGCGAGAAAGCCGGGTCGCGCAGGATCGAGGCGCGCAGGCGGTTTTCGGGATTGAGGTAGGCGCGGCGCACGCCTTCATCGACGACGTCCTGCATCGAACGGCTGTTGTCGTCGAGGCGGCAATCCATGCCCCATTTGATGAAGACGTTGACGATGCCGGTGTCCTGGCAGATCGGGCGATGCCCTTCCGCGCACATGCGGCTGTTGGTGAGGATCTGTGCGATGGCGTCCTTCGCCGCCGGATTGGCTTCGGCCTCATAGGCTTTGCCCAGCGCGCGGATATAATCCATCGGGTGATAGTAACTGATGAACTGGAGCGCGTCGGCGACGCTCTCGATCAGATCGGCGGTCTTGATGACGGTCATCTTGCCCAAAGTCCCTATTTTGCGCCCGGCCCTGCACGGCGGGTCTTCGCAGGCGCGGCTAATAGGGATTGAAGCCAGAGTCCAGATATGCCGCGCCCGCTATCCATCGGCGAAGGGGAACATGTGCCACCAGGGCTCCTTCTCCTCCAGCACCCGGGCAAAGCTTGGCCGCGCCTCGAGCCGGTCGAGATAGGCGGCCAGCGCCGGAAAGCCGCCACGCATCGGTTCGACCTTGTCAGCGTAGAAAAGGGCTGGCGCAGCGGCGCAATCGGCCAGCGTGAACGCGTCACCCGCGGCCCAATATCGCGCGCCGATGCGCTCTTCCAGCAGCGCATAGGCCTTGCCCAGCAGGATGCGGGCCTCGCCGACGCCCTGGACGTCGCGGGCTTCCTCCGGCCGCAGCCGGTCAGCGACGATCTTCTGCATCGGGGTCATCACATAATTGTCGAACAGCCGGTCCATCATCCGCGCCTCCAATGCTTCCTCTGCGTTGGCAGGGATCGGGCGGAATGGACCGGAGCATTGCTGCCCCAGATATTCGATGATGATGCTCGCCTCCGCCACCGTCTGGTCGCGGGTCTCGTCCCGCAGCACGGGGAACTTGCCGAGCGGCCAGAGGGCGAGCCATGCTTCGACGACGCCCGGCTCTTCCATCATCCGGCGCTCGAACGGGATTTGGTGCTCATAGAGGGCAATCAGTGCCTTCCAGCAATAGGAGGAGAGGGGGTGATAGTAGAGAATCATCGGCTTTGCCTCTGCCCAGCGCAGAACCTGCAGGATCAGGGCTTTTATCACGCTTTACCGGCGATCCCTCATCCACAGTTGATCCACATCAGCTTGTGGAAGTTGTGGATGAACCACAATCCTTAGCGGAACAGGACAAGGTTGTTGACCTGATCCCGGCAAATCTGGCGTCGGGCCAAATTTATTTTCGTTCTCAAATTGTTTCCCTTGCCTTTTGCGAGATGGCCGGAAGTCCGCGCGTCGCTGCGATGCAGGATCAGCCCATTGTCATCCATTTGCCATGTCAACCGCCGCGCGGAGTCCTCGAACCGTCATTTACCCTCTTGCAAGCATATGAAGCTGTGGCACTATCCCTTGTATCGGGTTAACGGGGGTTACCCAACAGATTGTGATTGCGTCGGCTGGACCATTTTCCAGACGAGAGGCGTTTTTGTCTCACGCGATCCATCTGGTGATGCCCCCTGCTGGCAGGGCAAGTTCTCGACAAGAGACTTGACCGAATCGAACGAAACAGGAACATTCGGGGGCTCGAATGGATTTTCGTGACAGCGAACAAACAGGTGCAAGCGACGTGGCTACGGTAATCGACGAAGTTATGGAAACTGTGGCGGAAAAGAAGGCTGCGCCGGCCAAGGAGGCGCCGCGTTCCTCTTCTTCCATCCAGGCGCGCCGGTTCGACGTCGTGACCGACGACAGCCGCGATGCGCTGCTGACCGAGTTCGGCAAGGATACGCTGAAGGACCGCTATCTGCTGCCCGGCGAGTCCTATCAGGACCTGTTCGCCCGCGTCGCGGCGGCCTATGCCGACGACCAGGCGCATGCCCAGCGCGTTTATGACTATATCTCGCGCCTGTGGTTCATGCCCGCAACGCCCGTGCTGTCCAATGGCGGCACCGGACGTGGCCTGCCGATCAGCTGCTACCTCAACAGCGTCGACGATAGCCTGGAAGGCATCGTCAACACCTGGAACGAGAATGTGTGGCTCGCCTCGCGCGGTGGCGGCATCGGCACCTATTGGGGCAGCGTGCGCGGGATCGGCGAGCCGGTGGGCCTCAACGGCAAGACCAGCGGCATCATCCCCTTCGTCCGGGTGATGGACAGCTTGACGCTGGCGATCAGCCAAGGCTCGCTCCGCCGTGGTTCGGCCGCCTGCTATCTCGACATCTCGCACCCGGAGATCGAGGAGTTCCTGGAAATCCGCAAGCCCAGCGGCGACTTCAACCGCAAGGCGCTGAACCTGCATCATGGCGTGCTGCTGACCGACGAATTCATGGAAGCGGTGCGCAATGGCAGCGAATTCCAGCTGAAATCGCCCAAGGATGGCTCCGTCCGTGGTTCGGTCGATGCGCGCAGCCTGTTCCAGAAGCTGGTGGAGACAAGGCTTGCGACGGGCGAGCCCTATATCGTCTTCTCCGACACCGTGAACAACATGATGCCCAAGCATCATCGCGATCTGGGCCTGAAAGTTTCGACATCGAATCTCTGTTCAGAAATCACACTGCCGACGGGTCGCGACCATCTCGGCAATGACCGGACGGCGGTCTGCTGCCTTTCGTCCCTGAACCTGGAAACCTGGGACGAATGGAACAAGGACCCCGTCTTTGTCGAGGACGTCATGCGCTTCCTCGACAATGTGCTGCAGGACTATATCGACCGCGCGCCGGACGAAATGGCGCGGGCGAAATATTCCGCAGGACGTGAACGGTCAGTGGGCCTGGGGGTGATGGGGTACCACTCCTTCCTCCAGGCCCGTGGCCTCCCCTTCGAAGGGGCGATGGCCAAGAGCTGGAACCTGCGCATCTTCAAGCATATCAACGAGAAGGTGAACGAAGCGTCCATGCAGCTCGCGGTCGAGCGGGGCCCGTGCCCCGATGCCGCCGACATGGGCGTGATGGAACGGTTCAGCTGCAAGATGGCGATCGCGCCGACCGCGTCGATCAGCATCATCTGCGGCGGCACGTCGGCCTGTATCGAGCCGATCCCGGCGAACATCTACACGCACAAGACGCTGTCCGGCAGCTTCGTGGTGAAGAACCCCTATCTGGAAAAGATCCTGCGCGAAAAGGCGAAGGATTCGACCAACGTCTGGAACTCGATCCTCGAGCGGGGCGGCAGCGTCCAGCATCTCGACTTCCTGAGCCAGGAAGAAAAGGATACGTTCAAGACCAGCTTCGAAATAGACCAGCGCTGGCTGCTCGAACTGGCGGCGGATCGTACGCCCTTCATCGATCAGGCGCAGTCGCTGAACCTGTTCATCCCGGCGGACGTGGAAAAGTGGGACCTGATGATGCTCCACTTCCGCGCCTGGGAACTGGGCATCAAGTCGCTTTACTATCTGCGGTCAAAGTCGGTTCAGCGCGCGGGCTTCGCGGGCGGGGTGGAAGCCGACAACACGATCGACGCACCGAA
>JAEZCS010000149.1 GCA_023433445.1 Pseudomonadota bacterium | reverse complement strand
AGACATATTCCAGATATTTGGCATCCAGCAAACCGAGCGCGCCAGTGACCGTGAAGCGCGGCGAAACCTTGAACGCCCCTTCCAGTTCGATGCCCTGGATGCGCGAACGGCCCGCATTCTCGTTGCGGACGATGATGAGGCCAGTCGTCGGGCTGACGGTCGATACCAATATCTGCTGGTCGCGATATTCGTTGCGGAAAACCGCAAGGTTGATCGTCGCGATCCCGCCGAAGCCCGCTTTGACGCCCGCTTCATAGGAGGTCAGATATTCCGGGTCGTAGGAGCCGATTTCCTCGACTGACGTAGGCCGCCCATTGAACCCGCCAGACCGGAAGCCCCGCGAATAGGAACCATAGGCCATCAGGTTCGGGCGGAACTTGTAGGACAGCGAGGCGCGAGGCGTAAATGCGTCCCAGCTTTTTTCCAGTGTGTAGCTGGGCGTGCCCGCCAGCAGCGGCTCGCCCGAATAAATGCGCATGGCAGACTGGTAGAACTTCTTCTTCTCCCAGGTATAACGCGCGCCTAGCTCCAGCGACAGGCCATCGACCAGTTCATAATTGCCATTCGCGAACAAAGCGAGATTGTCGGTGCGCTGCCGATTGCGGAAATCGATGTTGAAGTCGAGCGAGGACGCCGGGATTGCAAAGCCGGGCGCGATGGGGAATGGGTCCAGCCCCGCCGCAACCAGCGCATCGTACAGGCCGTCCGCGACGATCAGGCGCGTATTGTCGCGCGTATTCTCGCGATAGGCAAAGGCGCCCAGCAGCAATGTGCCGCGCCCCCCAAGGTCGAGCGAGAGCTGCAATTCCTGACTGATCTGTCGCGCCCGTTCATCGTGAATGTCACCCGCATAATTGACTGTGGATGAAGCATCGCCATCGCGGCCGAACAGGGCCTCGACATGCCGATAGGCGGTGATCGACTTCAACGTCGCGCCGCCCAGATCCTTGGTCAGGGTCAGCGATGCGTTCACTGCGTCGGTCTGATCCTTGTTCAGCTCCGGGTTGCTGTCGGTACGGTCGATGTCTCCCGGTACGGTGCAGCAGGGCGCGATAAAGGTCGACTGCAGGATAGAAAAGAAGGTTGGCGTGAACGCGATCATGCTGTGTGGCGCGCTGTGCTGTCGCCGGTGCAGTCCATCGACCTGCAGCACGGCGTCCAGCCCTTCGCCGTCATAATGCAGCGCTAGCTTGCCAGCCATCACCTTGCGGTTGCCGAGATTGTCGCCGGAGGGGATCTTCTGCCATCCCTCGCCAAACTCACCCAGCGCTGCGACCCCAAGCGACCAACTGTCCGACAGCGGCGTTTCGGCATAGACCCGCCCACGCACTGTGTTGAATGAACCGTACCGCAAGTCGGCTTCGATCTTCTGCTCCCGGCCCGGTATCGCCGACACGATATTGATTGCGCCGCCGACGGTATTCTTGCCGAACAGCGTACCCTGTGGCCCGCGCAGCACTTCGATGCGGTCGATGCCCAGCAATTCGGTTGTCGCGCCGAAGGTGCGGGCGACATAGACGCCGTCGATATAGACGCCGACCGCCGGGTCTGACGTGATGATGAAGTCATTTTCGCCCACGCCCCGGATGAAGGGCGCGATGCCGCCGCTGTTGCCGCCCTGGCCCGGTGTGAACTGGATATTGGGCGCGATCTGGCTGATCTGCGTCACATTGTCGAGGCCGCGGCTGTCGAGGGTCGATGCGTCGACCGCGCTGACCGCGATCGGCACATCCTGCAACCGTTCTTCGCGGCGGCGGGCCGTCACGACGATCTCATCGTCCCCCGCCGCGCTGAGCCCCGGCGCAGCTGTTTGAGCCAGGGCGATACCCGGCGCTGCCAGTGCGATAAGTGAAACGATCGGATATAGCGTCTTGCGCATGCTTTCCTCCCCAAAAAAGCCGTGTTTTATTCTATGAGCGAGTACAGCTGAGCTCGCTCCATTCTCCAGCAGGTCAGCGCAAAATGCCGCACCTGTTGCACCCGTGCATCATCAAGAGGTCATTGCGCTTATCCAGGCGCGCTTCTGTGTTCGTTTGGCGAACCGCCATCCTTTGCTGGTACAGCTGAGCTCGTCTTCATACCAAAGGCCGATATGATCATGCTGCTCTCTCCCATCGGAGCCCTTCGACGACATGACGACATGCGCAGCCGAGCGCACGGACGCCCGATTTCCATCAAGATCGCACATGATGCTGCCAATCGAGTGATAGCTGCCAGCCAAGCTCTCCACCACTGGCCTCAGAAAAGCGATCAGCATGTCTGCATCGCCTATCGGGCCGCCAAATGCGGTGAAATCGACCCGCGCATCGTCAGCGAACAAGGCGCGCAGGTCGGACCATCGATGCTGGTCGATAGCATGGCAATAGCGGGCCAGCAGCTCATGAATGGCAAGCCGATCAGCAAGCTCCTGGCTGTTCATATGCCGGCTCGCGTCAGGCCGCTTCCCACTCGATCAGATGGCTGATGTCGCTGCGCTGCTCCGGCTTGCGGCCTGCGGTGGCGAGATGGTGCGAGGTGATCTGCGCGTCCGGGCCGAGCGGGCGGATCATTTCGAACACGCGGTCATATTCGGTGCGCGCAATCTTCCATACGCCATCTTCGCGCCGATAGACGTCCTTATAAATGGCGCTGCCGATCGTGTGGCTCTTCTGCTCCACATTGATAAAGATGTCTTCCAGATACCAAAGCCCCTCGGCGCTGTCTTCGCCGGTCAGGGTGATTTCGGGCATATGGCCGTGATGCATGGCGACAGCATCGGAATGGAAACTGTTCGCCAGGAACTCCAGCATATTGTCGCGGCCTTCCAGCCGGACGCGATAGGTGCCGCCACGGTAATCGACGGTCAGGTCTTCTGTAAAAAGCGTGCCGAGCAGAGCGATATCGGCCGTATCGATTCCCCGGAAATAACGATGCTTCAGAGTCCGGATATCTTCCAGGTCGCTCAGCTGCTGCAGGGTATAAGCCATCAATCGTCTCCAACCATGACGCGATATGCGCTTCTGAAGCTGTCCTATAGCTGATCTGCGTAACAATCTACAATGGAGACTGCATTATCACTGGCGAATGATGAGTCATTTTGGGTATGGAGCCATTCCTGAAGATGTGCTGGCTGCGCATTCTACAAGGAAAGGACAAGGTTGTGGGCGAGACGGGTGTTGGCAAGGTTGCGATCGTCACCGGCGGTACGCGGGGCATCGGCGCTGCGATCGTTCGGCGTTTGCTGGCGGAGGGCTACGCGGTCGCGACTTGTGGACGCACCCCGCCTGATGAACCGATCGGCATCGATGGCAAGATCGCGGAGTTCGCGGCATGTGACATTCGCGATCCTGCGGCAGTCGCCGAATGGATCGGCGATCTGGTGGCGCGCCATGGCCGGATTGATCTGGTCGTCAATAATGCGGGCGGGTCGCCACAGGCGGACGCCGCCACGGCCAGCCCCCGCTTTTCCGAACGTATCCTGCAACTCAATCTCTTGGCGCCGCTTCATGTTTCGCAGGCTGCCTATCCCCATTTGAAGGCTGTGCGCGGATCGATCGTCAACATCGCCAGCGTCTCTGGCGCGCGTCCTTCGCCCGACACCGCGATCTATGGCGCGGCGAAGGCCGGCTTGCTGAGCTTGACCACCAGCTTGGCGCAGGAATGGGGTCCTGAAGTACGGGTCAACGCGATCATCGTCGGCCTGATCGAAACGGAGTCGGCGGAAATGACCTATGGGTCGCAGGCCGCTCAGGAGAAGATCGCGTCTTCCCTGCCGCTCGGCCGGATGGGTCGGGGCAGTGACATCGCCGAAGCCGTCGTCTTCCTGGGTTCGCCGTCCGCCGCTTATGTCAGCGGCGCGCGGTTGGAAGTGCATGGCGGTGGTGAGCGGCCGCTCTTCCTGGAAATCGTCAAGCAGGAAGCGGCGAAAGCCTGACGAAGAAAAGGCCGGGCGAGGTTCAACCCGCCCGGCGCCCTTCTTTAG
Organism: Pseudomonadota bacterium; assembly: GCA_023433445.1. GTDB lineage: Bacteria > Pseudomonadota > Alphaproteobacteria > Sphingomonadales > Sphingomonadaceae > Sphingobium. Next base: position 4,866 of record JAEZCS010000149.1, on the reverse strand, counting down.
ATGCCCAGCAGGGCGCGCTGCTCGGCGCCCAGTTCTGGATTGCTCTGTTGCTGGAAGAAGGCGATACGACCGGCGAGCGTCTGTTCGGTCATCTCGGGCTGGCTGGAAATCCAGAATTTGCGGGCAGCTAGCCCCTCGACGAAGATGCGGCAGCCTTCGTCCAGGTCCATGCCGTAATTGGCCATCATGTGCGCCATCGTCGCGCGATGCCCTGCGGCGCTTTCCGGTTCGCCAGCGCCAGCATCGGCGTCGAAGATGCTGGTCTTCAACATGCCCGGAATGATCGAGCATACATTGATCGGCGCCTTTGCCACCTGCATTTCCAGATAGAGGCATTCGCTGAACGACTGGATGGCGTGCTTGCTCATGATGTAGGCGGTCTGCGTCGGCATCTGGCCGAATGAACCGATCGAAGCCAGGTTGGCGATCCATGCTTCCTGGCCGACGCGCAGCATGTGCGGCACGAATGCGCGGACCCCATGAACGACGCCATGGATGTTGACGTTCAGCGTCGTTTCCCAGCGAGCGGTCGGAATTTCCCAGACATTGCCGATGGTTTCGATACCCGCATTGTTGATCAGCAAGCGAACCGCGCCATGACGGTCGAACACGTCCTGCGCCAGAGCGTCGAGCGCCTCGGGCTTGGATACGTCAAGCTGGATAGCCTCCGCCTTGCCGCCCGCCGCGATGATTTCGGCGGCAACCTTGTCGGCCCGGCCCTTGTCGATGTCGGTGACGACGACGGTCATGCCGATCTGGCCGCAGCGGCGGGCAAAGCCCATCCCGATGCCTGCGCCCGCGCCGGTAATGACGGCAACGCCGCCCGAAAAGACCTTTTCTTCTTCAGTCATGTTCATGCTGCTCCGTAATGGAAATGGATTAGATCGATGTCAGCGATGCCGGCGCAGCGGGCAGATAATGGTGATAATAGCCGGCCGTCCAGCCGCCATCGACCGCAAGTTCAGCGCCGCAAATATAGCTGGCCTCGTCCGAGCAGAGGAACAGGCTGGCGGCGGCGATTTCTTCCGGCTCGCCGATCCGCTGCAATGGCGTGCGTTCATAGCCGTAATTCTTCGCGTCCCCCTCAAGCGCCTGCGGGTTGCCCATAACCGTGTTCACGCCGCCGGGATGCACCGAATTGACGCGCACGCCCTGATGGCCGAACTCCATCGCCGCGCTTTTGGTAAAGCCGCGCACCGCCCATTTCGAGCTGCTGTAGAGAGACACCGAGTTGACGCCGCGCAGGCCGTCCACCGATGATATGTTTACGATGGCCCCGCGCCCGGCAGCACACATTTTCGCGCCGACATGCTTTATGCCCAGCATCGTGCCCTTTACGTTGATGCCCAGAACGCGGTCGATATCTGCGACAGTCAATTCTGTGATGGGGCCAAAAGCGACGACCGCCGCATTGTTGACCAAGGCATCGATCCGTCCGTGACGGGCGATGACCGCATCCACCAGCGCGGTCCAGCTGGCCTCGTCCGACACGTCCAGCCGCTGGAACATCGCGCTGTCGCCCAGATCGGCGGCCAGCGCCTGGCCTTCCGTTTCCAGCACGTCGGCGATGACCACTTTTGCGCCCTCGCGAGCGAACAGGCGAACGGTAGCTTCGCCCATACCGCGCGCGCCGCCGGTGATGATGGCGACCTTGTCTTGCATCCTGCCAGTCATGATTTCTGCTCTTCCTTACTGATCAAATTACTGAATAAAGGCCCGGAACGCGTCCCAAGGCACATCCGAGGTGTAAAGTGCGGATTCGTCCATCGACCCCGCCGGAATGTGAAAGCCGCTCGTGTCCATCACCGTGTCAAATTGCGCAAGCGCCGTTTCAGGCGTCCAGTCCTTGTCGGTCGCGCGATAGCCCTGGGTAACGCCAGCGAACACCCTGGTATAGCCGCCGCCGCCAGCGGTGAACATCTCGCCGTTGCAGGGCGCGCTGTCATGGGCCAGCATCGCCACGACCGGTGCGACCGCGCGCGCGGGGAAGTCGCGCTCCATCAGACTATGTATCTCAGGGCCCATAAGCTGGGTCATGCGGCTGCCCGCGATCGGCATGATCGCGTTGATCTTGATGTCCTTGTTCTGTGCCTGCGTTGCGGACGCCAATCCGCGCGTCATGGCCCACACCGCGCCCTTGGCGGCAGGGTAAGGCACCGCGCTGCCCATCCCGAACCAGGAACCCGAAGAGATGTTGACGATCCGCCCGAAATTCCGCTCCAGCATGCCATTCCACACTGCGCGGCACAGGTAGAAGGTGCCGCTCGCCGACACCGCCATATCCTTTTCCCACTGCTCGTCGGTGACGCTGGACAATGTGCCCGAAGCGCTGACAATACCAGCATTGTTGACCAGAATGTCGACGCGTCCCCAGCGTGAAAGCGCGTCCTCGACGATTGCCTGTGCGCCCGCCGATGTGGCGACGCTTTCGCCATTGGCCTCTGCAATGCCGCCAGCGTCCCGGATCTCGCGGGCTGCGGCGTCGGCATAGCCCTGATCCTGGCCCTCACCCTGGAAATTGCCGCCAAGATCGTTGACCAGCACCTTGGCCCCACGGGCAGCGAGCAGCGCGGCATAGGCTTTGCCCAAGCCGCCTCCCGCACCCGTGACAATCGCCACCTTGTCGTCGAAACGCAGTTCAGACATCAGCCTCTCCTTTATCTTCTGGATCGTACAGCGTCAGGCTTTCAGGATCATGTCAGCCGCTTTTTCCGCTACCATCATCGTGGGCACATTGGTGTTGCCGCCCGGAACGCGGGGCATGACGGACGCATCGACCACGCGAAGGCCGTCGATACCGCGCACCCGCAGCTGCGGGTCAACGACTGCCATGGGGTCATGCCCCATGCGGCAGGTGCCCACGGCGTGAATGTCGGAAATCGCCGTCTCGCGCAGATAGGCGTCGAGTTCGTCATCCGACTGGATGCTCGCGCCTGGAGCCAGTTCCTCACCCCGGAAGGGATCGAAGGGAGCTTGGGCAAAGATGTCGCGCACCGCGCGGATCGCCGCCCGGCCCATCGCCATGTCCTTCGCCGTCGAAAGGATGTTGGGATCGATCGACAGCGGCGCGGACGCGTCGGCGCCCGTCAGCTTGATCTCGCCCACGCTCTCCGGGTTGAGCAGGTCGATATGCGCGAAATAACCATGCTCCATGATCAGCTTGCGGCCCATCGCCTCGTACAGCGCCATGGCGAAATGCACTTTGACGTCGGGATATTCCGCACCCGGCATGGTCTTGAGATAGGCGCCGATCTCCGCCGGGGGGCTCGCCAGCGGCCCCTTGCGGAACAGCAGGAAGTTCGCGACCGCCTTGGCCGCGACGACGGGGTGGAACACGTTGAACAGCGACACCGGCTGCGTGCAATATTGCTTCACGCTGACCGCCACATGGTCGCGGTAATTCTGCCCCACGCCGGGCAGGTCATGCACCACCGACACGCCATTCTGGCGCAGGTGGTCCGCTGGCCCGATGCCCGACAACATCATGATCCAGGGTGAGTGGATGGAGCCTGCGGACAGGATGACCTCCCGTGTCGCATTCGCTTCTTCCAGCTGCCCATTGCGCCGCCAGGCAACACCGGTCGCGCGGCCGTCCTTCACGATCACGCGCTCCACATTGGCGCCGGTGATGACCCGCAGGTTGGGCCGCTTGCGCGCAGGCGTCAGATAGGCGCGCGCCGCGCTCCACCGCCGCCCGGCAGAGGCGGTGACGTCGGCGGGCACCACGCCCTCGCGCTGCGATCCGCTGGGATCGTCATTATAGGGAACGCCCGCCGCGACTGCCGCATCGCGAAATGCCTTCGCTAGCGGATTATGGATGCCTGGACGCGTGACCAGCACCGGCCCGCCGCGACCATGATAGCCTTCTTCGCCGCCCGGCTGGAAATCCTCCAGCTTCTTGAAATAGGGGAGCACATCATCATAGCTCCACCCTTCGTTGCCGAGCTGGCGCCAGCCATCATAGTCCGCTGCGGCGCCTCGGTCGTAAACCATGCCGTTGATGGAGGACGATCCGCCCAGCACCTTGCCGCGCGGCGTGTACATCTGACGCCCGCCAGCATTGGCCTGGGGCACGCTGACATGCATCCACTGGAACATGCCCCGGTACATGATAGGCAGCAGCCCGCCCGGCGCGTGGATGAAGATGCTCTTGTCCTTGCCGCCCGCTTCCAGCAGCAGCACGCGATTGCGCGGATCTTCCGAGAGCCGCCCGGCCAGCACGCATCCCGCCGATCCGCCGCCAGCGATGATAAAGTCGTAACTGTCGGCCATGGTCTCTCCTGCACGCATTCGAACATCTGCTATCTTGCAATGCCACGGCCACCGGGACTCGGCGTAAGCACCGGGGGCAGGCTGTATCGCGGATGACGTCTTGCGTGCTGAATTGGTCAATATGATACGCAGGTCAAGCCGGATTTACCCCATGCCCCGCCATTGACCGGCGCAAGCTGCCTGTTATTGTCTACGCAAACAAGCGCGACACGTAGTGGAGTATGCGATATTCGCGTTGCTAAACAGCGGCGGCACGCCTGCCGGTTCGCCCTTATCGAGGAGAAGAGGATGTCCACGCAAACCCTGACTGCCGATCGTTTCGATCCGTTCAAAATCTATGATCCCGAAACGCTGGTCGCGTCCGACCCCATCGAAATCGATGCGCCTGCTATGGTCGTGTGGAAGATCCTGACCGACATGCCGCGCTATGGCGAATGGAACCCCTTCTGCGTCTGGGCGGAATCGACGCTGGAAATGGGAGCCCCGGTTTATATGCGGCTCAACAACTACGCCAATCCCGGTTCGCTCGCGCCCAATTGCGAATATGTCTGCGCCTTCGAACCCGGTCGTCTCCTCTCCTGGGAGCTGCCCGAC
>JAEZCS010000102.1 GCA_023433445.1 Pseudomonadota bacterium | reverse complement strand
GCGGTGCCCGACCACAACCTGCCGACCACGGCGCGGATCGACGCCGCCGGCAACCGCGTGCCGATCGCCGATCCCGAAAGCGCGCAGCAACTCGCCGCGCTGGAGCGGAACGCGCCGGAGTTCGGCGTTCGCCTGATCGGCGACGCTGACCGGGAGCAGGGGATCGTCCATGTCGTGGGGCCGGAGCAGGGCTTCACCCTGCCGGGCACGACGCTGGTATGCGGCGACAGCCACACAAGCTCGCACGGTGCGCTGGGCGCGCTGGCCTTTGGCATCGGCACGTCGGAGGTCGAGCATGTGCTCGCCACGCAGACGCTGCTGCTGAAGCGATCGAAGACGATGGAAGTCGTGGTCGAGGGGGAATTGGGCTTTGGCGTAACGCCCAAAGATGTGGCGCTGGCCATCTGTGGCCGGATCGGCACGGCAGGCGGCACTGGCTATGTCATGGAATATCGCGGCTCCGTCTTCCGCGACATGTCCATCGAAGGGCGGCTGACGGTTGCGAACATGTCGATCGAGGCGGGCGCGCGCTCAGGTCTCTTCGCTCCGGACGAAAAGACTTTCGCTTACCTGAAGAATCGCCCGATGGCCCCCAAGGGCGCCGATTGGGATGCCGCCGTCGCTTATTGGAAGACGCTGGCCACTGACGAAGGCGCGCAGTTCGACAAGACGGTGGTCATCGATGCCTCCGACATCGTGCCCAATGTCACCTGGGGCACCAGCCCTGAGGACGTCGTGCCCGTGACTGGCGTGGTGCCCGATCCGGAAAGCTTTGCCGACGCATCCAAGCGTTCCGCCGCGCAAAAGTCGCTCGATTATATGGGTCTGACCGCGGGACAGCGGATGGAGGATGTGACGGTCGAGCACATTTTCATCGGCAGCTGCACCAACAGCCGGATCGAGGATCTTCGTGCGGCTGCTGCTCTGCTCAAGGGCCGCCATATAGCGGGCAGCATCAAGCAGGCGCTGGTCATTCCTGGCTCCGGCCTCGTCAAGCAGCAGGCGGAGGCCGAAGGGCTGGACCGGGTCTTCACCGAAGCGGGCTTTGAATGGCGCGAGCCGGGTTGCTCGGCATGCCTGGGCATGAATCCTGACAAGGTTCCGGCAGGCGAACGCTGTGCTTCCACCAGCAACCGCAACTTCATGGGGCGTCAGGGGCCGGGATCACGGACGCATCTGGTTTCGCCCGAGATGGCGGCGGCGGCGGCCATCACCGGCCATCTGACCGATGTGCGTGCATTGCTGAACGAAAAACAGGGGGAGGTGGTCGCATGAAAAAGGTATTTTGGGTGCTGGCGCTTGGCGCGCTGGCCAGTGCCGCTATGGCGGCAACCCTGGGGCAGGCGGAAGACAGCGCTCCCATGGAGACCAAGCGGGCGTATTGATGGACAAGCTGGATATCGTCGAGGGCAGGGCCTACCCGTTCGGGATGAAGAATGTCGACACCGACATCGTCATCCCGGCGCACTGGCTGAAAACCATTTCGCGTGCGGGCCTGGGCAAGGGCGCGTTCGAGGTGCTGCGCAAGGAACCGGGCAATGTTTTTGACGACCCGGAATATGCGGGCAGCCCGATCCTGATCGCCGGCGACAATTTTGGCTGTGGCTCCAGCCGTGAACATGCTGCCTGGGCGCTTGCCGACCTTGGCATCAAGGTCGTGATCGCGCCCAGCTTCTCCGACATTTTTTCCGGTAACGCCTTCAAGAACGGCATTCTGACCGTCGTTCTGCCGCAGGAGGCCATCGACCGGCTGATGGAGGTGGCCCAAGGCATCAATGGGACGCCCGACCCTATCCATGTCGATCTGGAACATCAGATTGTAACGACGCAGTTCCAGGACCGCTTCCAGTTCGAGATTGATCCGTTCCGCAAGCATTGCCTGCTCGGCGGGCTGGACGAGATCGGCTTGACGCTGGGACAGGCCGATACGATCAGCCAGTTCGAGGCGAAGGATGTGGGCACGCGGCCCTGGCTCGTTCCTGCCGTTGCGTAAGCGGCCCGATTTTCCTATCTGGATTGAGACTTCAGCTTCTTTTTACAAGGCGTAGGCATGACCACTTTCGACGATCGCGAAAAGGCCTTTGAAAATATGTACGCTCGTGACCAGGAGATGCAGTTCCGCATCCAGGCGCGGCGCAACCGGCTGCTGGGCGAATGGGCCGCCGCCAAGATGGGCCTGACGCCGGAAGAAACCGACGCCTATGCCAAGGCCGTGGTCCAGGCCGATTTCGAAGAAGCCGGTGACGAGGATGTCATTCGCAAGCTGGTTGGCGACATGACGCAGGCAGGGCTCGACATTGACGAGGCGGGTGTGCGCTCTGCTCTGGAAGAGCAGCAGGTGATCGCGCGCCGTCAGTTCATCGAAGCGCAATAAGCAGGACAGACAGACCGATGCCGATGGCTGCCGAAGATATTGCGGACATGATCCGGGCGGCCATTCCGGACGCGCAGGTCGAAATTACCGACCTTGCCGGTGACGGCGACCATTATGCGGCGCGAGTCGTGGCCGAAAGCTTTCGCGGCATGAGCCGGGTCGCGCAGCAGCGCGCCGTCTATGCCGCGCTTGGCGGCCGCATGGGCGGGGTGCTTCATGCCTTGCAACTGACCACGGCCGTTCCCAACTAACCGCTATCATTTATCATGTGCGCCGCCGCTATTGTGGCGCCTGACAGGACTGGACCGACCCATGACCGACGCCGTGCATCAGCGGATCGCCGATATTGTGAACAGCAACGATGTCGTTCTCTTCATGAAGGGCACGCCGCTGTTCCCCCAATGTGGTTTTTCCAGCCGTGCGATTGCCATCCTCGATCATCTGGGCGTCGCCTATGAGTCAGTCGATGTGTTGCAGGACCAGTTGGTGCGGCAGGGCATCAAGGCATTTTCGGACTGGCCGACGATCCCGCAGCTTTATGTGAAGGGCGAATTCGTCGGCGGCAGCGACATCATGATGGAAATGTATGAGGCCGGTGAGCTTCAACAGCTGATGACCGATCAGGGGGTCGCGGCAGCCAGCTAAGGCTTCCGTGGCATGATCCGCCCAAATCGGATCAGACTTTGTTTTTATTTCCGTCTTCACCATGTCCCGGATCAGCGGGCAGCGCCGCCCGCTTCTGACATGGTCTGACGGCGGTTAGACCTTCACGATTTCCGGCAGGATTGCGTCCAGCAGCAGCATGGCTGCTGGTGTGATCCTCAAAAGCTGACCGTTTCGCTCGATCAGGTCCAGCTTCCCCAATCGCGCGATTGCGGGCTCATCGATCAACTGCTCAACCGGCAAAGCCGAGAGCATGGATATGCGATCAAGATCGACGCCCTCGGCCAGCCGCAATCCCATCAGCAGGGCCTCGCGCCCGCGATCTTCCGGCGTCAGCACCTCCTCACTCTGAAGCCCGTGGCCATTGCGACGTACCGCGCTCATCCAGTTTTCAGGCTTCTTGTGCCTGAGCGTCGCCATGCCGCTGCGCCGTCCATGCGCGCCAGGACCAACACCGGCATAGGTGCCGTAACGCCAATAGGCCAGATTATGGCGGCTTTCCTGGCCCGGTTTTGCGTGGTTGCTGATTTCATAGGCGGGGAGGCCAGCGGCCATCGTCATCGCCTGGGTCTGCTCATAAAGCGTTGCGGCATGGTCCGGATCAGCGGGCGTCAGCTTGCCCTGCGCCACCAATGTGGCGAACCGCGTGCCGGGCTCGATCGTGAGCTGATAGAGCGACATATGATCAGTGCCGAAGGAAAGGCCGCGCCTGAGCTCCGCTTCCCAATCCCCCTCGCTTTGATCTGGCCGGGCATAGATGAGATCCAGGTTCACCCGGTCGAAGACCGACTGCGCGACATCCAGTGCGGCCAGAGCTTCGCCGACGTCGTGGGCACGGCCCAGGAAATGCAGCGCCTGATCATCCAGTGCCTGGACGCCCAACGACACACGGTTGACGCCCGCGCGTGCCAAGTCTGCGAAGCGCGCGGCTTCTACCGAACTGGGGTTGGCTTCCAGCGTGATTTCCATGTCGGGTGTTGGCTGCCAATGGCTGGCAGCAGCGTCGATGATGTTCGAAACAATTTCAGGGGGCATCAATGATGGCGTGCCTCCGCCGAAAAAGATCGATGACAGTGGCCGCCCGCCATTGAGCCCGGCCTCATGGGCAAGATCGTTCAGAAGCGCAGCGCGCCAAGCTTCATTGTCGATTTCCGCCCGAACATGACTGTTAAAGTCGCAGTAGGGACATTTCGAAACGCAAAATGGCCAGTGCACATATAGGGCCATAGGTTCGGATGCGGCGGAACTGATGAGGGGCGGGGGCATGAGTGGGGGCGGTCATAAACTGCTTTGTGCTGCGCGGCTAGCAATGGTGGTGATGATGAGCCTGGGGGGAGTCGCTCCTGCAGCGGCCTCTCCGTCTGATCCGGTAGCGCCCCGGCAACGAGTCATGCCTGCCGCTTATTATGGCATGGAAGAGGCGAAGCGTGGAGAAATGCTGCTGCGCGAGGTGGTGCTTGATATGCATAATGAAGAGCGCAAATCGCTCGGCCTTGTGCCGCTCACCTGGGACAGAGTCCTTGCGCAGGATGCCGCCCGCTATGCCCGGGAGATGTCTGTAACCGACCGGTTCCAACATTCCCCGCGCGCATCCCGCGCTGTCCCGAGCGGCGAGAATCTCTGGATGGGCCCGCGTCGGCTCTACGGCTACGACATCATGATCGGCGCCTTCCTTGAGGAAAAGCGGTTGCTGCGCACGGCTGGCAAGCTGCCGGATATCAGCACATCAGGCCGCTGGGAGGATGTCGGCCATTACACCCAGATGATCTGGCGCGGCACACGCAAGCTGGGATGCGCCGTCGCCGAGGGGCAGGATTATGACTATCTCGTTTGCCGCTATTTCCCGGCAGGAAACAGCTTCGGCAAAGGGCCGCTGGACCCGGAGGACAATCCGCCCGGGCCGCTATTTGCAGGCGTAGGCGAATAGCGCCGACGCCGCACGATGTTCAGAAAACCGCCGCTACGAGCTGCGCGAAGGCATCCGCGCGATGGCTTATCGCATGTTTTTTCTGCGGGTCCATCTCGCCAAAGCTGATCGTATGACCCAGCGGCTGGAAAATCGGGTCATAGCCAAAGCCCTTGTCGCCCCGAGGAGGCCAGCTGATGATGCCGTCCACGCGTCCCTCGAACGCTTCGACATGCCCATCGGGCCAGGCGAGCGCCAGCGCACATATGAAGTGCGCGCCGTGTCCGGCGCCGGGGCCCTTAGCCTCGATCGCATCCCAGACGCGCTGCATCGCGATGCCGAAATCCTTCGTCTCGCCGCCCCATCGCGCGGAAAAGATTCCAGGGTCGCCATTCAACGCCTCGACGCACAGCCCGCTGTCATCAGCCAACGCCGGAAGCCCCGACAGGTCCGCCGCCTGCAAGGCCTTCAGCTCCGCATTGGCGATGAACGTCGTGCCAGTCTCGTCGGGTTCGGGCAGATCCAGCTCGCTCGCTGAAACCGTCTCGATCCCGAAAGGCGCCAGCAGGTCGCCGATCTCCCGTACTTTGCCCGGGTTGTGGCTGGCGATCACCAGTTTGCCCGGACCCAGTTTGCGGATGGCCTGTTCCTGTCCGAAATCGTCGCTCATCAAGTCATTCTCCCCACTCGCTCCGAGCATAGTCGAGAAGCGCGCAGTGCATAGATGCCATTTCTCGAAACACCCGAAGCGAACGGGTGAAAGGTTTATCGTCCGGTAGCCTTGTCCTGCGCGGCAAAAATCTGCGCGCAGCCGATACGGGCGAGGCGGAGCAGGCGCAGCAGCTCTTCCTCATCATAGGCCGCGCCCTCGGCGGTTGCCTGCACCTCGGCAAACTTGCCGTCGCCGGTCAGGATCAGGTTCGCGTCCGTTTCCGCATTGCTGTCTTCGGCATAGTCGAGGTCGAGCACCGGCGTGCCCTGATAGATGCCGCAGCTGATCGCCGCGACCTTCTGGATGATCGGGTCTTCCGCCAAAGCGCCGGAGGCCAGCAGCTTGTCGATGGCTATGCGCAGCGCAACCCAGCTGCCGGAAATAGCGGCGGTACGCGTACCGCCGTCTGCCTGAATCACGTCGCAATCGACGACGATCTGCCGTTCGCCCAGTTTCTTGAGATCCACAACGGTGCGCAGCGACCGGCCGATCAGCCGCTGGATTTCCTGTGTGCGGCCCGATTGCTTGCCCTTCGCCGCTTCACGGCTGCCGCGCGTGTGCGTAGCGCGGGGCAGCATGCCATATTCCGCCGTCACCCAGCCCGAACCCTTGCCGCGCAGGAACGGCGGCACCTTTTCTTCCACCGACGCGGTGCAAAGCACGCGGGTGTCGCCAAAGCTGACGAGGCAGCTGCCTTCGGCATGAATGGTGAAGCCGGGCTCCATGGTAATGGCGCGCATCTGGTCTGGCGCGCGGCCGGAAGGACGCATAATATTTTCTCCGAAGGGTTTTGTCGGCGAGGGGCTTAGAGCATCGCGGGAAAAAGTGGGAACGGGTTTTTCATAAAAAGCGATGCGATGACGAATTAACTGCGCCCAGCGTGCTGTGATGCGGGTGGCGATCGATCAGAAAAATGATAGGGAGCGGTCATGCAATTGCGTGGGATGATGATTGTCGCGGGCATGGCCCTGACGACAGGTTGTGCGGCAGAGCGGGCCGAATTGGAAAGGCCTGTAGCCGCTGGTGACACGATCCGTTTCTCGGCGGGCCCCTGCTTTGGAACATGCCCCAGCTACAGCCTGCGAGTGACGCCTGATGGATCGGGACTGCTGGAGCCCGAGCGGTTCACCACCGTTCCTGGCGCCACCCGCTTCACCGTCACTCCCGCACAATATCGCCGCTTCCGCTCTGCGCTGGCGCAGTTCCGGCCGCCTGCAGGAACGGTGAAACGCATTACCCATGGCGAGAATTGCACGCGTTTTGCGACGGACATGCCGGGCTACACCATCGAATGGACGAGGGATGAGCAGCCCACTACGCGGCTGGAGTTCCAATCGGGGTGCTTGGACGCCAGCTATGGGAAACTGCGCGCAACCATCGCCACCATTCCCCGGATGCTTGACATCGACGCCATGGTGAAGCCCTCCGCCGTTCGCTAGCCCGTCTTGAGTACGGCCCATTGCTCCCCTAGATAGGGCGCATGGCGGTCACACCGGTTACCGAACTGAATGAGCGGGCGCGCGACGTTTTCCGTCTGGTGGTCGAGAGTTATCTCGGCACCGGCCTGCCTGTGGGCTCGCGTACGATCAGCAAGATCGCCTCCCTCAGCCTGTCGCCTGCATCCATCCGCAACGTGATGCAGGACCTGGAAGAACTGGGCCTGCTGGCGGCGCCGCATACCTCCGCCGGGCGGATGCCCACCGAAACCGGCCTGCGGCTCTTCGTCGACGGCATGATGCAGGCTGCAGAACCCTCGCCCGAGGAGCGCCGTGCTATCGAGGCCGGTGTCGCTGAAAGTGGCCCGATCGAGGAGGCGTTGTCCGCTGCGACCGCCGCGCTGTCCGGCTTGTCGGCTTGCGCTGGCATCGTCATGGTGCCCAAGCGGGAGCCGGTGATGCGGCAGTTCGGCTTCGTCCCATTGAATGACCGGCAAGCTTTGGCCGTGCTCGTCGGACTCGATGGCTCGGTTGAAAACCGCGTGCTCGATATGCCTGCAGGGGTGACGCCCGGCATGCTCAACGAGGCGGCGAATTTCATGTCGGCGCGCTTTTCCGGCATGACGCTTCGGGAAGCGGGCGATGCTCTTCAGCGGGAAATGGAGGGCGAACGCACCGCGTTGCAGGGCGCGGCCAGGGAGCTGGTGGCGCGTGGCATTGCCGTCTGGTCGCAGGACGCCGATGATCGCCCGGTGCTGATCGTCCGGGGGCAGGCGCACCTGCTGGACGATGGCACGGCGGCTGATCTGGAACGGGTGCGGCAGTTGCTGGAACAGCTTGAAGGCAAGCAGGAGATTTCGCGGCTCCTGGAAAGCGCGCTCGCGGGCAGCGCGACTAAAATCTTCATCGGCTCGGAAAACAAGCTCTTTTCCCTGTCCGGTTCTTCGGTCATAGCCGCGCCTTACCGGGGCGGTGACGGCCGTGTCGTTGGCGTGGTCGGCGTGATCGGCCCGACGCGCTTGAACTATGCGCGGGTGATCCCCATGGTGGACTTCACCGCGCAGACGTTATCGAGATTGATGAGATGAGCGAAGACAAGCTGAATATTGAAAATACCGAAGTCGTTGACGAACTGCCCGAAGACGCGCCGCCCGTAGGGGATGCTGCGGCAGAACGATTGGCAGCGCTGGAGGGCGAGTTGGCGGCAGCCAAGCAGGACGCCCTGTACGCCCATGCCGAGACGCAAAATGTGCGGCGGCGGCTGGAAAAGGAACTGGCCGACACGCGCGCCTATGCTGCGACATCCTTCGCGCGCGACATGCTTTCTGTCGCGGACAATCTCGGCCGCGCGCTGCAAGCCATTCCGGCAGAACTGCGCGAGGATGAGAAGTTCAAGGGGTTGGTGGCTGGCCTGGAAGCGACTGGCCGCGAGCTGGAGAGCGTTTTTGGCCGTAACGGCATCGAAAAGCTGGTGTCGGTCGGGCAGCCGCTCGATCCCAACAAGCATCAGGCGATGATGGAGGTACCATCCGACGATGTCGAACCCGGCACGGTGCTGGTGGAAATGCAGGCAGGATATACGATCCGCGACCGCTTGCTGCGCCCAGCTCTGGTGAGCGTCGCTAAGAAGCCCGACTGACGGGCCCGAAGAACCAGGTAAAGTGGACCCGCCGGATGCGTTCCGGCGGGTTGTCATTGGGCCAAGCCGCACGCCGTTCGAGGCCACGGGAGCCGGGACAGATCGTCTGGCCGAGCAAGCCATTGGCGCCGCAGAAGCGATGGAGCGGCTGGCGACACTTGCCCAGGCTGCGGAGCGCGTCGATGGCGCGCCGATCCGTCGGGCAATGCACAACCTCTGAGTTCGATGCGCAGCGGGGCATGATCGCCTTTCCGATGGGGCCGATCCGCATGACGGCTGATGACAAGGCGTTGACTGTCATCATCGAACTGGCAGAGGGCGCCGATGTCGATCGCTTCAAGCAAAGTGTTGCCGAGCATCTTGACCGGTTCGCCTTTCGGGAAGCGCCGCTAAGCTTCCACTGGCAGTGGCCGCCTGCTCGCGGCTGGGTTCGTCTAGCGTGACGGCAGGCCTTGTTTGCTCAATAGCGCGGGATGCGGCGGGCGCTGGCGAGATGATGGGCGTGCGTTATAGCGACAGCGAGCGCGTCCGAGGCGTCCGGTCCCGCTATCTTGGCGCCGGGTAGAAGTCGCGAAACCATGGCATGCACCTGCTCCTTGGACGCATTGCCGACGCCCACGACGGACTTCTTGACGAGCCGGGCCGCATATTCGCCCACCTCCATGCCCGACCGGGAAGCCGCAAGCAGCACGACGCCGCGCGCCTGACCTAGTTTCAGCGTCGATTGCGGGTTCACGTTGACAAACACCTCCTCGACCGCCGCGCCGCCCGGCTGATGTTCGAGGATGAGGTCGGCCAGCGCAAGATCAAGCGCCAGCAACCGCGTTGCCAATGCCATCTGCGCGTCGGTCTTGATCTGTCCGTTGGCGATGTGCGTGAGGCGGTTGCCGTCGGCGGCGATCAGGCCCCAGCCGGTGGTGCCAAGGCCAGGGTCAAGTCCAAGGATGATCATCGGATGGCACTCAAGCCCCACCCCAGCCCTTCAAATGAGTGACACGCCTCGTTTGAACCGGAAGGGAGGGGGCTCATTGGCCGGTACTAACCCAGCTTCTCCATGACCTCGTCGGACACTTCGTAATTGCCCCAGACGGTCTGCACGTCGTCATCGTCCTCCAGCGTGTCCACGAGCTTCATCAGGGTCGCGGCATAGCTTTCGTCAACTTCGACCGTGGTCTGCGGCTTCCAGGCGAGCTTGGCGCCCTCGGCCGGGCCGAGCTTGCCCTCAAGCGCCTTGGCGACTTCGTGCAGCGCGTCCATGGCGGTCCAGATTTCATGTTCGTCTTCGTTCGACGACACATCATCCGCGCCCGCTTCCAGAGCGGCTTCAAAGATCGCGTCGGCGTCGCCTGCGCTCGCCGGATAGGTGATGAGGCCCATGCGGTCGAAGCCGTGGCTCACCGCGCCCGAAGCGCCGAGATTGCCGCCATTCTTCGAGAAGGCGGTGCGCACGTTGGTCGCGGTCCGGTTGCGGTTGTCGGTCAGCGCCTCGACGATGATGGCGACACCGCCGGGACCATAGCCCTCGTAGCGAATTTCTTCGTAATTGTCCGTGTCGCCGCCGATCGCCTTGTCGATCGCGCGCTGGATATTGTCCTTGGGCATGGACTGCGCCTTGGCGGCGTTCACGGCCAGGCGGAGGCGGGGGTTCATGTCCGGGTCGGGCATGCCCATCTTCGCGGCCACGGTGATTTCGCGGCTGAGCTTGGAGAACATCGAGGAGCGCTTTTTGTCCTGCGCGCCCTTGCGATGCATGATGTTCTTGAATTTGCTATGGCCGGCCACGGCCTGCTCCTAAACTTGTCTGTGATCCGAAGCGCGCTCTCTAGCGGGCGTCCTGCCCAAGCGCAACTACACGAGGATGGCAGTGCCGGACGCCGACACCATCAGCATGGACCCGTTCGAGCCCAGCACCTCATAATCCAGGTCGACGCCGACGACAGCATTGGCGCCCAGCGTTGCCGCGCGCATCCGCATCTCGCCGATAGCCTGCTCACGCGCCCGTTGGAGCACATCTTCATAAGCACCCGATCGCCCGCCGACGATGTCGCGCACGCTGGCGAACAGGTCGCGGAAGAGATTGGCGCCGACGATCACTTCGCCGGTGACGATGCCGAGATATTCCTTTGCCGGACGCCCTTCCAGGCGACTGGTGGTGCTGACGATGATCTCTGACATGATGTGCCTCCCGCACCTCGCTGGCCGAAGGTCCTTCTTGAAGAAAGAAGAGGCCTCCGACAAGCTGAGGAGAAGCAGAAGGTGGTAGAGTTATTCCATGCCCAAGGCGGACAGATAGGTCTGGAGGATGGCCTCCATTTCCTGCCGGTCGTGCTGCGGCATTTTGCGCAGGCGAATGATCTGGCGCATGATCTTAGGATCATAGCCGGTTGCCTTGGCCTCCAGGTAGACGTCCTTGATATCGTCGCCGATACCCTTCTTCTCCTCCTCCAGACGCTCGATGCGCTCGATAAGAAGGCGTAGCTGATCGGCGGCGACGTTGCCCTCGCTCATATGAATATGTCTCCGGTAGAATGTGAATCGGGTTGGCGCACGCTCCTAATGGTTGTCCGCGTTCTTCGCCACACTCTCCTGCATCTTTGTGATCTGTTCCGGGGTTGCCTCGCTCTGGTGGCGCTGTTTCCATTCGGCAAATGGCATGCCGTGTACGATCTCGCGCGCCACGTCCTTGCTGAGATTGCCGTCCGCTTCGGCGATCCAGTCGGCAAGGCAGTTGCGGCAAAAGCCCGCCGTCCCCATCAAATCTATGTTTTGGACGTCGGTCCTGTGCTGCAAATGCGCAATCAGGCGGCGGAAGGCGGTTGCAGCCACCGCATCGTTGAGCATATTGTCGGCCACGGCGATCCTTTCGCTGATCTACATCATCCTGTCGTGCAGTAGGGATAATCGAAAACGAAGCCCTGGCAAGCCGAGGGCTGACCATCACTGCCAGGAGCTTTTTGGAATGACGAAATTGCCGCCCCGTTCGCGCAAGGTCCGCATCCTGGCGACCCTTGGACCCGCGAGCGACACGCCGGAGGTGATCCGCGCGCTGTTTGTAGCCGGGGCAGACGCTTTCCGCATCAATATGAGCCATGGTGCGCATGAGGATCATGCGGCGCGGATCGCGACTATACGGGCGCTGGAAAAGGAATTTGGGCGGCCCACCACCATTTTGGGCGACTTGCAGGGGCCAAAGCTGCGCGTCGGCACTTTCAAGAGCGGCCTTGCTGTCCTGGAGGTCGGAGCATCCTTCGCACTCGACCGCGATGAAACGCCCGGCGATGCGCGGCGCGTGAACCTGCCGCACCCGGAAATCTACGCCGCGCTGGTTCCTGAAACCCGGCTGCTGCTGGATGATGGCAAGCTGGTGTTGCGGGTGAAGGCCGTATCCGATGACCGGATCGACACGGTGGTCGAAGTGGGCGGCGCCCTGTCGAACCGCAAGGGGGTGAATGTCCCCGATGTGGTCGTTCCGGTCCCCGCCCTGACCGAGAAGGACCGGCGCGACCTCAGCTTTGCGGTTGAGCAGGGTTGCGACTGGATTGCCTTGAGCTTCGTGCAGCGTCCTGAAGACCTCGCGGAGGCGCGTAAACTGATGGGCGGGCACGGCGCGCTGATGGCGAAGATCGAGAAGCCCGCTGCGGTCCAGCGGCTGGAAGAGATATTGGAAATGGCCGATGGCGTGATGGTCGCACGCGGCGATTTGGGCGTCGAGCTGCCGCCCCAGGCGGTGCCGCCGTTGCAAAAGCAGATCGTCGCGACCGCGCGGCGGATGGGGCGGCCGGTGGTGGTGGCGACGCAGATGCTCGAATCGATGATCAAGGCGCCGACGCCCACCCGTGCCGAAGTGTCGGACGTCGCTACTGCCGTGTATGATGGCGCCGACGCGATCATGCTGTCCGCTGAAACGGCGGCGGGCGACTGGCCTGAAGAGGCGGTGGCGATGATGGACAGCATTGCGCACAGCGTCGAGCGTGACCCCGGCTATGTCGCCCGGCTGCATTTCACTGAAACAAAGCCGGACGCAACGACTGCGGACGCTCTGGCGGAAGGCGCGGCGGGCATCGTATCGGTCGTCGGGGCGAGCGCGATCACCTGCTTCACCTTGTCGGGCAGTACGGTCCGGCGTGTGGCGCGTGAGCGGCCATTAACGCCTATCCTGGCGTTGACTCCCCGGCTCGACACGGCACGCAAGCTTGGCCTCACCTGGGGCGTGCACGCCGTGCGCACCAAGGATATCGGCACGTTTGAAGAGATGGTGGGCAAGGCCCGGCGCATGGCGCTGCGGCATGACATGACCCAGAAGGGCGGCAAGATCGTCGTTCTGGCTGGTGTTCCGTTCGGTACACCGGGATCGACCAACGTGCTGCATGTCGCCGCCGTCCGCGGCGATGAACTCAGAGGCCGGGAATAGGGGCCAGCAAGCCTTGCGCCGCAAGTTCGCGGCGCAAGGTCACCGCATCGCGGAACAGGTGGCTATGAATACCGAGCGCTCGCGCCGCGGCGACATTCTCTTCCCGGTCGTCGATGAAGAATGCGTCCTCCGCGCGCAGGCCAAATCGGCTGAGTGCCAGGCGGTAGATGGCAGGGTCTGGCTTCACCAGAGCTTCGGCGCCGGAAACCAGAATGTCGCGGAACCGTGCGAAGAAGTCCGCTTCGCGCGCGTGGAAAGGCTCCCAAAACTCCGCGCTGAAATTGGTGAGGCCGTAGAGAGCGGTGCCTCGCTCGTGCAGTTCGCTTACCAGTTGCGCCATGCCTGCGACGGCCGGCTGGACGCTGTCGATGAAGCGCTCGCCCCAAATGCGGATCAGCGCCTCATGCTCAGGGTGACGCGCGATCAGTTCGGCGCTCGTTTCCGCGAAGGGGCGGCCCAGATCATGCTGGACATGCCACTCCATCGACACGATATCGCGCAGAAACGCGTCGAGCGCCCGATCGTCATCGATCAGGCGCTCATAGAGGAGCCGGGGCTCCCAATGGTACAGAACCTGTCCGACGTCGAATATGACGGCGGAGATCGGCTCGCTCAATTAGCCCTGGCGGGCCTTGAAGCGGCGATTGGTCTTGTTGATGACATAGGTGCGGCCGCGACGGCGGATCACGCGGTTGTCCCGGTGACGGCCCTTGAGCGACTTGAGCGAGTTGCGGATCTTCATGGAAGCCAGCCTTTTAAGAATCTTGCGTGATCGGAAAATCGAAGCGCAGCCCCTATGGGTGGGGAGGCTGAAAGTCAAGGGCGGCCAGCGCTACTTTTGACCTGTTCACGCCATGTGCAGCAAAGACATGGCTTCACGCGTTGATGGTAAAGCCGGTCCCCCTGTCCTCCATGGACCACCGCATCTATGTCGGAGATTAGCATGATGAAGCAGATGATCCTGCCCTCATTCTTGGCCCTTTCGCTCGCCGGGTGCGCGACGGCCGTGCCGCCAGTGGAAGTGACGCGCTTTCATGTCGGCAACCCAGCGCAGAGCGGCACGGTTGCGGTAGAGGAGATGCCTGCAAATCCCGATGCAGGGCTGGAGTTTCGCACCTATGCCGCTGCCGTCGAACAGGAACTGCAACGTGCGGGCTTCAGCGCCGTGCCTGCGGGAACACGAAGTGAATATGTCGCGACGGTCGGCTTTGGGCGTTCGTTCCGTCCCGCCGGCTATGGCAATGACGGCCGGCCGGTCAGCGTCGGTGTAGGCGGTGGAGTCGGCAGCGGAGGTTATTCGGGGATGGGTGTTGGCATCGGCATCAACCTTTCGGGACGGCCAAAAGATATGGTGACGACGGAGTTGCAGGTGCAGATTCGCCGGCGATCCGATTCGACCATGATCTGGGAGGGGCGCGCCATCACCCAGGCGCGTGAGGGCACGCCCGCCGCCCAGCCCGGCATGGCCGCGCAAAAGCTCGCCAGTGCGTTGATCGGGGGCTATCCGGGGGAATCGGGGCGCACTATAACCGTCAAATGACCATCTCGATCAGCAATGCCTTCGACAGCGGCAACATTCGCGTCCTTTCCATCATCGATACTGGCGATCGGGTCCGGGCCGAATTGGAAATCGTCAAGGACAGACAAAGCGAATTCTACCAATGGTTTCATTTCCGCATCGCAGGGGTTGCCGGGCGCGAAGTGGAACTGGCGATCGTCAATGGCGGGACGTCCGCCTATCCGGATGGTTGGCCGGGCTACAGGGCGCGCATCAGCGAAGATCGGGAGGTCTGGACGCTGGCAGATACCAGCTATGCCGACGGGGTGCTTACGATCAACCTCTCGCCAGATCGCAACGCGCTATGGGTCGCCTATTTTACGCCCTATTCAATGGAGCGGCATTACGACCTGATCGCGTGGGCAGCCTGCCAGCCTGGGGTCGAGGATCGGGAAATCGGGCTTACGCTCGATAAGCAGCCGCTTGACCTGCTGACATTAGGTGATGGGCCAAAGCAGGTCTGGCTCTATGCCCGCCAACATCCCGGCGAGACGATGGCGCAATGGTGGATGGAGGGCGCTCTGGAGCGGCTCTGCGACGAGGAAGATGCTGTCGCCAGACTGCTCCGGGCGAAGGCGACATTCCACATTGTGCCAAACATGAACCCTGACGGCAGCCGCCGGGGGCATTTGCGGACCAATGCGGCGGGCGTCAACCTCAACCGCGAATGGCACGAACCGTCGATGGGGCGCAGCCCGGAGGTGTTTCTTGTCCGGCAGGAAATGGACCGGACCGGAGTCGATTTCGCGATGGACGTGCATGGTGATGAAGCCATCGCTGCCGTGTTCGTGGCGGGATTTGAAGGTATCCCGTCGTTGAATGAACGGCAACTCACCCTCTATAATCGCTTTCGGGATACGCTCGCGGCGCGGACGCCTGATTTCCAGACGGCGCGCGGCTATCCTTCATCGGCACCGGGCAAGGGCAACCTGACCATGTCGACCAACCAGGTTGCGGAGCGCTTCGGCGCGGTCGCGATGACGCTGGAGATGCCGTTCAAGGACAATGACGATTTGCCCGATCCTGAATTTGGCTGGTCCCCCGCGCGGTCGAAGCAACTGGCCAAGGACTGCCTTGCGGTATTAGCGGAGATGATCGGGGAGCTGTGAAGCAAGCGCGCTCCCCGAGCTGCCGAATATTCTAGCCGAACAGATCGGCCAGGAAGTCACGCATGGAGCGAAAGCTGCGCTTGTCCGCATTGGGATTATAGGCGAGCCCTTTGTCCGGCATGTTGACGGCATGATCGGTGAAGGCGTGCCCAGTGTGACCATAGGCGTGAATCTGCCAGTCGCAGCCGGATTTTGTCAGCTCGTCGGCAAGCGCGACCGTGGCTGCCGGGGGAGCGATAGGATCATCCCAGCCATGGCATATCAATAGCTTTGCCGTGATGGCGGCGTTGGGGAATGGTGGTGCGTCATAAACGCCATGAAAGCTGACGCCACCGGCAATGTCTGCACCGCTGCGCGCCAGGTCGAGGACGCATTTGCCGCCAAAGCAGAAGCCGATCGCGGCCGTCCGGCTTTCATCGACCTCAGGAAGGGATTTGAGGACAGCGTGTGAAGCCTGGACCCGGTCGCGGAGCAAGGCGCGGTCGGCGTTCAGCGCATTCATATAGCGCCCCATGTCGGGATCATCGCGGCTGGTGCGCTTGCCCTGGCCGTAAATGTCGGCGATGAGCAACGTGTATCCCAGCGCCGCGACCTGTTCGGCATAAGCGAAGTCCGCATCCTTTGTCCCAAGCACATTGGGGAAGAGCAGGATGCCTGGCCGTGGCTCTGCGGCGGCATCGTCCAGGACCGCCATGCTTTCAAAGGGGTCGTCAGGACCTTCATGAAGCGTGACGCGGCGGATGATGGTCATGGGCAAGCCTCGCTTAACAGAAGAACGAAGCTGACATTAGGCCGGCGCGGGCAGGTGACAAGGGTGCCTGCGCACACTTATCTTGCACACAAGAAAAGGCGCCCCTCGCGAGAGGGACGCCCTTCTTTTCCGTCGTATCGTTTCTTAGAAACGGTAACCGAGGATCAGCGCAGCCTGGTGACGCTCGGGGTTCACGCCGCCGATCTGCTCGTAGCGCGAATAGCGATATTCAGCGCGCGCGATGAAGCCCTGGACGGTCGTTTCCAGACCCGCGCCCAGACGGTAGCCGTCGAGCTTGATGCCATCATCAGCGGCATCTTCGAAGCGTGCGTTGGTGTAGCCGCCCTTGGCATAAGCCATGACGTTCGGCACGATCTCGCCGCCGATGCGGACGCCGGCATAGAGGTCACGGTCCGAACGCACGCCGAACTTCTTGACTTCGGAGTCGGCATATTCGCCTTCGATGCCGAACACGGCGCCGTTGACGTTGATGTCATAGCCGATGATGCCGCCGTAGAGCAGGCCGCTGTCATGGGTGTCAGCGTCGAAATCGACGTGATCGAGGCCGACTACGCCAGCGATGTAGGGACCGGAGAACGGCACGGCGTCCTGCGCGAAGGCGGGTGCCGAAACGCTAGCAAGCAGCAGCGCCGAAGCGATGAGTTTTTTCATAGGAGCGTCCTTTTCTAGGTTCCTGTTTGTCCTGGGGCCGCGCCTTAGGGAGCCCAAAGGGGGCGAGTAAAGCTTTCTAAACAACGACATATCGCATTGCGCAACGCACTGTGGCAATGTTGCATCACGTCTTGAAAGTAGGCGCTCGCGATCTATCGGCCCCCAAACGCCGCCGGTTTGCGTCACCTATGGGCGTTACCCCGGGAGTTTACAGACTGCCAAATCCGGGCGCTTCGCCACGTGCCTGTCTGTTCACGCGCGTCGGACGCTTCCAGCCGATCCGCGGTCGTTTGCGCAGCCGCAGAGTAGGCCAATCGCCCTTATCCATGCGCTCCGCAAGTCGCATGCCCTGGGCGCGATAGGCGGACAGAACGGCATCCGCCTGCTCCTGCAGCAATCCGGCCAGAAGGATGGAGCCGCCTTCTTCGACCAGCGCGCATAGTGAAGGCGCAAGTTCGATCAGCGGACCGGCAAGGATGTTCGCGATCAACAGATCATAGGGCGCACGGGTTGCGATAGCAGGGTGATCCACGCCCGCCGCGACATAGAGCGCAATTTGGCCCTGTCCCTTGCCCATCAGTACCTGATTGGCGGCAGCGTTTTCAGCACTGATATCGATGGCAACCGGGTCGATGTCGGAAGCTGTTGCATAGGCGCTGGGCCATAGGTGAAGCGCCGCGAAGGCGAGCAATCCGGTTCCGGTGCCGATATCTGCGACATTTCCAAAGCGCATGCCGACACGGCGCATGCGATCCAGCATTTGGAGACATCCGGCGGTCGTCTCATGCTGTCCGGTGCCAAAGGCGCGGCTCGCCTCGATCAGGAAATTCACGTGGCCTGGCTGTTCCGGGTCGCTGGCGAGGTTGCGGATGTGAAAGCGCCCGGCCGTGACTGGCTCGAGCCCTTGTTGACTCAGCGTTACCCAATCCTCGTCGGGGAGTTGCTCGACTACGGGCTTGGTCCCGCTCGCGCTAGGGACCAGCGAACGGATAAGCTTGATTGCGGCTGGGCTGGGCTGCCCCTCGAAATAGGCGTCAAGTTGCCAGGCATTTTCATCATCCGGCGTCGCTTCGCTGGTCATCAGCACCGGCGGCCTGTCCATAAGCGCAAAGGCGGCAATGTCGCCGTCCAATGCCTCCGCTTCGGCGCGGGTGCAGGGGAGGGTCACTTTCCAGCTTTGGGCGGATGAGGGGGCGGCATCAGTCATGCCGCCGCCTTTAGAACTTTGATGGGGGGAGGGGAAGCGGGAGTGGCGGTACGTGCAAAGCTCTCTTTCGTCATGCCAGCTTTCGCTGGGATGACGATGGGAGATTGCCCTCCAGCCCTACGCCACTTGCCGGCCGAAATCCGACGATGCGGCACGCAGGCTCGCGAGCTTGCCTTCGACGCTCATGAAGCCGCGCTCCAGTTGGTCGATTTCCGAGGCGACGACCTCTGTGTCCTGACGGATGGCGGAAATCGTGCTCGACATGGAGTCGGCGGCAAGCGCCGTCTCGTCCACGGCGGCGGTGATCATGGTGACAGTCTGGGCTTGCGCATCCATCGCATGACGGATGCGCTCGGCGCTCGACTGCACTTCGCCAACGGTATCACGAATCCGCTCGTTGGTTTCCACTGACTGCCGCGTGGAAGCCTGAATATCGGCGATCTTGCCCGCAATCTCGTCGGTCGCACGCGCCGTCTGGTTCGCGAGGCTCTTCACTTCCTGCGCCACGACAGCAAAGCCGCGCCCGGCATCGCCCGCGCGGGCTGCTTCGATCGTGGCATTGAGAGCAAGCAGGTTCGTCTGGCCAGCAATGTCGCGAATCAGGCCGAGGATCGATTCGATCGACTTGGCATGCTCCGACAGGGTGGCCGACATCGTCACGGCGTCGCCCGACTGACGAGCGGCGCGCTGAGCTACGTCAGCGGCGCTTTCAACTTCCGTCCGCGCGTCTTCGATCGCGCGGATGAGCCCCGCTGAGGTACGCGCGGCTTCGCGCATCGCGATGGCGGATTGTTCAGCCGCAGCAGCGACTTCAGATGCCTTGCCCAGCATGCCGCGCGTGGCTGCAGACGCGTCCTTTGCCTGTTCACGCAGCGATTCGCCCAGGTGTGAGGCGCCATCGATTTCGCCCATGATGCGCTGTTCGAACAAGGTGCCGATGCGCTGGCGCTCATTGCGCTGAGATTCGGCTTCGTCGCCGGCAAAGGCGTTGGTCATCATGCTGGCGTCGACCATGCTGACCATGGTGATGATGTTGACCAGCCGTTGGCGAGTGGCGTCATCCGCAGCCTTTTGCCAGACGAGGCTGGTCAACTTCTTGTTGGCTTCCGACACCGCCGTCAGGACGACGCCCAGCGGCAATCCCCGCTTGTGAGCCAGCCGCACACAGGCGATGCAACTGCCCGCCCAGCTGCCTGCTTCATAGAAGCTGAGCTTCTGCCGCACATATTCATGCGCTTCCGTTTCGATCTTCGCGATCGTCGAAGCGGCCAGCGTGCTGCGCAGATGCGACTGGTCCATATAGCTGTCGAAAAAGGTGCGTGCCACGACCGACGCGCCGTCGCCTATCAGATCACGGATCTCGCGCAGACCCGCGGCCAATTCGCCGTTCGGATCGATTTCGGCCATGCTGGCGATCATTGCGCTCTTCGCTGGTGCGACGGACGTCATATGCGGTAAACCTCAATTGTCTTGTCTGTGCCCGAGGTCATAGCGCGATCTGGTTAATCAGTTCTTAGCCCTGATCGCCCGCCCGCACGGCCAGCGCGGCTTGCCCTCTTGACCGATCGTGCCTAAGGGGACGGGAATCAGGGACAAGCATCAGGGACGTAGGTAGATATGGCGCGAACCACGAGCCGGCCGCTCTCGCCGCATTTGACGATCTGGAAATGGGGGCCGCACATGGCGATCTCCATCCTGCACCGCGTGACCGGAAACGGCCTTGCCACCGCGGGCATCCTGGGCGTGGTCTGGTGGCTGATGGCGATAGCAATGGGTCCGGAAGCCTATGCGACCTTCGTCAAATGCGCGACGTCGCCGATCGGCTATCTGGTGATGATCGGCATCAGCTGGTTCTTTTTTCAGCATATGATGTCGGGACTGCGCCACTTCGTGCTGGATATGGGCGCTGGCTATGAGTTGAACACCAACAAGACCTGGTCGCTGGTGATCCCGGTCCTGTCGACGCTTGCCACCGTGGCGCTGTGGGCCACCATCTTTTCGGGGAAAATCTGATGGGAACGGGAACCGGAATCGGCCGCGTCCGTGGCCTGGGTTCGGCGCGGCATGGCGCGCATCACTGGCTGGCGCAGCGCTATACCGCCGTTGGCAACCTGCTGCTGGTGCTGTGGCTGATCTTCAGCCTGGTGAGCCTGCCGGGGCTGGATTATGAAAGCGCCCGCAACTGGATCGCCAATCCGCTGGTGGCCGTGCCGCTGATGCTGATGCTGGTCAGCATATTTTACCATCTGCGGCTGGGCATGCAGGTGATGCTGGAGGATTATGTTCACGACAAGGGGCTGAATTTCTTCTGCATCCTGCTGCTGAACTTCTACACCGTCGCTGGCGCCGCCGCTGGTATCTTCGCGATCGCCAAGATCGCCTTCACGGGGGTCGTCAACTAATGAGCGAAGCCTACAAGATCATCGATCATACCTATGACACGGTCGTGGTGGGTGCGGGCGGTTCGGGCCTGCGCGCGACCATGGGCAGCGCCGAAGCGGGTCTGAAGACCGCGTGCATCACCAAGCTGTTTCCCACCCGGTCGCACACCGTCGCGGCGCAGGGCGGCATCGCCGCTTCGCTGGGCAATAATTCGCCCGACCACTGGACCTGGCACATGTACGATACCGTCAAGGGATCGGACTGGCTGGGCGACCAGGACGCCATCGAATATATGGTGCGTGAAGCGCCTGCCGCGGTCATCGAGCTGGAACATGCGGGCGTG
The DNA here is from genome assembly GCA_023433445.1 of Pseudomonadota bacterium. Classification (GTDB taxonomy): domain Bacteria; phylum Pseudomonadota; class Alphaproteobacteria; order Sphingomonadales; family Sphingomonadaceae; genus Sphingobium. Next base: position 1,260 of record JAEZCS010000102.1, on the reverse strand, counting down.
CCGTTCAGCCGCAACGAGAATGGGACGATCTATCAGCGTCCGTTCGGCGGCCACATGCAGAATATGGGTGCGGGCCCGCCGGTGCAGCGCACCTGCGCCGCCGCCGACCGCACCGGCCACGCCATGCTTCACGCGCTCTATCAGCAGAGCCTGAAATATGACGCGGACTTCTACATCGAATATTTTGCCATCGACCTGATCATGGAAGACGGCCCGAACGGCAAGGAATGCCGGGGCGTCGTCGCCATCTGCATGGAAGATGGTTCGATCCATCGTTTCCGCAGCAAGGCGGTCGTGCTGGCGACGGGCGGCTATGGCCGCGCCTATTTCTCCGCCACTTCGGCGCATAGCTGCACCGGCGACGGCGGCGGCATGGTGCTGCGTGCTGGCCTGCCTTTGCAGGATCTGGAGTTCGTGCAGTTCCACCCGACCGGCATTTATGGCGCGGGCGTGCTGATCACCGAGGGCGCGCGCGGCGAGGGCGGCTACCTCACCAACTCCGAAGGCGAGCGCTTCATGGAACGCTATGCCCCCTCGGCGAAAGATCTTGCGTCGCGTGACGTCGTGTCGCGCTCGATGGCGATGGAAATGCGCGAAGGGCGCGGCGTTGGTCCGAACAAGGATCACATCTTCCTGCACCTCGACCATATCGATCCCAAGGTGCTGGCGGAGCGTCTGCCGGGCATTACCGAAAGCGGCAAGATCTTCGCGGGCGTCGACCTGACCCGTCAGCCGCTGCCCGTGACGCCCACCGTCCATTACAATATGGGCGGCATCCCCTGTAACTATCATGGCCAGGTGGTGACGAAGGTCGGCGACGATCCGGAAGTCGTCGTGCCGGGCCTCTATGCAGTCGGCGAAGCGGCGTGCGTGTCGGTCCATGGCGCGAACCGCCTCGGTTCCAACTCGCTGATCGACCTCGTCGTGTTCGGCCGCGCTACGGGCCTGCACCTCAAGGAAACGATCAAGCCCAATGGCTCGCACCGTCCGCTGCCCAAGGATGCGGCCGATCTGGCGCTGTCGCGCCTCGATCACTACCGCAACGCCAAGGGCGGTTCGCCCACGGCGAAGATCCGCCTGGAAATGCAGCACACCATGCAGAAGCATGCCGCCGTGTTCCGCGACAGCGCGCTGCTGGGCGAGGGCGTCACCAAGATGGCGCAGGTCAATGCCAGTATGCAGGATGTCGGTGTGTCCGACCGCTCGCTGATCTGGAACACCGACCTTATCGAGACGCTGGAACAGGACAACCTGATGTCT
>JAEZCS010000044.1 GCA_023433445.1 Pseudomonadota bacterium | reverse complement strand
GGGCAGGGGATGAGGCCGAAACCCCCATTTCGGCGCGGGCGCGCGATGCGATGAACATGCCCAACATCGCCTTCGCCGCCGATCCGCGCGATACGTCGACGCCCCGCGCGATGAACGACCTCCTATCGACCATCCAGCATGGGAAGGCGTTGAAGAGGGACAGCACGGCCAGGCTGCTCGGCATCATGGCGCGTTGCAAGACGGGCAAGGCGCGCCTCGTCGGCATGCTCCCGCCCGGCACGCCGGTCGCGCACAAGACGGGTACATTGAATGGCCTGGGCAATGACACCGGCATCATCACCCTGCCCGATGGCCGCCCGATCGCCATCTCCGTCTTCGTCATGAAGGATCATCGCGGCCATGCCGTACGCGACCGCATCATGGCTGAAGTGGCCCGTGCCGCTTACGACTATTTCCTCTTTGCCCCTGAATCGCACACGGTCTGACGCATCTGGCTTAACTTGGAGCAAGCCTGTCTTTAGCTGTGCAGCCCTGAAAGGGACCTGGCATGAGCAACATCGCACTGTTCAGCGAGTTCTGGCCATATTATCTTCAGGAACATGCGCGTCCTGGGACGCGAGCCTTGCATTATGCGGGGACGAGCGCCGTCATCCTGCTGCTGGCCGCCATGCCGCTGACCGGCCGCTGGTGGGTTCTTCCAGCACTGCCCGTTGCGGGCTACGGCTTCGCCTGGGCGGCGCATGCCCTGATCGAGCGCAACAGGCCCGCCACCTTCCGCCATCCGCTCTGGTCCCTGCGCGCCGATTTCCGCATGTGGTTCCGCTTCCTCACCGGGCGTATGCGCCGCGATCTGGCTCGCGCAGGCGTGCGCCCCGACGGGTCCATCGATCCCTCAAAGCGCCTCAACCTTGACGACTGCCCTTAACGTCCCTGACTTGACCGCCCTTGCAGCTCTGTCACAAGGGCGGCGATGGCTCTTTCCGCCCACTTCTCCCCGTTGCCCGATCTCGCCGCGCTCGCCCCGCGCTGGCAGGCGCTGGAGGCGGCATCGGACGCCTCCTTCTTCCTCGGCTGGACCTGGACCGGCAGCTGGCTCGAAAGCTATGGCGTCCGCCCCGACCTGCTGTGCATCACGGATGGGGAGGGCAGGGACGTCGCCCTCGCGCTCATCGGCCATGCGATGCAGCCGCGCCTGCTCGGCCGCTGCGCCACGCTCTCGCTCAACCAGTCGGGCGATCCCGCCGCCGACCGGCCCTATGTCGAATATAATGGCCTGCTTGCCCGGCGCGGTCTGGAAGCCGACTCTGCTCAAGCCTTTCATGCCGCCATCCAGCGCCGGACCAACTGGCGCGCTCTGCGATTAAGCGGCATCACCCCCGGCTCACCCCTGCTCGCATTACCCGTTCGCCGCGCTACCCGCGTGGACCGCTCGCCTGTCTATCAGGCAGACCTGGAAGCCGTCCGCGCCGCCAATGGCGATTATCTCTCATTGCTCAGCGCCAACACCCGCAGCCAGATCCGCCGCGCGATCAGGGATCATGGCGGCCTCCCCACCGTCACCGCCGCTGCCACCCCGGAAGAAGCTGCCGCATGGCTGGACGAGATGCGCGCCCTCAACGAAGGCCGCCACGAAGACAATGCCTGGGCGGACCCAGCCTTCCGCCGCTTCCTCCTCACCCTCACGCAAAAAGGCATGCCGAGCGGCGAGGTCGAGCTCCTCCGCTTCACTGACGACGGCGGCACCGTCGGCCTGCTGGTCAATTTCATCCATCGGGGCCAAGCGATGAACTACCAGTCCGCCTTCGCCGCTCCGCGCACAGCCAAGGACAAGCCCGGCCTTCTCTGCCACACCGCTGCCGTCGCACATTATGCGGGGAAGGGCCTCAGCCTCTATTCCCTCCTCGCAGGCAAGGACCGCTACAAGCAAAGCCTCGCCACCCGCGAAGAGGCGCTGGAATGGTGGATATTCGAACGCTTCTCGCCCCGGCTTGAGGCCGAAGCGCTGCTCCGCCGCCTGCTTAAACGCCCAGCTTCCGCATGATCCGATAGGCGAGCCGCCGCGCGCCCTGCCGCTCGGGCGCGGAACCGATCCGCCCTACCGGCAGCCCCCGCCGCCGCAGCAGCGCGTTCAGTCCATGAAGCTCGCTTTCGGCAACGCTCCGCTCCGACCGCCAGGTCACTGACAGGCTGATCGACACGCCCGCGCCATTTTCCACAAAATGCGGCGCCTTCACCGGCACATGGATCGCATCGCCCGGCAACAGCTTGACCGCCGTCCCGCGCTCCCGAAAATGCTCCTGCCAATTAAGGTTGCGATGCCCACCCGCATGGAAAGCCTCGCTTTGCACCGCAGGCACCAGCTCTGGGTCACCTGCCGGAAACACGGTCATCACCTTCTCGCCCATGATCTGGAGCAGGATGTTATGCTCCGGGTCCATGTGGAACGGTGTCACGCTGCCCGGCGAAGACAGGAAGATGAACGCCTCCCGGTTCAGCATCGCCCCCGTCCGCGCGTCCACGATCGGCGCGAGTTCCGCCAGCGCAGCGTCCAGCAGGGCGCCATAGGCCGCGTCCCGCTCGACATTCTTCAGCACCGCCCAACTGCCGTTGCTTTCGATCGTCCGGATCGTCTCACCCAGCGTGAGACCGTTCGACGGCGTATCCTCCGGGCGAACGCCCAGCGGCAGCTTGCCCAGATTATATTCGACCGATGCCGCCGGCATCCGCTCGGCAAGCCCTGCCAGCGCCTCGATCGCCAGCAGCGGGTGCCCGACAAGCCCATGATGCAGCTTCACCGCGGCGTCAGGATAGGCTCCCGCGAATATCCGCCGCGCATCCTCATCGAAAAGCTGCGCGCTGATGGGTGAGTGAGCGGTCATCCCTGTCCTTTCATATGGCTGGCGATCGCCTCGACGCCATTGGCGATTGCGAAGGCAGCCGCGCGCGTAATGCGATCAACGCCCCGGCCACGCAGCGCCACGCGATATTGCACGATCGTCCGCCGCTCGGCCCACAGGCTGTCGATCATCGGATGATCGGGCGCGGCGCAGCTGTCCATCCAGCCGATCGCCGCATCACCCTGCACCGCGTGCAGGTTCGCAAGCTCGATCAGCACGCCGGGCGAAAAGCGACCCATTTCCTCGTCAAAGGCGATCTTGAAGGAAAAAGCGCCATCGCCATGACGGAAATTCGCCAGCATGGCGATCGGGCGTCCATCAAGCTCGATGCGCAAAAAATGCAGCAGCCCGGCGTCGAATGCCGCCGCGCAGGCCGCGCGAAAAAAAGCCGCATCCTGGGGCGAGCAGGCAAGCGCCGATCCTGCACGCCCCTTCCATCCCGATGCCTCCAGTGCCAGAAAATCGGCGCACCAGTGCGGCAGTTCGGCCCTGTCGGCCATCAGGCGCTGATTTACGGCGCCCATGTCGGCCAGCCGCTTTTGCAGACGCCTGATTTCCTTGCGCTTCTTCGCGCGCACATGGCTTTCCCAATAGGCGTCGGCATCCAGGTCGGACCGCAGCATGGCGCGGTCATAGCGATGAACCTCGCGTCGCCCCCGCCGCTGTTCGACGCACAGCGCCTCCAGCGCAGCCGCGTTGGCGCCCGCTGCGTCCAAACCCCGCAGATATAGAAATCCCGCCGCCCAATGCGCATCATCCAGCTGTGCGAGCAGCCCACGCCAGGCTGCTATCTCCGCACCCCGCCGGATCAGCGGTGCGCCGAAAAAGCAATGTTCATGCATCCAGTTGGTGACGCAGGATAGCGGCAGGCGGCCGTGACGGGCCGCAATCGTCACTGGCAACAACCCGATCAGTTCGCCTTCCGACTGCGCCTCGACAATGCGCACGCCGGGCGTCCCGGCCAGATGGTCCAGCGCGGCGCAGAGCATGTCCGGCGCGTAAAAGGCGTTGGCTTCCGCCGCCTCTGCCGCCAACGCGGTCCAGCGGGCGCGTTGAGCGGGGCCATAGGCACGGGTGCCGCTGGGCAGGGGATGCGATGCCATGTCCATGACACAGCGCATAATCTTCAATGATTAGGGAAAGACTAAACTGCCTCATTTGGGGCAGCAGGTGGCCTCTTTGGGGG
>JAEZCS010000218.1 GCA_023433445.1 Pseudomonadota bacterium | reverse complement strand
CGGCGTTGCCGGGCGCGAGCCGGGTGCCATCGAGCGCGGAGAGATCCTTGCCGCGCTCCCGCTGGGTTGCTTCAGCCTCGAAGGCCATGTCGAAATAATCCTCGATCGCGCCTTTGCCGCGGCCGGTAATGAAGATCATCTGCTCGATCCCCGCCTCACGCGCTTCATCGACGGCATATTGGATCAGCGGGCGGTCGCCGACCGGCAGCAATTCCTTGGGCACCGACTTGGTCGCAGGCAGAAAGCGCGTGCCGAGGCCTGCGACAGGAAATACGGCTTTGCGTATCGGCTTGTAGGGCATCATTTCCTCACATAACGACCATGGCGACGAGGTTGATCGCATCCTGCCTGAACCACCCATTCATAGAACAGACGGTCTGCCAGGATCAGCAAGCTGGTAAGGCAAATGCAGTCGAGCAAGAGCAATTTGACGTGTAGATGGTTGGAACATTGGCCTCGCTGCCAACGCGATCGCGGCGACGAACATCGCGGCGCAGGGAAACACGACTGTTGGACGCGGCAACTGACATGCGTCTGTCGTCCAATCATTTGGTTCTTTTCGCCGCAGCGATGCTCAGCGCCGCGGGGCTTTCGCCCCAGCCCATATCGGCGGCGGAGGGAGGTGCAGGCGACAAGGCGACCCCAGGTCCACCGCTCAGCGAAACGGAACTTGATCTCAACCGCGGCGGGCAGACGATTGTTGCCGGTAGTCAGACGCTCACGTCCGTTCTTGCTGGCAACAGCCTGGCGGGTGGCTATAGCGCCGGCGCCGTCAGTCTGAGCGGTGATGCCCTGTCCAATTTCAACGGGATCGGCAATTTCGCCATCAATACAGGAGCGCAGGTAAGCCTCCAGACGGCGGTGAACCTTACCATCAATGTTCAGCCCTAGGCGCCTGTTCTTCCTTGCGGTCCTGTGCAGCCTGTCGATGGCGGGCCCGGCTGCGCAGGCGCAGGTCAGGCTGGATAGCGACGGAGGACGACCTGCCATTGCCGTTCTGAGCTGGCGAGACATCCCCTTTCGCACAGTGGTGCCGCAACGCTATGACTTCAGCTGCGGATCGGCAGCGGTGGCCACGCTGCTCAGCTATCATTATGAACGTCCCACACCCGAGCAAACGGTTTTCCTGTCCATGTGGGAGAAGGGGGATCAGGCCAAGATCCGCAAGCTGGGATTTTCCATGCGCGACATGAAGCTGTACCTTGAGAGCATCGGACTGCGCGCCGAAGGCTTTCGCCTGTCCTCGGCTCAGTTGAGGCAGTTGGGGCAGCCCGGTATCGTTATTCTGGACATCCGCGGATACAAGCATTTCGTCGTTGTGAAGGGCGTGCGTGGCGACGAAATACTCGTCGGTGATCCGATGCTAGGGCAGAAAATCTATTCCGTCTCCGACTTCGCTGCCATGTGGAACGGCATATTCCTTGCCGTACTCTCGCCGGTTTCCGCGAAGCCGCCGCTCTACAATCTCGCGGCAGAATGGGGCAGCCGACCGCGCGCGCCCGTTCGGGAGACAGGGCGGCCCGCCTCCATCACCAATCTCACCGACCGTTTGCCGCCGCTTTATCAGATCAGCCCGTCCATCAATGCGGTTTCCCCATGAAGAGCGCCGCTGGTTTGGGGTTGCTGTTGCTCTGCTGGACCGGCGGCACGGAGCGCGCCAAGGCGCAGCCGATTGAGGGAACGGTCGCGCAGCTGACAGACGCTCAACTAGACGCGCAGCGTGGCGGCTTCGTCATCAGCGGCGTTGATATCCGTCTGGGCGTAGAGATGCGCACCTATATCGGCGGTAACCTGGTCCTGCAGACCAATGTGAGCTGGGGTGGCCAGGACGGTGGCGTAGAGCGTTCGGTTTCCTCGGCGCTGACGCCCGCGACGCTTCAAGGGCTGGCGGCGGCCGGCTTTGGGGCCGGGCTGGAGCGCTATCTGGGTAGCGGCGGGCTGTTTCTCGCAAACCAAGGGCAGACCGCGCTGCTTCAGCGCGTGGATGGATCGTTGCAGACTATCATCCTCAACAGCGCCAGCAATATCGCGCTGCGTCAGGAGATTGATGCGCGGCTCGACCTCGGCGGTTTCGCGCAGTTCCAGACCGGGCTTCTGGGTAGCAAGCTTGGTGCCACTCTTGGCGCGATGGTGGGCGCTTATGCGCGCTGAACGGAGGGCGATCGCCCGCATCGCCGCAGGCTGCCTCCTGCTGCCTGCTTTCGTGGCGTCCCCGCCCGCGCTGGCGCGCGGTGCAAGGTCGATCGAAGCCGAACTGCAGGCAATGCGCCGTGACCTTGACGCGCAGCGGGCGACGATTGAGGCACAGAACGCGCGGATCGAGTCGCAGGAACGTGAGATCGCGCGATTGCGAGCCGACATTGCGGGCGCCAGCTCCACCGAAGGGCAGGGCGTTTCGGCGAAGGCGACCGCACAGGCTGAGGTGAGTGCACCAACGCAGCCTGTCGGTGAAGCGCCGAGCCTTATCTTCGCCGCGACCAAGGTTGAGGCCTTGCCAGAAAAAGTGGGCGTGCTGACACGGGCGGGGCATCTCACATTCGACCCGTCGGTCGAGTATAGCACCTCTTCAAGTAATCGGCTGGTGTTCCGGGGGATCGAACTGACGCCGGGCATTCAGATCGGTCTGATCGAAGCCAATAACGCAGTCCGCAACAGCATCGTCCCGACCGCGACACTACGCTACGGTCTTACCAGTCGCCTCGAATTGGAGGCGCGGCTGCCCTATCTCTTCCGCTCCGATCGTGTGGAAGTCGTGCAGCAGCGGGAAGGGAGTATCAGCAGAGTCCTCCATCTGTCGGAACAGCACATAGGCGATGCTGAACTCGCGCTGCGCTACCAACTCAATTCGGCATCGGGCGATCACCCGGTTTGGATCGGAAGCCTGCGCGTCAAGATGCCCACCGGCAAGGGGCCGTTCGACATTGACTATGACGAATATGGTGTTGCCCAGGGTTTGGCGACGGGCTCAGGCTTCTGGGCGATGCAGCCGGGCCTCAGCTTCCTTCTGCCGTCCGATCCGGCAGTCATTTTCGGTGGCGTCAGCTACCTATATAATTTTTCGGCGAACATTGGTCGGGAGATCGGTGGGGTCACCGTTGGGCGAGTTGATCCAGGGGACGCGATGAGCGCAAACTTGGGCTTCGGCTTCGCCCTCAATCCCCGCTTTTCCTTCTCCCTGGGGTATGAGCATAATTCCATTTTCTCGACAAAGACGACGATCAATGGCCTGGCGCAGCGGTCGCAATCGATCCAGATCGGCGCCTTGTCATTCGGCATGTCCTATCGCTTGACGGAGCGACAGATGGTGAACGTCGCAGTTGAAGTTGGCACGACCGACAGCGCGCCCGACGCCAGTGTCACTGTGCGCGTACCCTTTGCCGTCCGCTAGGGTCAGGCGCCAGAGATGTGAGCGGCTTGATGTGATTCAGGCTCCGTGAGGAGACTGGATATGAGCGACCCGTATTGGCGAACGGATGGGCGGAAGGTGGGGGCTTGAGGCGCATCTCCCGAAGAGGCACGGCAAGCCTCCAGTGGGTTATTGAAGGGCTGACCTCCACGGGCACTGATTGTAAGAGGGTGATGATCGAAGCGATCTATCTCAAGGCCCGCCGCACGGCATCGAGCCTGCGGGTCAAAAAGAAGGATCTCGGGCGCCTGATTGGCCGTGCCAAAGGTGAGATGGCAACAAGCTGCATGCCGAACGACCACCGTCAGGACGACTTATCCAGATTTGGGGACGAGTTAGTCGAACTCAACAAATATCTGGATGCCCGACAAGGATTCGAACCTTGATTGACGGAGTCAGAGTCCGCTCTCTTACCATTAGAGGATCGGGCATCGTCGGCTGGCATTAGCCTGCCGAAGCCGCGCAAATAAGCGGGCATTTTCGATTGGTCAAGAGGCTTGCGCCATGTGTCGGGCACAAATGCGAGCATCAGGGGGTCAACAGAAAGCCCGCCGGACGATTGTGGCATCCGGCGGGCTCTTGCCATGGCGTTAAAGCCATGATGGCTGGGAGCCACTTCCAAGATAGGAAGCGGCGCTCCTTATTTCAAAGGTCTCAGTCGAGGTCCTGGGTGGTGAAGTCCTCACCCTGAACGGCGGCCAGCGGGTCGTCTCCGATCGCAGCCTCCGGGCCCTGCGCCAGTTCGGCGGCGTGCTCTTCAGCAGCCGTCTTTGGCGCGATCAGGTCGACCTGGCTCGAGGCCCGCAGAGCGGCCCGCATCGCCGCGTCACGCGACGAGGCGGCAACGCGCATGCGGTTCATGCCAGCGCCGGTGCCCGCCGGGATGAGGCGGCCGACGATGACGTTTTCCTTGAGGCCAACCAGCGTGTCCTTCTTGC
>JAEZCS010000211.1 GCA_023433445.1 Pseudomonadota bacterium | reverse complement strand
GAGTTAAAGTTCCAGTGCGGCTTCGAGCGCCAGCATGTAGGACATCGCGCCAAAGCCCGCGATCGTGCCTTTCGCCGCCATGCCGACATAGCTTTTGTGGCGGAAAGGCTCGCGAGTGTGGGGGTTTGACAGGTGAACCTCGATCACGGGCACGCTGATCCCCTTGATCGCGTCATGCAGCGCGATGGAGGTGTGGGTTAGGCCGCCCGGATTGAGGATGACGGCGTGCGCGCCTTCTTCATGCGCTTCCTGGAGCCAGTCGATCAGATGGCCTTCATGGTTGGACTGGCGGAAATCGATTTCGACATGGGCGCGCTGCGCCGCGTCCCCCATGCGTTCGGCGATGTCGTCCAGCGTGTCATAGCCGTAGATGTCCGGCTCCCGCGTACCCAGCATGTTGAGGTTCGGGCCGTTCAACACATAGATTTTACGCGCGTCGGCCATGGCAGTCCCCCTTATGGTTGCGAGTGGGGCACTGCCGCCCCTATATGCGCCCTGACCTTTAGCCTTTCGTGTCGCGCCAAGTCGAGACACCTTCTTTGCCGGGAACAAAGCATTGCACGTCGACGGAACCCTATCCATCCACATCAACGGCGAGCATCGCCGGGTGCGCGCGGGCCTGACGCTGGCCGAACTGGCGAGCGAGCTGGGGTTCGTGCCTGAAAAGGTGGCGGTGGAGCGGAACCTGGAAGTCGTGCCGCGTTCCACCCTGACGCAGGTGCTGGTGGAGGATGGCGACGAACTGGAGATTGTCCACTTCGTCGGCGGTGGCGATGTGTCGGCTGTCGATGACGACAGCTGGACGGTTGCGGGCAAGACTTTCCGGTCTCGCCTGATCGTCGGCACCGGCAAATACAAGAATTTCGAGCAGAATGCTGCGGCGGTCGAAGCGTCGGGGGCGGAGATCGTCACCGTGGCTGTGCGGCGGGTGAACGTATCGGACCCCAAGGCGCCGATGCTGACCGACTTTATCGACCCGAAGAAGATCACCTACCTGCCCAACACGGCGGGTTGCTATACGGGTGAAGACGCGATCCGCACTCTTCGGTTGGCCCGCGAGGCCGGTGGATGGGATCTCGTCAAGCTGGAGGTGCTGGGCGAGGCGCGGACGCTCTATCCCGATATGGTGGAAACGCTGCGCGCGACGGAGATATTGGCCAAGGAAGGCTTCAAGCCGATGGTCTATTGCGTAGATGATCCGATCGCGGCCAAGCGGCTGGAGGATGCGGGTGCGGTGGCGATCATGCCGCTGGGCGCGCCGATCGGGTCTGGTCTCGGCATCCAGAACAGGGTCACCATCCGCCTGATCGTTGAGGGCACAAAGCTGCCGGTGCTGGTCGATGCGGGCGTGGGCACGGCGTCCGAAGCGGCCGAGGCGATGGAGCTTGGCTGTACCGGCGTGCTGATGAACACGGCCATCGCGGAGGCGAAGGACCCGGTGCTAATGGCGGCGGCAATGAAGGCTGGGGTCGAGGCGGGGCGCATGGCCTATCGCGCGGGGCGGATGGGCAAGCGGCTCTATGCTGATCCGTCGAGCCCGCTCGCTGGCCTGATCTAATCGCAGGCCGGGCACAAATTTCGCCATCGCAGCAAATTGACCGTCCGGCCACTACCTCTTATGGCGCTTGATAAAGTTCAGGAGGAGGACTGGCGATGGTGAACAAGCTATACCCCGATGCTGCGAGTGCGTTGGAGGGCCTTCTCTTCGATGGCATGCATCTGTGCGCAGGCGGTTTTGGCCTATGCGGCATCCCGGAGCGTTTGATCGACGCGATCCGCGACAGCGGTGTCAAGGATCTGACCATTGCGTCAAACAATGCCGGGATCGATGGCGAAGGGCTGGGCAAGCTGCTTCGTACAAGGCAGGTCAAGAAGATGATCAGCTCTTATGTCGGTGAGAACAAGGAGTTCGAGCGGCAATATCTAAGCGGTGAATTGGAGGTGGAGTTTTCACCCCAGGGCACGCTGGCGGAACGCTGCCGCGCTGGCGGCGCGGGCATTCCGGGCTTCTATACCAAGACGGGCGTGGGCACGGCGGTCGCTGAAGGCAAGGAAGTGAAGAGTTTCGATGGGCAGGATTATATCCTGGAACGCGGCATCTTTGCCGATGTGTCGATCGTGAAGGGATGGAAGGCCGACGAGAGCGGCAACCTCATTTTCCGCAAGACCGCGCGCAATTTCAACCAGCCGATGGCGACCGCCGCGAAAATCTGCGTCGCCGAGGTGGAGGAAGTGGTGCCGGTCGGCAGCCTGGACCCCGACAGCATCCACCTGCCCGGCATCTATGTGAAGCGGATGATCATCGGCGCGCCGTACGACAAAAAGATCGAATTCCGCACCGTTCGCCAGAGGGAGACCGCCTGATGCCTTGGACTCGTGACGAGATGGCCGCGCGGGCGGCGAAGGAACTGAAGGACGGCTTTTACGTCAACCTCGGCATCGGCATCCCGACCTTGGTGGCGAACCATATTCCCGCTGGCGTGGAGGTGACGCTCCAATCGGAAAACGGCATGCTGGGCATCGGCCCCTTCCCCTATGAGGGCGAAGAGGATGCCGACCTCATCAATGCGGGCAAGCAGACGATCAGCGAACTGCCCAACACCGTCTATTTCTCCAGCGCCGACAGCTTCGCCATGATCCGCGGCGGGCATATCGACCTGACCGTTCTTGGCGCGATGGAAGTCGCGGAAAATGGCGACATCGCCAACTGGATGATCCCCGGCAAGATGATCAAGGGCATGGGCGGCGCGATGGATCTGGTCGCGGGTGTCAAGAAGATCATCGTCGTCATGGAACACACCTCCAAGAATGGCGATCCCAAGTTCATTCCGGCCTGCACCCTGCCGCTGACCGGCAAGAATGTCGTGGACATGATCGTCACGGACCTGTGCGTGTTCCAGCGGCCCGACCATGACAGCCCCTTCAAGCTCATCGAACTCGCACCGGGCGTGACGGCGGAGGAAGTCGCCGCTAAGACCACGGCTCATTATCTGAGCTGAGGACGCTGGCATGAGCCTTGAGGGCACCTATGACGAAGGCAATGTCTTTGCACTGATCCTTCAGGGCAAGATTCCTTCGACCAAGCTGTATGAGGATGAGCATACTTATGCTTTTCTCGACATCCAGCCGCAGTCGAAGGGGCATAGCCTGGTCATTTCCAAATGGTCGAAGGCGCGCAACATCCTGGAGATAGAGGATGAGGCGCTGGCGCAGGTGATGGCCACGGTGAAGAAGGTCGCCAACGCCACGGCCAAGGCTTTGAAGCCGGACGGCATCCATGTCGCGCAGTTCAACGGCGCGCCCGCCGGGCAGACGGTGTTTCACCTGCACTTCCACATCGTGCCACGCTGGCAGGGCGGGCCGACGGGTTTTGCTGCCCATGCGCAGGGCGATTTCGCTGATGCTGCGGACCTTGAAGCGCTAGCGGAAGAGATTCGTGGCGCTTTCTGAGCTGCGATTGAGCTTCATGATAAATTCGGTCGAAAAGCGCTGACATGGCGTTGAAGCCCTTCAAGGCGCCCGGCGCGCGGCTGGCGCTGCGCTCGAAACCGGCGAGAAGCTATGTCGCTGCGGCGGATGGCAAGGCGGAGATTATCCTCGATATTTCGCGCCTGTTGTCGCGCAGCTTCCACGCGGCGCCGACGGGCATCGACCGCGTCGAATATGTCTATGCGCGCGAATTGCTGGAGCGGATCCCGGACCGGCTGGCCTTTGCCGCCGTGCATCCGGCAGGGGGCTATTATGGGCGCCTGAACGGCGCTGCGGTTCGACAGTTTCTGGCATTCACGGCGGCGCGCTGGCGCAACAGCAGCGTCAAGGATGAGGCGGCGGGACGGGCCGCGGTGATCCGGCACCTGATCGCGCTGCGGCCACGCCCGGTGCCCCGCGCCCGCAGCCCGCGCGTCTATCTGCAAGTGTCGCCCCATCATCTGGACGACCCGGATCAGGTGGGCGCGATCCTGCGGGCGGAAGGCGCGCGCTTCGTGACGCTGGTGCATGACGTCATCCCGCTCACTCATCCCGAGTTCGCCCGTCCGCAGGGGGCGCAAGAGCACCGACGGCGGATACGCACGATCGATCGCTATGCCGACGGTATCATCGGCAACAGCCAAGCGACGATAGATGCACTTCGCCCCTTCATGACCCGGAGCATGGAAGGGCGCAGTCTGTGCGTCGCGCATTTCGGTGCGGACCCACCAGATATATTTGGGGGGGAAAGCCAGAATGTGCCGTCGCGGCCCTATTTCGTCTACATCTCCACGATCGAGCCTCGAAAGAACCACCTGTTGCTGCTCAATCTGTGGCGGCGTCTGGTGGAGCGGTTGGGCGATAGCGCCCCGGTGCTGGTGCTGATCGGCCGGCGGGGTTGGGAAAATGAGAATGTCGTCGACATGCTGGAGCGCGCGGAAATCCTGCGCGGCCATGTCATCGAAGCGGGCAGCGTGCCCGACACGGAAATGCATGCGCTGGTGGCGGGCGCGCGGGCGATGCTGATGCCTTCATTCGAAGAAGGGTTCGGCATTCCGGTGATCGAGGCGCTGTCGGTAGGCGTGCCGGTGATTTGCAGCGATATCGTCGCCCATCGGGAAGTCGGGGGAGAGGCCCCGGACTATCTCGATCCGCTGGACGGACTGGGCTGGATGCGGCTGATCGAAGCCTATGCGTTGCCGGATTCGCCGGAGCGAGAGGCGCAGATGGCGCGCATCAAGACATGGCGCGCACCGCAATGGCGAGACTATTTCGACATCATCATGCAATTGCTGGACGATGTGACGGCGCGCGCAGCCGCTTGACGCGTTCGTCGGTGCTGCGCATGAAACTTTTGTGACCAATTGCTTTTCTGACGGGTGCGGACTGGATTTGACGACGTGACGCCGCTGCCCTTCCTGCGATCGCCGCCATTTCCGGGAATTGCACCGCGCGTCGCGGCGGTGAGCGTCTTGCGCAGCCCGGCGGGGGAGCCGGACGAGGTGCCCGACAGCGTCATCGACCAGATTGCAGCCGCGCGGGTGGGTGGGGCTTATTGGGGTCGCCAGCGTGAGGGCGTGAAGCTGGTGACGCGGGCGGGTTGTCGCTTTTCCCGCGACGGGCTTGATCGACGCGAGATTGTCATCCTGCCATTGCGGCAGTCTGCCAAGTCCTATGACCCTTGGGCGCTGGTAGCGCAGGCGCGCGCCGTCCACGCGGCGGCCGACGACGAACTGGCGATCATTGCGGGAATACTGGGCGTTGCCGTGCATGGACCCGACGGCGAGATAATCGCGCCGGAGCTGCTTCGGCTGGAGGCAAAGCGGGCGGTAGCAGCTGCCAGCTACCGCGATTGTTTCAGCGGGGAGGCGATTGGCGTCGAGCAGGCCATCGCGCAACTGGCCGAGTGGGGTCGTCATCTGCAAGGCAACCGGCATATCGCCGCAGCCAGCGGCATGGCTTTCTGGAAGCGCGACGCGATGCGGCGGTTCCTGTGGAATGGGGTGCGGTCGCCGCCTTTCCTGTCTCCGCGCTCCGGAGTGGTGCGCGCGCGGCGGGAAGGGGGAGCGCTGGCGATATGGCCGTCGCGGGTGCCCACTTCCTTGCAGACGGATGCGCCGGACATTGCGGTTGCGCGGGTGGAGGACGGCTTCTTGCGGTCCAAGGGGCTGGGCGCCGCGCTGACACCGCCGGGTTCCGTCGTCGTGGATCGGTCCGGCATCTATTATGACGCGGGCAGGCCGAGCGATCTGGAAAGGCTGCTGGCGACACATGCTTTTCCAGCGGCGCTTGTCGAGCGGGCGCGACGGCTGCGTGAAGCGATCCGGGCGACGGGTGTCACCAAATATGGGCAGGATGCGGGGCAGATGCCGAGCCTTCCGACAGGCAAGCGGACCGTGCTGGTCGTCGGGCAGGTGGAGGATGACCTGTCGGTGCAGCTTGGCGGCGCTGGGGTCGAGGGCAATCTGGGGCTGTTGGAGCGAGCGCGCCAGGTCGAGCCGGATGCCCATATCATCTACCGGCCCCATCCCGACGTGCAGGCCGGATTGCGGCGTGGGCATTTGAGCGATGCGGTGGTGCATGAATATGCCGACGCACTGGACAGCGGCGCGCCGCTGATGGCGCTGGTGCAGGCGGTTGACGACGTGCATGTGCTTTCGTCGCTGACGGGTTTCGAGGCGTTGCTGCGCGACCGGCCAGTCACGGTGCACGGCATGCCATTCTATGCTGGATGGGGATTGACGCGCGATCTGGCGGAGCCCAATCCGCGACGAGGGCGCAAGCTGACGATCGACCAGCTTGTCGCGGCCGCCCTCATTCTCTATCCTCGCTACCTGGACCCGGTAACATGCTTGCCCTGCGGCCCCGAAATCATGGTGGAGCGTTTGGGTGGCGGATCGACGTCATCAATCTCATGGCTGATCCGAATGCGGACGCTACAGGGGAAAATTAGAAGATTTATGACAGTGTCTGCCGAGCATTTCCATGGCTGACGGCCAAGCCAAGACCTTCCTATTCCTCCAGGGGCCGCATGGACCCTTTTTCGCGATGCTGGCCGATGCCTTGCGCGCGCGGGGGCATGGCGCGCTGCGGATTAACATCAATGGCGGGGACAAGGTCGATTGGCCTGGGGATGCGACCGATTATCGCGGCACCTTCCGCAACTGGCCGCTCTTTTTCGATGATTTCATCGTCCAGCATGGCGTCACCGACCTGATCCTCTATGGCGACTGCCGACCCTATCATGCGTCGGCGCACAAGATGGCGCGGCTGCGGGGCTTGCGCGTCCATGTGCTGGAGGAAGGCTATATCCGGCCCGACTTCATGACGTTGCAGGAAGATGGGGTGAACGGCAATTCGACCCTGCCGCTCGACCCGCAATGGTTCCTGGAGCAGGCGTTGGGCCTGCCGCCGGAGGGAGGGCGGGAGCCGCAAATACCCTCGGCCTTCCGCAGGCGCGCGGTCAATACGATGCGCAACGGGCTGGCGTCGGCGATGATGTGGCCCATCTTTCCATTCTACCGCACGCACCGGCCGCAAAGCTTCCTGCTGGAGGCGGCGGGCTGGTTCAAGAAGCTGATGCTGCGCAATCGGGACGTGCGTCTGTCGCGTACGCAGTGGGAGACGATACGGGACAAGCCCTATTTCGCCCTGCCGTTGCAGCTTGATTCCGATTATCAGATTCGCGTGCATTCGCCGTTCGGCAATATGCGCGCGGCGTTGCGGTTCGTGATCAAGAGCTTCGCGCGATATGCGCCCGAGGGCACCAACCTGCTGGTAAAGCGCCATCCGCTGGATTCGGGATTGGTGGCGTGGGAGCGGCTGACACGGCGGCTGGCCGCGCGATATGGCGTGGAAGATCGGGTCTATTATCTCGCGGACCTCGATATCGCGCAGGTGGTGGGGCGGTCATTGGGCGTGGTGACGGTCAACAGCACGGTCGGCACTCTGGCGCTGAACAAGGGCAAGCCGGTGCTGGTGCTGGGACATGCGGTCTACAAGGTGCCCGGCGTCGTCTATAAGGGGACGCTGGACGAGTTCTGGATCGATCCGGGAGCACCGGACCAGACGCTGTACGCCGCATTTCGTCGGGTGCTGATCGACCGATGCCTGATCCGGGGCGGCCTGCTGAGCGATCAGGGGCTCGAGATGCTGGTCAACAATGCGGTGGAGCGTTTGTGCGGTCGATCGACGATGGCGGAACGCAGTTCGGACACGCCCGTTCGGCGCATCAGTCTGGCGCGCGTCAGCTGAAACCTGGGAGTCCCGCCTTGCGCAAGGCTTTGTCGAGGTAGCGGGCGAAAGCCCTCTCGCGAATGGGTGGGCGTGCGCGGAGCCATGCCAGCGCCACGACAGGACGCCACAGGCTCAGTTGATCGGGTGTGAGGCCACTTTGCCTAGGATAGGCATTGTTCAGCTGGCGAGCGGCCCAGTTGCGCCAGAGGTTGGTGATGGTGTCGGTGGGGCCTTCGCCGAAGCGCATCAGCATCTCGCTCCTGACGGCATCGGCGGCAGGCGCACCGATCGCGGCCTTCGCCCAGTCGAGGATCACCAGTCCGCTATCGCTGACCAGGATATTATCGATGTGGAAGTCGCCGTGGAGCAGGTGGTTGCCCTCCGGGAGGCGACCAAGATAATGTCTGGCGGCGCTCTTGAGCTTATCGGGGGCGGGGCCGTAGTCGATGTCGGTCTGCAGGACGGACTTGACGGTGCGCAGCCCGGAGGCGGGCGGGGTATGGACCTTGTGCAGCAGGGCCGCCATGTCGCGCAGTAGGGATGCGGCTGACAGCGGCTGCTTGCGGATGGCGCGAGCGATCGAAATGCCGCTGATTTCGGGGTAGAGGAGCGCGCGCTTGTCCTCCACCGCGATGCGCGCGCGGGGCGCGGCCGTGGGGAGACCAAGCGAGGAGGCGAGCGTCGCCGCCGTCATTTCGCGCGCGATCATGTCTTCCGACACGGCCGGATGGAAGATCTTGATGACCTCTCCATGTCCAATGCGGAAAACCTCCGAGCTCTTGCCACGGCCGAGCAACAGCCAGTCGCTTTCCTTTTTCAACATCATGCGCGGCGTCATTTCCCTGGCTCTATGCATTTGCCGATCGCTCAATTGATGGTAGCTCCGCCGGCATGGATTTCAGGAGCCTGTCCATATGAAAGAGTTGATCGCCTTCGATCTCGACGGAACACTGGCGGAAAGCAAGCAGCCTCTTGGCGAGGAGATGGGTGAGGCGCTGGCAGACCTGTTGGGGGTTGCGCATGTCGCCGTGATCTCCGGGGGAGACTGGCCGCAGTTCGACAAGCAGGTGGCAAGCCGCATGCCTGCCCGCGCGGACCTGTCGCGCTTGTGGCTGATGCCGACGACGGGGACAAAACTCTACACACAGCAACAGGCAGCCTGGACGCCGGTCTATGCCGAACTGTTCGACGAAGAGCAGAAGCAGAAGATCTTCGCTGCTTTCGATCAGGCGCTGGAGGCGACGGGTTTCGTGCCGGAAGAAACCTGGGGCGAGCGAATCGAGGATCGCGGCAGCCAGATCACCTTTTCCGCGCTGGGCCAGCAGGCGCCGATCCATGCCAAGGAAGGCTGGGACCCGGATTTTGCCAAGCGCCGTATCATCCAGGCCGATCTGCGCGGGCGATTGCCCGGCCTGTCGATCAACATGGGCGGCGCGACATCGATCGACATCACGCGCGAGGGCGTGGACAAGGCCTATGGCCTCAAGAAGCTGCGCGACGCGAGCGGTATCGCGCTGGATGCGATGATGTTCATCGGAGACGCGATTTTCCCTGGCGGGAACGACTATCCAGCCAAGGAACTGGGACTGGATACCGTGCGTGTGCGCGATCCCGAAGAAACGCTGTCGGTCATCGCCGCGATCGTCGCTTGCCAGAGATGATGAAGGCCGGCTGACATCACGCGATGACGGTGGTTAGAACGCTTTGCGGCCAGTGTTCGGTCGGCTGCGGCGTGCGCGCCATGACCGGGGAGGGACGCGACCTGTCCTTCGCGGGCGACCCCGTGCATCCGGCCAATAGCGGACTGCTTTGCCCCCGCAGCGAGGCGATCGACGCCATGGTGCCCTTGGATGGGCGGATGCTTCATCCCCTGCTGAACGGGCAGCGGGTAAGCTGGGACCGGATAATCGGCCAGGCGGCCCGACGACTGAAGGATGTGCTGCACCGTCATGGGCCGGACAGCGTCGCCATGCATGTCGCAAGCGGGCTGCTGACCGAGGATTATTATGTCGCCAACAAGCTGATGAAGGGGTTCATCGGCTCTGCGCATATCGATTGCCCTTCGGGCGGTGGGCCTGCCGCGGAAATCCACCGCCGGGCGTTGGGCGAGGATGCCGTGCCGGGGACATATGAGGATATCGATCGGGCGGAGCTGATCCTGGTTCCAGGCGAAGCGATACTGCGTAATCATCCCATATTGGCGGACCGGCTCCGGGTGGCGCGGGAAGAAGGCGCGGCGCGGTTGATCCTGCTGAGCGATGAAGCGGACGAGCAGCTGATCCCGGCTGACGTTCGGGTGGATATTTCACCCGGAAGCGCCGCCGTGCTGCTGAATGGCCTGCTGCTGCATTGCCATGACCGCAAGTTGGTCAATCAGGCCTATCTCGACAGGCATGTGGTGGTGCCCTCCGGCTTCTGGGCGCGCTTGCGGGA
>JAEZCS010000195.1 GCA_023433445.1 Pseudomonadota bacterium | reverse complement strand
TGATGGTGAAGCCCGCGCTCTGCAACGCCAGCAGCACCGTGTTGATCTCATCCACCTTGGCCGCCGCCAGCGTAGCCCGAATCATCCCGTCGGGGTCACGCGACAGCGCCATCATCGACACGCCGGGGGCCTCCTGCAAGGCATTCAGCAAGCCCGCCACAGGCGCGGTAAAGGCATAGGCCCCCGCCCCGCGCGCCGCCAGTTGCCGCTCAATCTCCGCCTCGGCCTGGGTCAAGTCGCCCGCACCCGGCACCACCTGCCGCGCCAGTTCCAGGCTCTCCGCATCCAGTCCACGCGCCGCTACATGCTGCCGCACCAGAACCGTCAGTGAAATGAGCAGGCTGACGAGCAGGATCAGCCCGCTCCACAGCAGGATGCGCTTAAGCACCGCCTTGTCCACGACACGCCGCACCCGCTTGGCAAAGTCGCCCTGCCGCAGGTCGAGCGGCGGCCGCGCCAGCGCCTCGGCGGCCCGCGCCTCCACCAGATCGTTCGGCACATCCTCAATCAGCGCGTCGCCAGCCAATATGGGAGCCAGGTCGCCGCCGAACGCGATGTCCCTTCCCCTCAGCATCACCTCGCTGCCCAACGAACCGCGCGCAAAGCCCTCGTCCGGCTCGGGCAGCAGCAGCGGCGCAGGCACGATGATGTCGGGGTCCAGCCCATGATGCTGCGCCCACAGCAGCCAGTGCTGCATGTCGCTGCGCGCGGCGACGGCGACGACATGCGGCCGGGCCGGATCGTCATTCTCATCCGTCGCTGCGAACAGCCGGTCGGCGGGCACGATCCCCCCCGCCAGCGCCGCCAACCGCGCCGCCGCCCGGCCCTGCCGGGGTGCAAGCTCGGGATAGTCGGCCCAATGCAACGTCACCATCGAAGCAGGCGGCACCAGCATCACCACGGCATCAGCAGGCAAAGCCGTCAGGCCACACGCCGCCAGCCAGTTCGCGCCCATGCCACGTTGCGTCACCACGCCATTGACGACCCGCATCCACAGCGGCTCGCCTTCTTCCGCCAGCGCGACGATCAGGCCATCCCGCGCGCTCATGCGCCCGTGCCCCAATTGCGGCGAATCAACCTCGCCGGGCTTTCCCGGGCATCGATCAGCGCCCGCTCCACCACTTGCGTACCCCCAACGTCTACCGTCACGTCCACCCCGAAAAATCCTGTGGTCAGCTTGACCTGATTGGCCGCTTCCTCAAGCGGATTGATGCCTTGTGCGGCGAGCGGCGCCCAGAATTGCACGGTACTGCCATAGCCTTCCGCAGGCCGCCGCATCAAATATTGCCGCGCCTGGGCAACGCTCACCTGTCCTTGCAGCAGCATCGCGAACAGCACCGCTTGCTCCGGCAGCAGCGTGTTGACGTTGATCGGTGACAAGTCCGATGTCGGCAATGCGCACACCCACGGCCGCGCCAGATCGTAGATGGCGGGCGTCACGCCATGCACTGCGCGCAACTCGCTCGGATCCACCATGAAGCGATTGGCGGCACGATAGGGCCGCGCCGCCTGCGCATAGACTTCATCCTCCGCGCCGCCGGGCTGCGGCACGCTGTCACTGTCGATCCAGTCGGCCAGCGACGACGCCGCCACCTGCGCCTGCCGCGCATCGACGCCCAGCGCCTGCAACAAAGCCTGGAATTGCGAAACGCCCACCGGGCGCACCTTCAGATTGGACTCATTTTCCCCGGCCACCACGCTGTTGAGGTTGAAGCAGTTGCCCGCGTCTCTCACCCGAGCGGTCGCCACCCCACCCGGAACAGCAACCGGCTGCGGCGTTCCCATCCAATTTCCGGCCAGCGTCGTCTTGCCGGGACTGGCGGCGACCAGATCGCCGATCCGCAGCCGCGCCATCTCCACGCCCGCATCGGTAAAGGCGCGCGCCTGATCCACCGCACCGCCGTTCCCCGTCATCCGCGTGGCCAGCGCCAGCCGCTCCAAAGCTGTCGAAGCAACCACCGCCATCACCGCGACCAGCAGCAGCACGGTCAGCAGCGCGGCGCCGCGCTCCCCCTTCTTCGCGGGATCAGGCACCGGCCATATCCCCTTCCAGCCTCTCCGCAGGCCCCGGCCCGACCAGAAAGCGCAGGGTGACGGGCGGCTCGCCCGTGCGCGTTACTATCATTTCGACAGCGCGCGGCATCAGGTCGGGCTGCGTCGGGACCCACTCACTGCGCCACTCGCCCTGCCCATCACGAAAGCGCAGGGCGACGTCATCGACATGATCCAGCAGCGTGGCTGGCTCATCCCCCGTCGCGCCGTCCACCTGCGCATAGGTCCGCCGCTCCAGCCGACCCTGCCGCACCCAATATTCGACTTTCTGGAGCGAGGGTCGTGGCAAATCACCCAAATTATCCCAGCCGCCCCGCACGAACTGCATCACTGGCACAGCCTCGCCTTCCCGATGCGACCAAAATGCAGGGGCGAGAGTGCCCGCCTCCGTCCGGCTGATACGCGGCACCGCCTGCCCAAGATCAGCGGCCAACGCGCCGCCTGCTCGCTGGACGGCGGCCATGTCATCCAGCCGCGCCTTCACCTGCGCCTGCGCCGACACGCTGTTGCCCAGCAGCAGCACGCCCGCCGCCGCCAGCATCGCGAATATCATCAGCGCCACCAGCAACTCGATCAAGGTAAAGCCCGCCTGCGCGCGCGTTCCCCCTCGTTCGCTTCGATCGAAGCCGGGAGGGTCGATGCGCCATCCACGGCCCTGCCGATTTCGGCGCCTCATCACTGCACCGCCCGCACAACGCTCAACACGACCGGCGACGTCCCCGCCTGCCCACTGACCGTCAAATCAACCTGCAACAGCCGTTTGTCGCTCGTGGCCTTCACCGCGCGCACCCAATGCCAGCGCCGCCCGCCATTCTCGACGTCACCCTCTTCGCTACCGATCGATGGCGGCATGGCGTCGGTCTGCACCTCCACCATCAGGTTGCGCGCGACGATCTGCCCGAGCGCCTTGTTGTCGAGGTCGGCCGCCGTCCGCAGCGTCACCCCCTGCAACCGCACCAGCGCCAACGCAGCAAGGCTGAACACCGCAAGCGCCACCAGCATCTCCAGCAGCGTGAATCCTCGCTCATTTTCAGCTTTGGTCGAGATTTGCTTCAGCTCCAGCCGTGAAGCGTTATTTTGGAGCATCGAAGCGCAGAAATTAGCGCTTCGCAGGCCGGCATGGGCCAAATATCGGCAAAAGCTACCCACCGACCCTAACCTTCCCAGCCATATCGACAGTCACGGAAATCCGCTCCGCCTCTCGTGCCAGCGTCACGGTCATCGCATCGGTGGGCAGCCCCGTCCCATCGAAACCAATCTGCTGCCGCCCGTCCTTGCCGACCAGCGCCCGGGTCCCCGATTTCCAGTTCGCCGTTACGAACGGTTTGTCCTCCAACGGCACCCATTGCCCACCATCGCGGCGCTGAAATCCATAGCCGGACGCGGACACCCACACCCCCATGGGCCGCGCGGTGACGACCGCTTCGTCGCGCGCGGCGGCAACGCGCGCGGCAAAGCGATCGGCATCCTCGACGACCCGTCCGCGTGGATCAGGCATGGCAAGCATCACCGCAGCAGAAATGAAGCCGATGATCGTCAGCACGACCATCAGCTCAATCAAGGTGAAGCCGTTCGCGATGAGCCGGTTTTCCCCATTCGGGCTGGCCTTGTCGAAGCCCCGAACCGCGCGCGGCGATGCCCAACGCTCGCCCCGGCAACTCAAGCCGACATCGCCCAACTCGCGCAGGTCAAAGCTCGCTGGAATAGATATCCGCATTCTCGCTCTCGCCGCCTGGCTGGCCGTCCGCTCCCAGTGAACTGATGTCGAACGCACCCTTCCGCCCCGGCACCACATAATCATAGGCGCGGCCCCACGGGTCCTGCGGCAGTTTCTTGATATAGCCGCCCCGGCGATAACGCTGCGGCTGCGCCAGCGAAGCGGGCGGATTGATCAAGGCCTGCAATCCATCCGTTTGCGACGGGTAGGTCAGATTATCGAGCCGATACTGCTCCAGAGCCTGCTCAATCGTCGAAATATCCGCCTTCGCCTTCTCCACCCGCGCCGTATCGGTCGCCGGAATGACGTTGATCGCGACGATCGTCGCCAGCAACCCGATGATGACGATCACCACCATCAATTCGACAAGGGTGAAGCCCTGTTCAGAGGAACGCCGAATGGCGACAAAGCTACTTCCCCCTACTTCGTCATCCCGGTGAAAGCCGGGATCCCGCTTTTCTTGTGCAATATCCCGCGCGTCCGATGACGAAACGGGATCCCGGCTTTCGCCGGAATGACGGAGGAAAAACTGTTCCATAATCACTCCTCAAGCCCCCGTAAGGCTCTGCAATTGCAGGATAGGCAGCAGGATCGACAAGATGATCACCGCCACGATCCCGCCCATCAAAATGATGATCACCGGCTCCAGCATGGCGAGCGCGGCGGAGGTGAAGCTGTCAAACTCCCGCTCCAGATAATCGGCCGCCCGTTCCAGCATTGTGTCCAGCCGCCCCGCGCTCTCCCCGCTCGCCGCCAGATAGACCAGCAGAGGCGGGAACACGCCTGCCCGCCGCAACGCCGCCGAAAGGCTACCGCCGCCGCGGATGGCCTCGACGATTTCGTCGGACGCCTGCCGCAGCACGCGATTATGCACGGTCTGCGTGGTAAGCGACAAACCCTCCATCAATGGCAGGCGGCTCGCCACCATGGTAGACAAGGTCCGCGCCATGCGCGCCGCGTGCAGATCGCGGATCAACCGCCCCAGCAGCGGCAGCCGGAGCATTGTCGCGTCAAATCGGTAGCGGAAGGCTTCCACCTTCAAGGCACGCCAGAAGGCAAGGGCGCCTACCGCGATAAGGATCGCCAGCAACCACCAATAGCCGGCCAGAAAAGCTGAAACGCCCATTACCATCCGCGTCAGCAGCGGCAGGTCCTGACCTACCGTATCGAACTGCTCCACCACCTTGGGCACGACAAAGATCATCAGCGCCGCGACGACGCACACGGCGAAGGCGGCCAGCACGCTCGGATAAGCAATCGCCGTCAGCACCTTGGACCGGATCACCGCCTGCCGTTCCATGAGGTCAGACAAGCGCTCCATGATCGTCGGCAGGCTGCCGGAGCTTTCACCAGCGGAGATCATTGCCCGATACAGCGCGGGAAAGCTCTTGGGTTCCGCGCCCAGCGCGTCCGCCAGCCGCCGCCCTTCCAGCACGCCCGAATGCACCTTGCTCACGATCGCGCGCACATGATCCTGCTCGCTCTGCCGTCCGATCGTTCGTAATGATTCCTCCAGCGGGCTGACCTGGATCAACGTCGACAGCTGCCGGGTGAACAGCGTCAATTCCTTGGCCGAAAGCCTCGGTGCGCGCAGGGAAAATGCCGCGCGCCTGGCCGCTTTCTCCACAACCCCCGGCTCGATCCGCACGATGAACAGCTTGCGCGCGTCCAGCTTCGCCCGCGCATCCTCGACCGTCTCGGCCTTCACCTTGCCGCTGCGTTCCTTGCCCGCCGGATCGATGACCAGATAATCGAACTCAGCCATCGGCGATGGTTTCAACCTCCGCCGCATCGCGCCGCGACACGCGGATGGCCTCCTCGGCCGTGGTCTGCCCATCGCGTACCAGTGCCCGCGCCGCAGACCCCAGATTGGGGGCGTTGAGGAAAGCGTGTCGCGCAATCAGCGATTCATCGCCGCCATCGTTGATCAGGCGGCGGATCGTGTCGTCTACGCGGATCGCTTCGAACACCCCGATCCGGCCCTTGTAGCCGGTGCCGCTGCATTCCTCACAGCCTCGCGCCCGATAGATAATCGTTCCGGGGTCGAAACCAAGCAGCGCACTCGCCGACTTGTCCGCCTGCACCGGCTCGCGGCAATGCTGGCACAATCGCCGCACCAGCCGCTGCGCGATGACCGCTCGCAATGTCGAGGCGAGCAGGAAAGGCTCCACCCGCATGTCCCGCATCCGCGTGATCGCGCCGACCGCATCATTGGTATGCACGGTCGACAGCACCAGATGCCCCGTCAGCGACGCCTGCACGGCAATCTCCGCCGTCTCCCGGTCACGGATTTCGCCGACCATCACCACATCCGGGTCTTGCCGCAGGATCGCCCGCAACCCGGCGGCGAAGGTAAGGCCCACCTTCGCATTCACCTGCGTCTGCCCAACACCCTCGACTGCATATTCGACCGGGTCCTCGACGGTCAGGATATTGCGCGTTCCGTCATTCAACTGCCTCAGACCCGCATAAAGCGTCGTCGTCTTGCCCGACCCTGTAGGACCCGTGACCAGGATAATCCCGTTCGGTTCATGCAATCCTTCACGAAAAATCCGGTCCGCCGCCCCCGCCATGCCCAGCAGGTCCAGGTTCATGCCCGCATTCTCCTTGTCGAGAATGCGCAACACCACCCGCTCTCCTGCCCGGCTTGGCAGCGTCGAAACGCGCACGTCCAGCAACTTGCCGCCAAGCGTCAGCCCGATGCGGCCATCCTGCGGCACACGCCGTTCGGCGATGTCCAGCCGCGCCATCACCTTGATGCGGCTTACTACGACGGGCGCCACATGCGGCGGCATCCGCAAAGTCTCGCGCAACACCCCGTCGATACGCATCCGCACGATCAGCCCCGTTTCATAAGGCTCGATATGGATATCCGAAACGCCCTGCCGTGCCGCCTCCGCGATGATGCCGTTGATCAGCCGGATCGCGGGCGCGTCATCGGCGCTGTCAAGCAGGTCATCGGCGGTGGGAATGTCGGCAGCCAGTATATCCAGTTCGTCCGCGCCAACCTCCAGCGACCCAGCCATGGCAGCCGCGCTGCCCTCCATCGCATAATGGTCGGACAAATGCCGATCGAACTGCGCGCCATCTACGAAGCGCACATCGAAGCTACGCGCCAGATGACGCCGCACTTCCAGCAGCACACGAGGATCGCTCCCTTCCCGCACGGCAATCATCAGCCGCTCGCCGTCCAACGGCAGCATGACGACCCCATGTTTGCGCGCGAATACGTAGGGAATGTCTACGGCGCGTGGTGCGCTGTGCGGCGGCTCGCTTCCTTGCGGGCTTGCATCCGTCACCGCCGCCCTCCACTTGCCGGAACAGCAACAGGCCGCACCACGCCGCTCGACTGTCGCACGCTGGGCTCGATCACCTGCGGCGGAGCCTGAACCTCAGCTGTTGGCTGAACGACCGCATCGCCCGCCTGCATCGGCGCAGGCGGCGTTGCACCCATATAGTCACGCACCAGTTCATCGATGCTGGGTTCAGCATCAGGATTGCGCGCCATCTGCATATTTCGCACATAGCCGTAGCGCTGCTGCGTCAGGCGCTGCGCATCTTCCTTCGACCGCAGGATCGTTGGACGGATGAAGACCATAAGGTTGGTCTTGCTCCGACTCTTGCTGCGCGACTTGAACAGTTCGCCCAACCCCGGAATATCGGACAACAGAGGAATACGCTGGATCGTCTTGCGCTCGTTATCGTCCAGCAGACCACCCAGCGCCAATATCTCGCCATCATCAACCGTGATCGTTGTCTCGATCTCGCGCTTGTTGATGATGAGGTCGCTGTTGTTGTTCGACACCGGCCCCGCGACGCTCGACACTTCCTGCTTCAGGAACAGCTTGATGGCCCCGCCAGTGTTGATTTGCGGCTTCACCTCGAGCTTGATGCCGACATCCTGCCGCTGCACGGTGCGAAACTGATTGTCGAAATTCTGGCTCAGCGCCTCGCCGGTAGTGATCGGCACCTGCTGGCCGACCAGAATCGACGCCTTCTGATTGTCCAACGTCATGACCGATGGCGTGGAAAGAATATTGCTGTCCGTGTCGGATCGCACAGCGTTGATGATCGCGCCAAAGATACCATTGCGCCCCATCTGCGTCGCCACCCCGCCAAAACCACCGGTCGCGTTCATCAGGGTGTCGACTGCCGCTTGCTGCAATGTGTTGGCCAAGTCGCCATTCTGCCGGGTCTCAGTGGTCGTCCGGGTTCCGTCAGGCGCTACCACGGTTGTTGTGGTCGTTCCAAAATCATTGGCCGCAACAGCCCCCGCCAACGTCAGCAAATTGGGCGAAGCATTGGAATAGTTGGTCGCGGCAAAGCCCGTCTTGGTGCTGCCAATCAGGAACTGGACGCCCAGATTCTTGGCCGCCGCATCGCTGATCTCAACGATAATCGCCTCCACCAGAACCTGCTCGCGCCGGGTATCCAGCTGCCGGACGGTCTCGCCCAACATCCGCTGCACGTCGCTGTTGGCCGCGACGATAATCGCATTCGCCCCTTCATAACGGGTGACGATGGCTGGACCGCGCGTCGAAATGCCGCTCCCCGACGATCCGCCAGCGCTCATTGCCGCCGGGGCGGCTGATGCTGGAGGCACGGCCGACACATCCCCGCCAGTCGCTGGCACCGACGACATGACCGCAGAACCAGTCGATTGCCCTACCAATTGCTGCAGCACAGGCAGCAGCTTTTCGGCGTCAGCATGTTCCAGCCAGTACACACGAATTTCCGTGCCGCTCGCCGCCTGCCGGTCAAGGTCGCGCGCCATTTGCGCCAGCCGCCCCACGGTGCCGGCGTCACCGCGGATCGCGACCGAATTGCTGCTGTCGATCGGTACAATCGTCGCGGCTCGCTGCGAACCTTCGCCGCTGCTTTGCACAAGCGCCTGAAGCGATGTCGCGATTTCCCGCGCACCGGCATTGCGCAACGTCACGGTGAGCGTCGCCGCCGTATCGTGATCAATCCGTGCCAGCACCTGCCTGATGCGGCCGATATTGTCGGCATAGTCGGCCACCACCACGCTGTTGCCGGCACGATTAGCGGTGACTGATCCATCCTTGCTGACCAGCGGCCGCAAGGTTTCCAATGCGCTTGCCGCGTCGATCGATCGCAGGCGGAAGACCTCCGTCACGAACTGGTTGCGATTGGCGCCTCGGCCCACCACGCTCGGCTGGCCCGCGGCGCCATCGGCCGGCTGAATGCGATAGGCTCCGCCGGGCGCTGGCACGGCCACAAGGCCATTTGCGCGCAAGGTCGACAGGAAAATCTCGAAATATTCCGATCGGGACAACGGCCTGTCGGTGACAACCGATACCTTGCCCTGCACCCGGTTGTCGATGATGAAGGTCCGTCCCGTCACCCGCGCCGCATCCTGGATGAAAGCGCGAATGTCAGCATCACGTACATTGAGTGTCTGCTGTGCAAGGACAGGCGTGCCCATTGGCGACGCAAGCGCGAGGGCCGTAGCGGCGGAAAGAAGAAGTTTTCTGGTCATTGGCCTTGCAGGGTCAGGTTGATCGTCGAAAAGCCAGCGCCCCGCTCGACGGCCAGGGAAATGCGCGCGCCGGGCATAATTTTGCCCTGCAGCGCCTGAAGGTCGCTGAGCGAGCCGATCGGCTGCCCATCGACCTGGGTGATGATATCGCCGGGCTGGAATCCGGCATTCTGGAACGTCGGCCCCTTGGCCGTCAGGATGAGGCCGGTGATGCGCCCGTTCTGCATGCGTGGGGCAAAACCGATATCCCGCTTCAGCCCGTCTGCAGTGGGATTGTCGATGCCGCCTGCCGGCGCCGGGACGGCGCCGCTTTCGTCCAGCACAGCGGCCGGTGCGGGCTGGGATTGATCAAGGAATATCTGTTCTTCCGCGCCGCCCCGATCAATAATGACATGATCGAATGCAACAGCCTTTAACAATACACCCGGCAGGATCTCGTCGCCCACGGCAAAGCTGTTCTGCACCCCGTCAGGGCCGGCAATGATCGCCGATCCCAAGCCGGAACCTTCGTTTAGCCGGATGCCATAGACAGTCAGCGCCAACGATGTGACCACGCCGCCACCTGCCGGTTGTTGCGGGCCCGCGCGGTAGAAGGGATCAAAGCTTGAAAATAATGCCTGTCGCGCCGCGAAATTTGGAAACTGCGCCTGCCGCCCTTCCCATGGACCAAAGCTCCCCACGGGCGTCAGCAGCGCCCAGATCAGCCTGGCAGCTTGCACCGTCAGCAGTCCCAGCAGCAGCTTCTCAGCCACCTGCAACCAATCGATGGGCGCCAGGCGGCTCCTAAGGCCCTGAAAGTTGCTGCTATACGGCACGCGCATGGAACTTGGTGATCCCCCTTGACACCCGCGCTGCTAGGCAATTGTTCTTACTGCTGGATGACAGAAATGTGACCTATCCATGACAAGCGCAATCCGCAAGCGATGGCGCTTGCATTTAGAGCGTCGGGCGGTAGCAAAAGGCCATGTTCATCCGCCACTACCAAGGCGACCATGCCGAACCATTCCGCACCTAAAGCAGCAGATGCCGATCCGAACTGGATCGCATCGCATCCGCGCGTGCAGCGTGTGCCCAGTCGCGACCTTACGCTCTTCATTCAGCGTGACTTTCTGACGGCAGACGAATGCGAAGGGCTGATCGAGCGGATAGAAGCGCGCCGCCGCCCCTCCACGATCGCGGATGCCAATGGAGACACCGCCTTCCGCACCAGCGAGACCTGCGACCTTGACAAAGCAGATCCGTTTGTCGCCGTGATCGACGAAAAGCTCGCGGCCTTCGCCGGGATCGATCCCACCTTCGGAGAGCCGATCCAGGGGCAACGCTATGCCGTGGGTCAGGAGTTCAAGGCCCATACCGACTATTTCGACCCCGCCGGGCAGGACTTCGTGCGTTACTGCTCCGTATCAGGCAATCGCACATGGACGCTGATGGTTTATCTCAATCAGCCCTCCGCAGGCGGCGCGACCCGGTTCGTGAAGATCGGCAAAACGGTCCAGCCGGAAAGCGGAAAGCTGTTGGCTTGGAACAACCGCCTGGACCCCGGTGGGTATAATGGCGCCAGCCTGCACCATGGCATGAAAGTGCGCAGCGGAGTCAAATACATCATCACCAAATGGTATCGCGAGAAGATTTGGGCCGAACCTTAGCGCCAGAATCTCTTCGTGTCGGCCAGTGCGTCGTAGGCGTCTTGCGCGGCAGCCAGCATCTTCTTCTTGCTCTGCGGGGTACCCAATAACTCAGCATCAATCGGCAGCCCATGCTTCGCTAATATCGTGCCTGTCGCGGCAAGGTCATTGAGCGCCCAAGGCATCCTGCAAATCTTCCAGCGCCTCGATATAGCGCTCATAGCGCCGTTGCTGCTTCTTGCGATCGAAGAGGCTGGTGAAGAATTCCGCCGCATAGCGAAGTTTCTTCGCCTTTTTGCGCACTTCATGACGATGTTCATCGTCCAGCTTGGCCAAGCGAGCCGCATGCTTGATCACCCACTGGTGAAAATGCTGCAAGCGGTCAGCGGCAAACGCCTCCGCCACCTCATCGTCATCTTCATCCACCTCGCGGAGTGTCAGCCACTCCACGATGTCCATCATCAACGTGCGCGCGCGGTGAGAATGGAGCCCTTCGATCACCTGTCCATGAACTACCGCCCGCGCATCGTTGATCTGCGCGTGCAAATCGTCCGTTTTAAATCGTTCGATCAGCACATCCAGGTCGCGCGCTTCGCCCAGCAAG
The DNA here is from genome assembly GCA_023433445.1 of Pseudomonadota bacterium. Taxonomy (GTDB): domain Bacteria; phylum Pseudomonadota; class Alphaproteobacteria; order Sphingomonadales; family Sphingomonadaceae; genus Sphingobium. Next base: position 16,340 of record JAEZCS010000195.1, on the reverse strand, counting down.
TTGGCCAGCCATCGCAGATCATCCTGAAACCGCGTCACGTGCTGATCCGCCAACTTCGCCTTGAACAGTGTCAAGGCCGAGCGCAGCCGCCGAACGGCTACCCGCGCCTGGTGCAAGGCCTTGGGGTCATACTGGTCCAATAACAGATCTTCGTTCAGCCGATATTGCCGCACGCAGGCGCGAACGATCGTTGCGAACGCCTCTTGCGCACCAAGTCCGGCCCTTAGCGTCATCGGCTCAGCCTTGAAGCAGGACGGCGCGGACCCGAGCAGCCGATACCCTCTCTCCGATTTAGCCACGACCCCCAGCCGCACCGGCACTGCAGCCTCGATACGACGCGCCAGGGAGAATAGTGCGGCGGGCTGCCCGCTCTTTATCTCAAGCTCAGCCTCGCAGATCGGCGCCTGCCGCTCGCCAGCGCGCACCAACCCCCGATCAAGCACAAGTTCGATCTCGGCGGCGCCTTCCTTCACCGCCCATGTTCGCCGCTCAACCTCTATGTTGAAGACGGGCCCAACCATATCCGCAGCATCGCCCAGAGTAGCGGCTAGCGGCGTGCGGCTATCGATGACCGGCTCGTCCGATGCGACAGGCATTTCCCATTCGGCTCGCGCGAAAAGGCCGCCGCCGTGGCCTCCGTCATCCGCCTTGACTGTTTGGACGCGTTTCTCTCCCGACGCTCGGACCCGCAACGTATATCCCAACTTTTGGAGCCGAAGGTCGGGAGTGTCGAAATAGATGGCGTGAAGTTCGGCCCGATGAACCTCGTCCGGCAGCAGCGCGAGTTGTTGAAACGCATCCGCTGCCTCGCGCGATAGTTCCAGTTTCAGCTCGACTTCCTGATCCACCGCCAGCTCCGTTTGCCATAATAAGCTATCACAGATCGGAACAACGCGCGAAGCCCGTAAACGACAAAGCGGCCGACCCGCGCCATGCGGATCGGCCGCTTTGCTTAGCCAATTTAGAGGAGATCAGAAGGCGACGGTAAGTGAAGCCGCGATAGTCGTCCCGATCTTGTAGCGGTTGTAGAAAACCTTGTTCCCGCCCTGCTGCTGAACCTCCTGAAACTTACGGCCGGTAATGTTGCGCGCTTCGAACTTGAACTCGCTCTTCACTCCGCCCGGCAGGGTCACGCCTTGACGTGCCACGAAGTCGAGCGTCAACCCCGGCTTTTCCTTGATATCGGGCTGAAGATTGGGTCCACGGCTTGTGACGCGGGGGCTGGCGTAGGTGAGCAACAGAGTCTGCTGCGACAGCCTGTCCGTATCCTCAAGTCCGATCTGGAAGTTCACCAGATGGTCCGACTGACCAGTCAGGGGCACGCCATCGATGAAATAATCGGATGCGGCTGGCAGTGGCCCCGTAGTGTAGGTGTAAGGGATGGTGGTGTCCCCCTCACTCACCTTCAGTTCTGACTGGGTATAGGTATAATTGCCGATCAGAACGATGCGCCGCGTCTGGAAGAAGGGCGCGTCGGACCAGCCATCAAGCGGCAAATGTTTCTGCGCCTCCAACTCCACGCCGTACAACTGAGCTTCGGGTGCGTTCGCGAAGCTGGTCGTCACCGCATAGGTGTCGGTGATTGTCGTGAAGGTTTCAATGGGGTTCTTGATCTTCTTGTAGAAGGCAGCGGCCGTCAGACGTTCTTCACGCCCGATATACCATTCAGCACGGATGTCGCCGTTCCACAACTCGCTGTCCTGCAGGAAAGGATTGCCACGGAAGAAGCGGTTGGACTCAGTGTCCAGATAGGGTTGGGCGATCAGCTCGCGGAACTGCGGCCGGGCTATGGTCTTAGATCCGCTCAATCGGAACTGCAGGTCCTTCGCCGCCTCGAGGGTGACGGTGACGGCGGGCAGCCAATAGTCGTTGCGGATCTGGTTGAACGGCGTCACCCCGGTGTTGTAAACATCGACGCCGGTCACAGACTGCCGACCCTTTTCGTAACGAACGCCAGCGTCGAACGACAGACCTGGCAGCACCGATGCCTTCACTTGAGCATAGCCCGCATGGGTACGCATAGCGGCGTCATAAACGGGGTAGTTGCCCGAAAACTCCAGCAGGCTGATGTCGAACAGCTCGATCGACGCGTCCGACAGCAGATAGTCCGGGCGCAACTGCTGTACCGGGAGCGGCAAATTGAAGGCATCGAAATGCAGTTCATAGCGCGACGACCGCCGCTTTGTGTCGCTGAACGCATAGCCAACCGTCGCTGACACATCGCGCGAGAATTTATAGCTGAGATCCCAGCCAGCCGACCACAGATTTTCATTCAGGTCGCTGAAGGTGATCGACGCGTCACCGCGCTGGCGGTTGAGCGCATTGACGAAGCGGTCGCCGACGGGATCGACTGCCAGATCGCGGTTGGTGCGTACATATTCAAACTCACGCTCATAGGGCGCTTCCCGTTGCGAATTGGAATAGCCACCGCGCACGTCCAGGCTTAGCGCTTCGCTGAGCTTAAATTCGCTGACCATATGGGTGTCAATCAGCTGCCGCTCATACCAGCCGGTTTGCTGATTGAGATAATCCGCACCCTGGATCTGGCCGTCATTCTGGCCAATCGCGAGGGCGCTGCGCTTCAGCGTGTCGCGGATGTAGAGGTTGGTCCAGCGGAGCTTCTGACTGCCAAGTTCGAGGCCAAAGCCCAGCAGGCCATTCACCGTCACATCATTTTCGGTGCTGACCTGGTTAAAGTTGCGGCCCGCGCCGGCAGCCACATCCAATGACGCCTGCTGCAGGTTTTCACGCGTCCGCCACTTGTTGCTGTAGGATGCGGTGGCAAGGATGCCAAGGCGGCCATCACTGCCAACGTCGACCGCGGTGCCGCCGTTGATCGAAGCGGAAAAGTTGAACGGCAGGCTGTTGGTGCGCTGCACGACAGAAGTGTTGCTGTTCTGGAACTGGGTCGCGATGGCGCGCAGATCTGCCCGTGGGATGTTGGAAAAAGGCGTGCCGCTGTTGATGGCGTTGGCAAGGCGACCAGGCAGATCGCGAGTGCCGTCATCGAAGCCGGTCCAATCCGATTTGCTGCCATAATGGGTGTAGCCAAGCTGACCCGACGTTTCTGTGTTCGCCGAGCTGCCGACTCCAATTTCCAGGTAACTCTCGACCGGAATGGCCTTCGTCGTCAGGTTGATGACGCCGCCGCCGAACTCGCCGGGGAAGTTCGCGGAAAAGCTCTTCTGCACCAACGTGGAAGCGATCACGCTCGTCGGAAAGATGTCGAGAGGAACGACGCGCTTGAGTGGTTCGGGGCTAGGCAACGGAGAGCCGTTGAGCAGCGCCAGCGAATATCGGTCGCCAAGGCCGCGCACATAGACGTAGCCGCCCGACACGACCGAAAGGCCGGTGACGCGCTGCAACGACCCTGCGATATCGCCTTCGCCGGTGCGCTTGATGTCCGCGGCCGACAGGATGTTCACGACCTGCGGCGCGGCCTGCGACACGTTGGTGGTGCGCCGACCAGTCACGACGATGTCGGAACCGGGGATCGAAATGTCGACATTTCCGGTCTGCGCGTCGGCTTCCTCCGAAGCACTTGGCACACCAGACGTCGGAGCGGAATCGCCTGTCGAGGGCGTAGAACCGGTTGAGGTCTGCGCCATCACAGACGGAGCGGACAGCGCGGATGTAATGAGCAGCAGGCGAGCCAGGCTGAGCGGCTTCGACATGGCTTAAGTCCCCCTTGGGATGAAATTCTTCGCAAAGAGGGCGGGGAAGCGCCGTTGCACGCTCCCCCGCCCCTGTTGAGGTCAGGTCAGATCAGGTCGTCGGGATATCCGTGCAGTTGCCGCTGGCGCTTCCGAAGCTGGCCGTCACGGAGTTGCAGGTCCAACCGGCATACCAGGTGTCATTGCTATCCTTGACCGCGCCAACATAATTGGTGCTCGTAAAGGCAGCGTCGATCGTCTTGGGATCCGTCGCTGGGCGCGCCGTTTCGGTCGGACCGTTGATGAACAGGCTGGTCAGCGACGGAGTGTAGCTGATCGTGCTGTTCGGACCTGCTTCGAAGATCGACTGGACTACGGCTGCCGTCACGCCACGCTGACCAGCATAGGGCGTTCCCGAGCACTGCATCGAAACCGAGATGTAGCGCGGCTTGCCTGCATCTTCCAGCGCCGGATCGGCATCGCGGGTCGTCGTCGTGCTGTCGATGCGCAGGCAGGTCGAGTTCGGGCTAACGACCAGGCCATTTACCAGCGTCAGGTCGGCACCGCCGCGCAGCAGCATGGCCGAACCGTTGGAACCCGTCGTCGAACGGTGGATAGCGGTGAAGTTGGCCACCTTCAGATACTGGCGAGGCAGCGCATCTTCACCGTTGTTGGATGCGGAACCGCCGTTCGAATCGGTTTCCAGGAAGCTGTCGCCAATGTCGTTGCCGGCGCGTTGAATGCTCAGCAGATACTGAACAGTGCCGCGATAGCCGACGTCCGTGTCCAGATTGTCGTCCTCGTTGCCGGTGAGCACAAGGTAGCGCGGATGGACGCTGCCGCCGAAAATCTCGATGCCGTCGTCCGAGCTGTTGTGGACCTGGATGTGATCAAGCTGGGTACCAGTACCAACGCCCGAGGGGGTCAGTCCCTGAAGTTCGCTCGAACCCGAAAGGACGAAGCCGGAATAGCGGATCTGCACGTAGCTCATGCGGCCCGAGTTGTCGGCATCGTTGGCACCGCCATATAGTGCGTTGCTGGCACCTTCGGTGTCACGTTCGCACGCCGTGGTGCCTGGAGCCGCTGCGGGAGCAAGGCAGTCGGTGATCTTGGCGCGTCCCAGCAGCACGACGCCGCCCCACTGGCCCGACGATTGATCGTTCGCGGTGCCGAGCACGTTTTCACGGCTGGTGAAGATAATCGGCTGCGACGCGGTGCCCACGGCGTTGATCTTGTTGCCGCGATTGACCGCCAGGAAGGTATTGCCAGTGCCAGCGAAGATGACCACGCCAGGATCGATGCTGAGCGTCACGACTGTGTTGGTGCTGGCAGCGCCCTGATCGGTGCCGACATCGACCCGGCCGGGCATCGAATAGATCACGCCTGCGACCTTCGCGATGGCGGTCGAGCTGTTGAACCGCGACGGGAAGCCGCAATTGCGCCAGGTGCTCGTGCCGTTGGAGATCGTACCCAAGTCAGTCAGCTGGTCAGAGCCGGCAATGCTCGGACAGTTGGCAGCCGGTGTAACGACGCCGGGCGTGGGAGTTGGCGTGGGCGTACCAGGCGTCGGAGTTGGCGTCGGCGCGGGTATGACGATGGTGCCTTCGCCCGGCGATGCGATATTGTCGGCGCCGCAAGCGCTCAGCGCGGCGCAGGCGCAGCCCGCCATCAGGATTGTAGTGATGCGATTAGTCTTGACCATGTCGTCTCCGCTCCGGCGATGCCGGTTTATGTTAGGATGCGGAGCGAAGGGGATTTCGAATCGGACAACGCCCCCTGCCGCCCTCAGTTGCGGCAGCTAGGCGCGGCAGATGACAGACACATTTTGCTTCGGTGACGTACGCATGACTATTGCGTGACAGTTCAAAGACTATTGTTGCAATTTGACGAAGAGGGTCACGCAAAAAAGGAAAGCGCCACCCTCACGGATGACGCTTCTTTGTTCAATCAAAGCTGACGCTCATCGCATCGCATAGCTTGCCTCAAGGCGCCCAAGGGCACGGCGCGCGACATCGCGTGAGGATGCCACCTCGCCATTGGCAAGCACCAATGTGGACTCTGGAGCGAAGCGCGCCGAGCGATACGCCTCGCGCGCTACCTTCATCTTGCCAAGGCCCGCATAGGCATTGCCGAGATTGATAAGACGAGCAGGGTCATTCGCGCCTTCCGGCCACATCGGCGCCAGTCGGCGCAGAGCCTTTTCATAATCTTTCGCTATCAACGCAGGAGCAGCAAGGCGGCCGTCCGGCACTCCGACGACAACAACTTCATCAGATGCCGCCGCAGCGACATTAGGCAAGCCTGCCGATAGTGCGAGCCCTAGTATTGCCGCCAATTTGATCATCCGATTTCTCCCGAAAAAACTTTCTACAATAGCCGGAATTATTTCATCTTGATGACAAGAGCGCAACCGGCCGAAAGGTTGCCGGAAAGGATTATTTTTTCTTATAATTCAATGAGATGTAAGTTTTTCTTACAACTGTCATAAAAATGTAATCGTGATGTCTCGGTTACATAAGCCGATTCGCACGCGGTAGCTGACGAGCTTTAGACACGTCTGAGCCCACCCACCCGCAGGCGAATTTATATAAGTCACGGAATTGGAGGCAGGGTCCGGAGGATTCTGTTGCCCGGCTCCTCCGGAAGCCGCTGAATTCCCTTCTGTTGCCCGGTGGGTTCAACCGCGTTCTTTTTGAGTAATGTCTGGCCGTGAGGCCATCAATTACGCAGCAAGAGCAAGAGCCTCGTTATCGTTGGCACTTACGTGTTTTGAACATTTTTACGGCTTACTCAGGCCGGGTGAAAACATCGCTTTTCAACACACGTCGATCCTAGTTCGGCCCCATCAGACGCCCCGAGCTGCGGGACATGTGGTGGAGCCGCCGGGTACTGCCCCCGGGTCCGCTGCGCCTATTGCACGACACAATTTATCACCATAGCCGGGCGAACCCAGCACTCACGCATATGGGATAATGCGCTGGCTTTTTCAACTGCCGGATCAAGCGGCTATCAGGTGCACGGCCTTCGGCTTCGCCACGGGCAAGCCACTCGCCTTCGCCTGCGCCATCAATTCCTGCTTGCGGGCCATCATCTGATCGCGCAACTCCACCAGATCGACATCGGTCTTGCGACACTGCGCGAACATGCCATCGGACTGCCGCTCCTCTTCCTTCACATGATGCTTCACTTCTTCGGACAGCACAGTGACCTTGGCGTCGTAAAAATCGTCTTCAGGAGATCCGGCCTCAATGTCGTTGACCAGCACCTTCGCACCGTCATGCTCGACATAGGCTTCATCCAATGTGTCATCCTCGATCTTCCCACGGAATGCGGGGTAGAAGATTTCTTCTTCGATCATCGTGTGGATTTTCAGCTCCGTGCAGATCTGACGCGCGATTTCCTGCTTCCGGTTGGCAGCCCTCGCCTTTTCGAACTGATCGAATAATTCCTCAACCTTGCGATGATCTGCTTTCAACAGGGCGATCGCGTCGGTAAACTCAGCTTTGGCCATCTCCGTCCTCCTCTCGAACAATGTTGCTGAAAGCGGCTGAGCAGCGTCCCGGTTCCCCGAGGCGAAACTCATTCATATCCGAGGTCATGGCCATGCGGCTTCGCATGGCCTTCAGCACGCAAATAGCGGTCGTCGATTTCGCGGATCAACTGCTCGGCATCCTTGCCGCCGGCGATTTTCAGCAACTCGTCCACTTTGGCTTCCAACCGATCGTCATTTTCCTTTGAGGCAGGCGATCCCACATAGAGAAAATAGGCAAGGCCGACGACCTGCCAGATCAACTGGAGGAACTCAGATTGCCAATTCTCGAATGTATCCCGCCCCATTTCCACGGCATAGGATGCCAATTCAGGCACCTGCCCGTGCGATCGAGCGTCATCGACATAGGCCCACCAGCCAAACAACCAGTGCCCCGCGATGGACACCAGGAAAAACAGGGCCGTGATCCAACCATAGGCATAGCGTTTCATATGACCTACCCTCATTTTCGCCAGGGAACGAAAACGCAATGGTCACCCACGGGTTCAACGCGCCTTGGCGCCGATTCCGATTGGCCCGGCACGCTTCACTCTTTATAGCCCTCCTCCCATGATCCTCGTCATCGACAATTATGACAGCTTCACCTGGAACCTGGTCCATTACCTCATGGAGCTTGGCGCTGAGGTTGAAGTTGTTCGCAACGACGCCATTTCCGCGGGCCAGGCGCTGTCCAGCGGCGCCAGCGCGTTCCTGCTTTCCCCCGGACCCTGCACGCCGAACGAAGCAGGGGTCAGCCTTGACCTGGTGGCCGCTTGCGCTGATGCAGGCTCGCCGCTGCTCGGCGTCTGCCTTGGCCATCAGGCGATCGGACAGCATTTCGGGGGCAAAGTCGTTCGCGGCGGCCTGATGCATGGCAAGACATCGCCCGTGTCCCACGACGGCACCGGCCTCTTTGCGGGCATTCCCTCTCCCTTCACCGCGACCCGGTATCACTCGCTTATCGTGGACGACATTCCCGAAAGTCTCGTCGTCAATGCCACTAGCGAGGACGGCTCCGTCATGGGGTTCCGTCACCAGCGTCTGCCCATCCACTCGGTCCAATTCCATCCGGAAAGCATCGCGACGGAATATGGGCATGAGATGCTGGCGAATTTCATGCGGATCGCGGGCATTCCGGTACGGGAGCGAGCAGCCGCCTGATTTTGCGGGCTGACATTTCCCATACCCCACCCTCGACTCCTACCACCCATCGTGATTAAGGCAGGCGCGATGACCCGCCTGCCCGACCCCGCCACTCCGTTGAACCCAACCGAGGCCGCGCGTGCCTTTGACCTGCTGTTCGACGGCGACCTGCCCGAAGAAGACATCGCAGCGTTCCTCGTCACGATGGCGAAGCGCGGCGAGAGCGCGACGGAAATTGCCGCCGCTGCTCGCGCCATGCGCGCCCGCATGATCCCGATCACTGCCCCCGCTGGCGCGATCGACGTTTGCGGCACTGGAGGTGACGGGCACCATACGCTCAACGTATCTACTGCCGTCAGCCTCGTAGTCGCGGCGGCCGGAGTTCCTGTCGCCAAGCATGGCAACCGCGCAGCCTCGTCAAAAGCCGGAGCGGCCGACACGCTCGAAGCACTGGGCCTCAACCTCGATCGCGCCGCCGACACGGCGGAGGCCACGCTGGGCGATCTGGGCATCTGCTTCCTCTTTGCGCAAAAACATCATCCCGCCCTCAAACGCTTCGGCCCGATCCGCAAAGCCATCGGCCAGCGCACCATCTTCAACTTGATGGGGCCGCTCGCCAACCCGGCAGCAGTCCGCCGCCAGCTCGTGGGCATTGCCCGCCCCGCCTATGTACCCATCTATGCCGAGGCGATTGCCGAACTTGGCGTGGACCATGCCATGATCGTCTCGGGTGACGAGGGTCTTGACGAACTGTCTCTCGCCGGTGGCAATGATGTCGCCGAAGTCACCGGGCAAGGCCTCGTCGCCATGCGCCGACTGACCGCTGCCGACGCCGGGCTTCCGACGCATCCCATAGAAGCCATCCGCGGTGGCGACCCGGCGCACAATGCCGCCGCCCTTCGCGCGCTGCTTCAGGGTGAGCATGGGCCCTATCGCGACGCCGTCCTTCTCAACGCCGCTGCGGCGCTGATTGTGGCGGACGCCGTTGCAGCCCTGCGCGAGGGCGTCGAAGAAGCGGCCGAAACTATCGATCGCGGCCTTGCCAATGCGCTGCTCAACTGCTGGATTGCCTATAAATGACGAATAAGCTGATCGAAATCTGCGACACGAAGCGTGATGAAGTGGCCCGGCGCAAGGCAGCCACCACCGTCTCGTCGCTTCACGCTCGTGCGTCCGAGCAAACACCGCCGCGCGGGTTCCGCCAAGCTCTCGACAGCGCCGCACGGTCCGGCTACGGCCTTATCGCCGAGATCAAGAAGGCCAGCCCATCCAAGGGCCTGATTCGCGAAGATTTTGATCCGCCTGCCCATGCCCAGGCCTATGCCGCTGCAGGCGCCGCCTGCCTCTCCGTCCTCACCGACGAGCCCTATTTCCAGGGTCATGACGACTATCTCATGGCCGCCCGCTCCGCCTGCTCCCTGCCAGTCCTGCGCAAGGACTTCATGGTCGATCCTTGGCAAGTCCTGGAAAGCCGTGCGCTGGGGGCCGACGCCATCCTCATCATCGCCGCCGCGCTCGATGACGGCCAGATGGCAGAGATAGAGGACGCAGCGCTCGGCATCGGCATGGACGCACTGGTTGAAGTGCACGACGCACATGAACTGGAACGCGCACTCAAGCTTCGCTCGCGGCTGATCGGCGTCAACAACCGGGACCTCCGTGATTTCAGCGTCGACTTCGCTCGCACCTACGAGTTGGTCGGCCAAGCACCGGAAGGCTGCACCTTCGTTGCCGAGAGCGGCCTTGGCAGCCATGCGGATCTGGTGGCCATGTCCGAACATGGCGTCCGCTGCTTCCTGGTCGGTGAGAGCCTGATGCGCCAAGCCGATGTCGAAGCCGCCACCCGTGCACTGCTGACCGGCGCATGAGCAAGCTCACCCATCTTGATGAGGATGGATCGGCCCATATGGTCGATGTCTCGGCAAAGGCGATTACCACGCGCGAAGCCGTTGCTACGGGGCATATCGGCATGAGCGCCGAAGCAGCGGCAGCCATCGCCCAAGGCCTCGTCAAGAAAGGCGATGTGCTCGCGGTAGCCCGTGTTGCGGGCATCATGGCGGCGAAGCGGACCGCAGAACTCATTCCCCTCTGCCATCCGATAGCGCTAAGTTCCGTCGCCATCGACTTCGAGCTTGAGCCGCGCGGCGTCGCAGTGACGGCCACCGCCAGAAGCGCCGGGCAAACGGGCGTTGAGATGGAAGCGCTCACCGCCACGTCCGCAACGCTGCTCACCATCTACGACATGGCAAAGGCGCTGGATAAGGGCATGGTCATCGGCAACGTCCGGTTGCTCGCCAAGTCAGGGGGCAAGTCGGGCGACTGGCGAGCGCCATGAGCCTGCTCCCGGTCACGGAGGCTCAGGCTCGCCTTCTGGCGCTGGGGGACCGACTGCCAGAGGAAGAGGTAACTGCATCTGCCTGTGCAGGCCGATGGCTGGCACGCGACATATTTGCGCTGCGCAACCAACCCTGGGCCGATCTCTCCGCAATGGACGGCTACGCCATCAGGACTGCAGAATGGCCAGGCCCGTGGCGGATCGCCGCCGAAAGCACGGCGGGAGCAGCCCTCCCACCCACATTAGCGGCCGGGGAGAGCTGCCGCATTTTTACCGGCGCTCCAGTTCCACCCGGAGCTGACTCCATCCTGATCCAGGAGAATGCCGAACTTCGCGATGGGCTTTTGTATCCCAGCGGAGACCCGTTGACGGCAGGGCGGCATATCCGCGCCGCTGCCACGGACTTCGCCGCCAACCAACGGCTCCTGCCGGCCGGAACCGCGCTCGGCCCCGCGCAGATCGCGTTGGCGGTCCTGGGTGGCCATGGCAGCCTTCCGGTCGGCGCGCGTCCCCGCGTCGCCCTGATCTCCACAGGCAATGAACTTGTCCCAGCTGGAGCGCCAACGCCGCCCGGCCGCCTGCCTTGTTCCAACGCCCCCATGCTCGCTGCGATGCTCGGCGCCGTAGGCGCAGAGGTCATCGATATCGGCATCATCCCCGACGATCTGGGAGCATTGACCCAAGCCCTGAATGAAGCCGGCAAGGCCGATATCATCCTTTCGACCGGCGGAGCGTCGGTAGGTGATCATGATTTGGTTCGCCCAGCTTTTGCTGCAGCGGGCGGCAGCCTCGATTTCTGGAAAATCCGGATGCGGCCCGGCAAGCCATTGATGGCCGGAAAGCTTGGGCACAGCATCTTCCTCGGCCTCCCCGGAAACCCGGTATCCGCCTTTGTCACGGCTACGCTGTTCCTGCTGCCGCTTGTCCGCCACCTCGCTGGTGCGGCAGACCCGCTCCCGCGCTACGCGATGGCTTCGCTTGCGGCGCCGCTTCCTGCGACAGGTGAGCGCGATGATTATCTCCGCGCCTTCCATACTGCCAATGGCCTGGTGTCGGTTACATCGCAGGATAGCGCCGCGACGGCAGCCCTTGCCCAAGCGCAGTGCCTCATCTTGCGCCCCGCTGGCTCACCCGCGGCAGCCGCTGGAGAGCAGGTCACTATTCTGCCGCTTTAGCAAAAGAGAAAGGGGCCGCTAGGCGACCCCTTCCCTTGCTTGAACCAAAGGTCGATCAGCGCTGCTGCTTGCCTTGGCCGCCTTTGTCCTTGTGGCTTTCGCCCATCTGGCCCTGGCGGTTTTCCTGCTGCTGCTGACGGTCGCCCTGGTTTGAGCGGTCGCCACCTTGCTGGCGGCGCTGATTGCTGTCCTGATTGTTCTGGTTAGCCATCATTCTCTCCTATTCACCCTCTTTAGGAAGGCGGCTATTGAACGGCTGTGGAGCGGGTCCGTTCCTTTCGTTACGCTTGGCGCAATCGGCTTGACTCGCCCCGTTCCGTTTCCTATGCGTTCTCCATCCGTTCCATGGAGGACAAGCAGGCATGCTGACGCCTAAGCAACAGGAATTGCTAAGCTTCATTCAAAATCGTCTGGAAGAAGGCGGCGTTTCGCCCTCCTTCGAGGAGATGAAGGAGGCTTTGGACCTGCGATCAAAATCCGGGATACACCGGTTGATCAATGCGCTGGAAGAGCGCGGATTCATCCGTCGCCTTCCAAATCGCGCACGCGCACTCGAAGTGCTCAAGTTACCCGAAGCGATGAACCGCGCGCCTAAGGTCGTTTCACCGTCCAAACCGCAACTGGTGGCAAAGCCTCCCATCGCGGCAAATGACGTGATCGAGATCCCCTTACACGGCCGCATCGCGGCGGGTGTTCCGATCGAAGCGATGGAAGGCCAGAATATGCTGTCCGTCCCAGCAGCGCTGCTAGGTGCAGGCGACCATTATGCCCTGGAAGTCTCCGGTGATTCGATGGTCGAAGCAGGTATTCTCGATGGCGATTTCGCCCTTATTCAGCGGACGGATGTCGCCCGCGAGGGGCAGATCGTCGTCGCCTTGATCGAGGAAAGCGAAGCGACGCTGAAATATTTCCATCGGCAAGGCCCAAAGGTCAGGTTGGATCCGGCAAACAGCGCGTATGAAGCGCAGATTTACGATCCGAAGCAAGTGCGCATTCAGGGCAAACTGGCAGGATTGCTACGGCGATATAATTGATCCGGTCTCTGGCCGGGCAGAAGGTAGGGCGGCTGCGCAACCCACGGATGTGCGTCTCCAGCCGCTTTGCCAGTCCGCATTGTCCCTCCATCAAGATCAATTGCCAGCCCGCCGGTGCGCGCCAACATTCGCCGATCCGCTTTCAGCCACCGCGGGCGGCACCAGCCTGGCAAGCGACGATCGGCGATGACAATGTCCGCGCGCGCACAGTCTCGTTGCAGGCTTTCCCTCGGAACGACCACGCCTGTTCTCGTCACCAGAATCTGCCATGAGCGCCCTCCCCGTCTGAGGGCCACCATGCACAGGTCGATTGAACAGCTTGCCTCAGGCAACTCTGCGATCGACTTTAGCGCCCCCTCATGGCCTGCGCTCTCCGAAATCATCTCACGGACGTAATCGCCTGCGCGCGCGCGCAGGATCGCCATGCCGCCATCCTGCCCCCGTACCGCTACATGCCGCCCATCAGCCGTGACCAGAATATCCGGCGGAGAACTCAGCATGATTATGGCGACCCCCGCGAGAGCGGGTATCAATCCAGCCCACCGCCAGTCACTTCGCCACAGCAAGCACCAAAGCCCGCCCAGCACTATCATCCCAAAAACAAAGTTCGGTACGACAGGCGCGGTAACGACTGCCCATGGACTTGAGGCCACCCCATGGGCGATCATCAACAGCAGCTCGAGCGCCCGGCTGGTGAGCCACCAGGCAGGGGCACCCAGACCCGCAACATCCAGCAGCAAGGCCAGCGCTTCCAGGGGCATCACCACAAAGGTGGTGAGGGGAATGGCGATCAGATTGGCAAACGCGCCCAGCACCCCCGCCTTGTGGAAATGAGCCAACGCGATGGGCGCGAGCGCCAGTTCCACTGCAAAGCCGGAAAGAAGGAGTATGGCCAGGTGCCGCATCAACCGCCGAGCCCCTCCCTCATCCCGAGCCGCCGCGAAGGACCGGAAGCGGGGATGCTCACTTAAGGCCACAAGCGCGATCACCGCCCCAAAGCTCATCTGGAAGCTTGGGCCGACCAATGCTTCTGGCCAAAGCAGCAAAACAATTAACGCTCCGGCCGCAATCAGACGCAGGGTGATGGCTTCGCGGCCAAGCGCAAGTCCGCCGAGCACAAGCAAGGCGGCAATACAGGAGCGGACCGTCGGAACCTCCGCCCCGGTGAGCAGCGTATATCCGATCCCAGCCAATGCGCCGCCCGCCGCCGCGATCAGCATCAACGGCCAATTCAATGCGGCGCGTGGGCTAAGCGCCATGATTCGCATCAGAAGGAAAATGACCCCGCCGATCAGCGCCGTGACATGGAGCCCGCTGATTGAAAGCAGATGCGCAAGGCCGCTACGGCGCATGGCTTCGGCGTCAGCCTTGCTGATGGCGCCCTTATCGCCGGTAGCCAGTGTCGCCGCGATGCCCGCCCCGTCACCGCTGGCGTTCTCCAATATGTGCGCGAACAGGCGGTTGCGCAGAGGCGGGCCCTCGGCAGACGGACGCAGCACAGCTATGGGCCTCAGCGCTCTTCCGGTAGCTCCTATGCCCTGAAAATAGGCGCGACGCGAAAAATCATAGGCGCCGGGCAGGCTTGCCTCGGCAGGGGGCATCAACCGAGTACGGAACCGGATGATGGCGCCTTTTCCAAGTCCCTCCGGCACATCCCCCTCGGCTATGTTCACCCGGATCAGCGAGGGAAGTTCATCGGTTTCGACTGGCCTCACCGTCACACGACTCATCTGCTGCGCAGGGACGGCGTCCACTGACCTGACTTCGCCGGTCACCTCCATGAAGACCGCGCGCGGCAGCGGTGCTGACCCGACAGCCATGGCTTTGCACCATATCAACACACAGCCAGAGGCGGCGAGCACGCCACCCAATATCATCGATTGGCGCAAGCGCGCCCCGATCGGCAGCATCATACCGCAAAATGCGAGAGCCGTGGCACAGCAGCAAAACGCCAGCCATTCCAACGCATTGGAAAGGGAGAACCAAGCGGCAATGCCTATGCCCAGGCTGACGGGTATCCATAATGCCAGTTGTTGGCGCTCCAACTCCAGCCAGCCTTCGATGAGCGCGAAAAGTCGATGCCCGCCGCCTTTCGCGATCCGGGCAACGGACGTTTGTCGTGGCTCAAAAGCCATGCTAGGGGGCGTCGCGTTCATGATTGAGCAAGGCGGATGTCGGGGAATAATTCGGTGAGTGCAACGGGTTTGAACAAGCAAGTCGTTACCCGTTTCGCGCCATCGCCCACGGGATTTCTTCATATCGGCGGCGCACGCACAGCGTTGTTCAACTGGTTATTCGCTCGGCATCATGGCGGCAAGTTCCTGTTACGCGTCGAAGATACGGATCGCGCCCGCTCCACCGATGAAGCTGTCGCCGCAATTTTCGACGGCCTGGAATGGCTTGGCCTGACCGGCGACGAACCCGCTGTTTTCCAGTTCGAACGCTCCGAGCGGCATGCTGAGGTAGCGAACCAATTGCTTGCCGCAGGGCACGCCTATCGCTGTTACGCCACTCCGGAAGAATTAGCGGAACTGCGGGAACAGCAGCGCGCCGCTAAACAGCCGATGCGCTATGACGGGCGCTGGCGCGATCGCGATCCTTCCGAAGCACCGGCGGGCGCTCCCTTCGTCATCCGCTTGAAGGCGCCGCGCGACGGCGAGACGGTCATCGACGACGCCGTGCAGGGACGCGTCGTAGTGCAGAATGCAGAGCTGGATGATATGATCCTGCTGCGTTCAGATGGCACGCCAACTTACATGCTCGCCGTGGTCGTCGACGACCATGATATGGGCGTTACGCACGTTATCCGGGGCGACGACCATCTGAACAATGCGTTCCGCCAGCTTGGAATCATCAAGGCGATGGGTTGGGAACAACCTGTTTATGCCCACATCCCCCTAATCCATGGTTCGGACGGCGCGAAGCTCTCGAAGCGGCACGGCGCTCTGGGTGTTGACGCATATCGCGATGAGATGGGGATGCTGCCTGAGGCGGTGCTCAATTATCTCCTGCGCCTTGGCTGGGGCTATGGCGATGAGGAAACCATTTCCCGGGATCGAGCGGTGGAATTGTTCGACCTTGGCGGCGTAGGCCGGTCGCCATCCCGTTTCGACATCAAGAAGCTGGAAAATCTTAACGCATTCTACCTGCGCGAAGCGGACGATCAGCGCCTCGCGGAACTGGTCTTGCCCCGCGTCGCGCAACGGCTTGGTACAACCCTGGGGGAAGAAGCCCAGACATTGCTTGCGCAGGCCATGCCTTCGCTCAAGCCCCGCGCCAAGACCCTGAACGAAATCGCTGAGGGCGCCGAGTTTCTGTTCAAGAGCCGCCCTCTGGATTTTGACGACAAGGCAATGGCTCTGCTAGACGACTCGGCGCGCGAGCTGCTTGGGAAGACAGCCGACGCTCTTGATTCCGTCCAGTCCTGGACGATCGAAGCGATCGAGGAAGCGATCCGCCGCGTGGCAGAGG
>JAEZCS010000194.1 GCA_023433445.1 Pseudomonadota bacterium | reverse complement strand
GGTGGTGATGCCGAAGAAGCTGTTGACGCTCGCCCCTGATCCCATGGTGAAGAAGTGATGCAGCCACACGACATAAGAGAGGATGGTGATCACCACCGTCGCGTAGACCATCGAGGTATAGCCGAACAACCGCTTGCCCGCGAAGGTCGCCGACACTTCCGAATAGACGCCAAACAGAGGCAGGATCAGGATGTCGACTTCCGGGTGGCCCCAGATCCAGATGAGGTTCACATACATCATGGGATTGCCGCCCATGTCGTTCGTGAAGAAGGCCGTGCCGACGTAGCGGTCGAGGCTGAGCAGCGCGAGAACGGCCGTCAGCACCGGGAATGCGGCGACGATCAGGATGTTGGAGCAGAGCGAGGTCCAGACGAAGATCGGCAGCTTCATCATCGACATGCCCGGCGCGCGCATCTTCACGATGGTGGCGATCAGGTTGACGCCCGACAAGAGCGTGCCGATGCCTGCTATCTGGAGCCCCCAGATATAATAATCGACGCCGACCCCTGGGCTGTAGGCGATGCCTGACAGCGGCGGATAGGCGAGCCAGCCGGTGCGGGCGAATTCGCCCACGAACAGCGACATCATGGTGATGACCGCGCCAGCCGTGGTCATCCAGAAGCTGAAATTGTTGAGGAAGGGGAAGCTGACGTCGCGCGCGCCGATCTGAAGCGGGACCATATAGTTCATGATCCCGGTGATCATCGGCATCGCCACGAAGAAGATCATGATGACGCCATGCGCCGTGAAGATCTGATCATAGTGATGTGCGTTCAGATAGCCTTCCGCCCCGTTGAACGCCATCGCCTGCTGAAGCCGCATCATGATCGCGTCGGCAAAGCCGCGCAGGAACATGATGAGGCCGAGGATCATGTACATGATGCCGATGCGCTTGTGGTCGACGGTCGTGAACCAGTCACGCCACAGCCAGCCCCACAGGCGGTATTTGGTGACAAGGCCAAGGATCGCCACGCCGCCAATTGCGACCGCCGCGAAGGTGCCGATCAGGATGGGCTCATGGATCGGGATCGCGCTCCAGTCGAGCCGGCCGAAGATCAGTTTCCAGATGCCGCTATTTTCGGATGCGGGATGAGGGGACATGGCGGTCAGGGCCTTGGAAGGAATGGGTGGGGGAGGAGTGCGCGTGACACTCCGCATGGTTCGTCACGACGACGGACGGATTGACAGGGCATGGCGTTCACATTCCCCCATGCCCATGATGACCACCCGAATGCCCGCCGAAATGTCCATCGGCATCCTTCTGGCCGGGTGCCTGATTGCCCTGCTCGGCGGGTGTGCGCTCGGCGGCTGGCGTCATGCCGGACGGTTGGGCGATTTCGCCCTTCTTGCGGGGCGCGACCGGATGGAAGCCGCCGACGTCGATCGTGCCGTCATGGCGCAGGCCTTCGGTATCGCGCGCCGACTCCTTGCCAGCGCCGCCGTGCATGTCGGTCATCATGACCTCATCCATGCAGCGCTTGCCGGGCTGGGCACACATGTTGACCGCGGCGTGGAACAGCCTTGGCTCTACGCTGGCGAAATATATGGGCGGCACTTTTTCGCTGGGCTGCTCCAGCTTCACATAGGTGGCGCGGTCGAGCGTTGCGTTGCTGCCCTTCACCTGCGCGACCCAGCGGTCGAACCCGGCCTGGTCCATCGCCTTGAAACGGAAGCGCATGTTGGAGAAGCCTGCGCCGGAATAGTTGGCGGAGAAGCCTTCGAAATCGCCGGGTTTGTTGGCGACAGCGTGGAGCACCGTCTGCATGCCGGGCATCGCGTAAATCTGTCCGGCGAGCGCTGGCACGAAGAAGCTGTTCATCAGGGTGGATGAGGTGATCTTGAACTCGATCGGCTGGTCGATCGGGGCGGCCAGTTCATTCACCGTGGCGATCCCCAGCTCCGGGTAGATGAACAGCCATTTCCAGTCGAGCGCGACCACTTCGACCTGGAGCCGCTTGGCGGCGGGATCGACCTTGCGCTCAGAATCGATGCGTTCGATCGGGCGATAGGGATCTAGCAGGTGCGTGCTGGTCCAGGTGATGGCGCCGAGCGCAATGATGATCAGCAGCGGAGCCGACCAGATCAGCAGTTCCAGGCTGGTGGAATGGTCCCAATCGGGATCATAATCCTTCGCCTGAGCCTTTTCCCGGTAGCGCCAGGCGAACCAGATCGTCGTCGCCATCACCGGCAAGATGATCAGCAGCATGAGCACCGTCGAGATGATGATCAGGTCACGCTGCTGCACTGCGACATCGCCTGCAGGGGACATGACCACCCAGTTGCACGCGCCGAGCGGCAGCAGCAGCAAGGGCGCGAGTCGGCGCAGAAAAGCTTGGCAAAAGGGGCGAGGGCGTGCGGTCATGAAGCCCGCATAAGGGGGAGGCATTGGGATCGACATTGGACCTTTTGTCCTATCCCCTCGCAGGCGCAAAATGGGGCAATGGCCTTTCGACCACCGGAGCGATTCGCTATGCTGCAATGATGTTGGGCATGGATCGTTTCGCAGCATGAAGGCTTGTCCAGACTGATGAACGCCGCGACCACCACGCCATCCTCCACGCAGATGGAGCGCGACGCGCGCCTCGTCACCGCGCGCGATCACAAGGTCGCGCCGGGCGAGATCGCCATTGGCGTCATCATCGGGCGGACGTCGGAATTTTTCGATTTCTTCGTCTATGCGATCGCTTCGTGCATCGTGTTCCCCGCCTTGGTCTTTCCCTATCTCAGTCCCCTGGCGGGAACGCTCTGGTCCTTCGCGATCTTTGCGCTGGCGTTCGTGACGCGGCCGATCGGGTCGTTCATCTTCATGGCGGTCGACCGGGCCTATGGGCGCGGCGTAAAGCTGACCATCGCGCTGTTCCTGCTGGGCGGATCGACGGCGTTCATCGCCTTCCTGCCGGGATATGACACGATCGGGATATGGTCAGCGGTGCTGCTGGCGGTGTTCCGTGCGGGGCAGGGCGTGGCGCTCGGCGGGACGTGGGACGGGCTTGCCTCCCTGCTGTCGCTGAATGCGCCGCAGAACAAGCGCGGCTGGTATGCGATGATGCCGCAACTGGGCGCGCCGCTGGCGCTTGTGGTGGCGAGCGGCCTGTTCGCTTTCTTCCTGTCCGTGCTGTCCGACGCGGATTTCCTGGCGTGGGGGTGGCGCTATCCCTTCTTCGTGGCGTTCGCTATCAACGTGGTGGCGCTGTTCGCGCGGCTCCGCATCGTGGTAACGCACGAGTTCGAGCGCCTGTTCGAGGCGCGCGAGTTGCAGCCTTCTCCCGTCGTCGAAACGGTGCGGACGGAAGGGCGGAACATCGTCATCGGCGCCTTTGCCCCGCTGGCGAGCTTTGCGCTGTTCCACATGGTGTCGGTGTTCCCGCTGTCGTGGATCGCGCTTTATACGAAGCAGCCGCTGGAGCGCTTCCTGGTGATCGAGGCGATCGGCGCGAGCGTGGGCGTGCTGGCAATCATCGTGTCGGGGTTCGTCGCCGACATGGTGGGACGACGCAAGCTGCTGGCATGGTCGGCGGCGGGCATTGGTATTTTCAGCATCGCCGCGCCGCTGCTGCTGAACGGCGGTGAGCTGGCGGAGATCGCGTTCATGATCCTGGGGTTCATGCTGCTGGGATTGAGCTTTGGCCAGTCGTCGGGCGTGGTCGCGTCCAATTTCTCGACCGCAACGCGTTATACCGGGTCGGCGCTGACTTCGGACCTTGCTTGGCTGGTGGGCGCGGGCTTTGCGCCGCTGGTGGCGCTGGCGCTGTCGGTCACGTTCGGATTGGCGGCTTCTGGCGCGTACCTGTTCTCCGGCGCGGTGGTGACGGGGCTGGCGCTCTTCATCAACAAGGAGCTGGCAGGCAAGGACCGCTAAGTTGATGCCTGCCGCATCCGTTTCAGCGCCTTTCGGTCGAACCAACCAGTGGGACCGGAACGAGGGCTGAGGCGGGGGAGCCATGCGGCGTAAAGGCTGCGCAGTTCGCGCGGCAGGCCATCGGGCCCCTCACGGCCCATGATGTCGGAGACGATGCGGTTCTGGAAGAAGCGCAGCGAATAGTTGGTCATCCGCCGATATTGCATGCGCCAACTGCCAGGGTTGGCAAGGCGCACCGGCTCGCAAAGAAAGCCTGCCTCTTCACAAGCGACGACGCGGCTGCGCTGCCAGGCAGCGTCGGGTTGAAGGTCGGTATTGGCCCAGGCCGCGACAAGCCCATCATCGCCAATCAGATCATCGGGCAAACGCAAGCAGCGGTTACGGATCCGGTTCACGAAAGGACCGGAGAGCGCGTAGAGATCGCCAAATAGGCCGCCCTCAGTCTTCAGAAGATGGCGATAACGCGCCGCCATGCGGCCATTGAGGGGCATGCCGGCCGCCGCATTCACCCCTTCCGGTCGCACCGCAACGGCCAGCGCGTCAATGGAGCCGGGCGCAATCTGGGCATCGCCATCGAGCAGGATGACCGCTTCGTCCGTGCCATCGAGCAGATCATGGATGAGGTGGTTCCACGTCCGCGACTTGCCGCCCTGCACAATGTCATGCACGCGGACATTGGGTCGGCCCGCAGCCGCTTCCCGAGCGTGTGCGGTCGTGGCGTCGGTCGAGCCATTGACGAGGACATGATAGACGGTGTCCGCCCGATCCAGCGGAAGGGAGGCAAGGCAGATGCCGATGCGTCGTTCTTCCTGATGGGCGAAGATGCCGACGGCAATACCCATGGCGTCAGCGGAAGTCCCAACCCTGTTGACCATGATCGGCCTGATCGAGACCCTCTGCTGCTTCTTCTGTCGTGAGGCGCATGGGCAGGACGGTCGATATCATC
The DNA here is from genome assembly GCA_023433445.1 of Pseudomonadota bacterium. Lineage (GTDB taxonomy): Bacteria > Pseudomonadota > Alphaproteobacteria > Sphingomonadales > Sphingomonadaceae > Sphingobium. The sequence continues at coordinate 48,886 of JAEZCS010000194.1, read as the reverse complement.
AGCGCGATGATGGAGGTTCCCGCCATCGCCCATAGCGCGACGGCTATGATGCCCGCACACTGGCTCAGTACGGCGGTGAAGAGGCTGACATCCTCCTCGAACCCGACCCCGCCGAGGAAGGGCTGAACGAAGAACGGAAGCAGCAGGGCGCCGATAAGCCCGCCAAGGCCGTGGAGCAGAAACACCGACGCCGGGTCATCGACGCCGCGTCCGAAGGCCGCCTTTGCAATGCGGCAGAGCAGCGCAGCGACGAGGCCGATCAGCATCGCGCCTCCCGGACCGCAGAGAGCCGCGGACGCAGAGATGGCGGCGAGGCCAGCGATGGCGCCTGACATGATGCCGGTGGCGCTGACGCGGCCACTTGCCGCCCGATCCGATATTGCCCATGCAAGCGCGCCCGCGCAGGCAGCGAAATGCGTGTTGAGGATGGCAGTCGCGGCATTGTCGGTAGCGCCAAGCGCCCAGCCGCCGGAGAGCCCGGCCCAACCGATCCAGACCAATATGCCCCCTGCGACGCTGAGCACAGGCGCGTGGTTTTTGGCAGCTTGCCGGGGGTGGCGCCCAAGGATGAGGGAGAGCGCAAGTGCGGAGAAGCCCGCGCTCATATGAATGACGAGCGCCCCAGAAAAATCGATTACGCCGAGCCTTGCGAGCCAGCCGCCGCCCCAGATGCCATGAACCAGCGGGGCGTAGACAATGAGCAGCCAGAGAGGGGCAAGGGCCGCCGTCCAGCCGAAGCGGGCTCGCCCGGCCGTGGCGCCGGGAATGAGGCAGACGGCAAACAACGCCAGCGCCATCTGGAACAGGACGAAGGCCGATTCCGGAACGGTTAGCCCTTCCTTCAGTGCGCCAAGGTTGGCGAGCAGCAGGTTCGCTCCGCCGCCCAACCATTCGCTGCCGGGAGCAAAGCTTAGGCTATATCCCGCAATTGCCCAGGCGAGCGATGCGCCTGCGGCGACGATCACAAGCTGCGTGCTCGCCGAGAGAGCGCTTCGCGCGTTGACCAGCCCAGCGTGGCGCAGCAGCAGGCCAGGAAGTCCGGCAATCAGGACAAGGATGGCACAGACGATCATCCAGGCGGTGTCTCCGCTGTCCGCGACGGCCACAGCCACCTGCGCTTCGGCTGTCTGCGGGGACGCCATGAAGAGAAAGAGGAGAAGTGCGCGAGCGAACATGGGACAATCCGGCAATGTCTGATGCCTGATGGTCTATGCCGCGCCGAGTAAAGACTTTGATAAGCTTAGCGGAAGGCCTCTATTGAGGGGGTGTGCCGAAGGGGGGGCGTCGACAAGATTTGACTTAAACAGCGGGGCCGGGTCGCGCTACGGCCTGGGACCGGTTGTTGCCTTGAAAAGCTTCGGCGCGCTGAGATGGCGCACTAATAGGCTTCGCCACCGCAAGAGATGCGGCCCGTGCCCCGATTTTCCACTTGGCAGGCAGCCTTGCCCACGACGGTAACGTCGCCCGAGCCGGATGCAGAGATTTTGGCGGTGACGTCGGCGGTCAGCGCGACATTGCCGGGGCCGTCATTGCTGACCCTCGCCTGACGGACGCGCAAGCCCTCGGCAGCGACTGCGCCGGGACCGTTGACGCGCACCGTGGCGACAGCCGCTCGCCCCGCCAGCGTTGCACGGCCTGCGCCCGCGACGCCAAGGTTGAGCTGGTCTACGTCCACCGCTGCTACGCTGACGTCGCCGTTGCCGCCAAGCACGATCTCTCCGCGCAAGCCCTTCATCCTGCTGACCGAGATGGAGCCTCCGCCGGTCAGAACCAGCCTTTCCAGCGTGCCGGTCGACAGCCGCACAGTGGCGCGGCCGCCGCTTTTTTCGCCCGGTCGGGGGCGATCCATCCTGATCGTGAGCAGCCGCCCGGACACGTCAATGCGCAGCCTTTCGATCAGCGACTGGTCTCCATCGACCTTGGCAGACGCACCGGCGCCGGTGGTGATGATCACTTCCACCGGGGCATCGACCCGGATCGCGTCGAAGCTGGTGATCGTATAGCCGCGCGTCGCCGATGTGGCGGGCGCGGACATGAGGACAGCGCCTGCGGCGAGGGGCCAGAGGAGCTTTGGCAATCGACCTGTCATATCCTGGCCCTTCGTTACAAAGCGCATTTGCTTCAAGGTGATAGCGACGCCTGCCGTGGCTGCAAGTGCCGATGGCGGGTCTGTTCAGGCTTGCTCGTCAGACGGGATGAGGCAAATTGGATTGCCATCATTGATGCGGGAGATGTCCTTTGATCCGTGTGCTGTCCTTGCTTTCGCTGTCGCTGCTGGGCGCGTCCGCCCTCGCTGCGGAGGCGCCGGATCGAGCGGAGCGATGGTGGCGCCATGTGGAGGTGCTGGCAAGCGACGCCAATGAGGGCCGGGCGACCGGATCGCAGGGATATGAGCGAGCGGCAGACTATGTGGTCGAACAATTCCGCAAGGTTGGCCTCAAGCCTGCCGGCACGGATGGGTATCGCCAGCCGATCTCCTTTGTCGAACAATCCATATTGGCGGGTGAGAGCAGCGCGGTGCTTGTGGGGCCCGCCGGAGAAAAATCGCTCAGCATATCAGGAGATTTGATCCTGTCGGGCGGCGGCGGGCCGGTGCCCGAGCATGTGGACGCGCCGCTGGTTTTCGCAGGATATGGGCTGCATCTGCCTGAAGCCGGGCATGATGATTTCGCTGGGCTGGACCTCAAGGGCAAGATCGCCGTCGTCATTTCCGGCGGGCCTGCGGGTATTTCCGGGGCGCTGAAGTCGCATGCCCGATCGGAGCGTGCGGGCTGGCTTGCGCGTCAGGGGGCAGTGGGACTGATCACGCTCGTGACGCCGGGGCAGGTGGAAGTGCCGTGGGCAAGGCGCATCGCACTGGCGGCACAGCCTGCGCTCTATCTCAAGGATCCAGCGTTACGCGACAATGGGGCGCCCTTTATGTCCGCCCAACTGGATCCGGCCCGTTCGCACATCCTGTTCGAAGGGTCGGGGCGTGACTTTGGCGCGATCGTGAAAGCGGCGGATAGCTCGGCAGAAGTGCCGCGCTTTCCCCTGGTGCAGCGGTTGAAGGCCCGGATTGCGGCGAAGCGTTCCGACCTGACCGGATTCAACCTGATCGCGCTGTTGCCGGGGACCGACAAGCGGCTTCGGGGCGAATATGTGGTGCTTTCAGCGCATCTGGACGGGCATGGAGTGGGAACGCCGGTAAAGGGCGATGCGATCTACAACGGGGCGCTCGACAACGCATCCGGCGTGGCGAGCCTGATCGAGATCGCGCGGGCGTTGCGTGAAGGGAAGGTGAAGCCGCGCCGGTCGATCCTGTTCGCGATCGTCACGGGCGAGGAGAAGGGGCTGCTGGGGTCGGCCTATTTTGCAAAGCGCCCGACTGTCGCGCGTGGGTCTATGGTGGCCAATCTGAATTTCGACATGGCGCTGCCGATCTTTCCCCTGACGAGCGTCACGCCCATCGGCTACGATCAGAGCAGTCTGGGCAATGAGGCGGCTGCGGTGAGTGCGGAGATGCGGCTGCCCATCACGCCAGACCCATTCCCGGAACGCAATGTGTTCATCCGGTCGGATCAGTATAGCTTTGTCCGTGCTGGAATCCCGGCGCTGTTCTTCAAATATGGGTTCAAGGCAGGCACGCCAGAAGCCGAATTGGAAAAGGCCTGGCGGGCGAACATCTATCACTCACCCTTCGACGACAGCAGTCAGCCGGTGATGCCCGGCGAGTCCGTGAAACTGAATGACTATGTGACGGCCGTCACGCTGCGTATCGCCAATGCGCAGGCGCGGCCCGAATGGAATCAGGACAGTTTCTTCCGTCGGTTCGCGCCCTGAGAGGCCGGTCTCAGGCGAGACCGACTTCCTTCAGCGGGACCGACGAGTCGGCCAACTGTGTCTGATCGAGGAGGGCGCCCGACAGGACGTGGGCGCGGCCCTGCACATAGTCCTTGACCGCATTGACGCAATCGAGCGCGATGAGCTTGCCTCCCTTCAGATACAGGACCGAGAAGCTGCGGGTGGCCGGATCGCCGCGCAGGATCGTATGGTCATGGCCGATGGAAAGGCCAACGGTCTGAAGTTTCAGGTCATATTGGTTGGACCAGAACCAGGGCACGGCGTCATAGGCCTCTTCCTTGCCCATGATATGGGCGACGGCGGTCTTCGCCTGATCATTGGCGTTCTGCACCGATTCGAGGCGAAGTTGCGCGCCGCGGGCAAAGCGGTTGGCGTGCGATGCGCAGTCGCCAACGGCGTAGATGTTGGGCAGGCTGGTGCGGCAATATTCGTCGACATCGACGCCATTGCCACCCGCCGCGCCTGCCGCGATCAGCGGGCCGGTTTCAGGCACGATGCCGATGCCCACGATGACCATGTCGGTTTCGATGCGCTCGCCATCCTGCATCAGCACGGCGGTCGCCTTGCCGTCCTGCACCTCTATGCAATCCATCTTGGCGCCGGTACGCAGGTCTACGCCATGCGCGCGATGCTCGGCCTCGTAGAAGCGGGAGAGTTCTTCCCCGGCGACGCGGGCAAGGACTCGGTCGAGCGCTTCGAGCAGCACCACCTTCTTGCCGAACTTCGTCAGGACAGCGGCTGCTTCCAGCCCGATATAGCCGCCGCCGATCACGACCACATGATTGATCTGGTCCATCTTCGCCATCATGGCGTCGACATCGTCGCGGCGGCGCACGGCATGGACGTTGGCCGCATCGGCCCCGCCGCATGTCAGCATGCGCGGGCTGCCGCCGGTGCACCAGATGAGCTTGCCATAGCCGATCTGCTCATTGCCCGCGGTGACCGTCTGCGCCTCGGGATCGACAGCCTTTACCCGGTGGCCGAGCAGCATGTCGACATTGCGCTCTTGCCAGAAGGCGGCGGGGCGGATGAGGATGCGGTCGAAGGTCTTGTCGCCGGCAAAATATTCCTTCGACAGTGGCGGGCGTTCATAGGGAGGATATTTTTCGTCGCCAATCATGGCGATGGATCCTTCGAAGCCGAGCTGACGAAGCGAAATGGCCGCCTGCGCCCCCGCATGGCCCGCGCCTACGATCAGAACGTCATAATAGCTCATCGGCGAGCATCCCCTCTGTCCAAGTTGCTGCCGTCCTTGGCGCGCTTTCCCCAAGCTGACAAGTGGTGCCCAAGGCTTTTTAGGCCGCGAGATGCCAGATTATAAATGTTTGCGGCCATATGTCCCCCATGGCGTTGCGGTCCCAGGTTGTGGCATAGGCGATCGCCAAGTGTGGGGTTTTTTTCCTTATGGCTGACAAGCACTTTCCGGTGAGCGCGGAGGGACAAACGGCGCATGGTCCGGTGCCCGGACTCGCGCTCGGGGCGCTGGGGGTGGTGTTCGGCGACATCGGGACCTCGCCGCTCTACGCGTTGAAGGAGACCTTCGTTGGCCACCACCCGCTGGCGGTCGATCCGGTCCATATCTATGGCGTGCTCTCCTTGATCTTCTGGACCATGACGCTGGTCGTCACGGTCAAATATGTGTTCATCATCCTGCGGGCCGACAATAATGGCGAGGGTGGCAGCATGGCGCTGCTGGCGTTGATCGGACGACGGATGGGCGAGACGCGCTGGTCGCCGACGATCGCTGCCCTTGGCGTGCTCGCCACGGCGTTATTCTATGGCGACGCGATCATCACCCCGGCGGTGTCGGTGTTGTCGGCCGTCGAGGGCCTCACGGTCGTACAGGCGGGGCTGACGCCGCTGGTGCTGCCGACAGCGATCTTGATCCTGATCGCGCTGTTCGTGATCCAGAGCATCGGGACGGCGCGAGTCGGCGCGCTGTTCGGGCCGATCATGGTGATCTATTTTCTGGTGCTCGCCATCCTTGGCGCCGCCAATATTTGGCGACATCCGGAAATCCTGGCGATCGTCAATCCCTGGTGGGCACTGCACTTTTTCGTCATCGATCCGAAGCTCGCATTTCTGGCGTTGGGGTCAGTCGTGTTGGCGGTAACGGGCGCGGAGGCGCTCTATGCCGACATGGGGCATTTCGGGCGCAAGGCGATCAGCATCGCCTGGCTGTACGCGGCGTTCCCGTGCCTGATGCTCAATTATCTTGGGCAGGGAGCGCTGCTGCTGGATGAGCCTGCGGCGGCGCAAAATCCATTCTTCCTGATGGCTCCCGAATGGGCCAGATTGCCACTGGTCATACTCGCGACGATGGCGACCGTGATTGCTAGCCAGGCGGTGATATCGGGTGCGTTTTCGGTGACGCGGCAGGCGGTGCAGCTGGGATTCCTGCCGCGCCTGCGGATATTGCATACCAGCGCTTCGACGGCGGGGCAGGTTTATGTGCCGCTCATCAACTGGACGCTGCTCGCGCTGGTCATCATGCTGGTTCTGGGCTTTGGCAGCTCAAGCAATCTGGCGGCAGCCTATGGCATCGCGGTGACGGGCACGATGGTCATCACCACCTGCCTGATGGCGGTGCTGACCTTCAGCGTGTGGCGTTGGAACCCCATGGCGGCAGGGCTGGTCGTCGGGCTGTTCCTGATCGTGGATGGCGCCTATTTCCTTTCGAACGCGACGAAGATCCCGGATGGGGGATGGTTCCCGCTGCTCGTTGCAGGCGTATCGTTCGTGGTGCTCACCACCTGGGCGACGGGACGGCGGATCATGCGGCGCTATTTGCTGGAAGACGCCATGGACCTGGAGCTTTTCATCAAGTCCGCAGGCGCGTCATTGAAGCGGGTGCCGGGGACCGCGATCTTCCTGTCCTCAACGGCCGAGGGGGTTCCGCCAGCGCTGCTGCATAATGTGAAGCACAATCGCATCCTGCATGAGCGCAACATCATCCTGACGGTGCGAACCGAAGATGTTCCGCATCTGCCCTATGACGGGCGCACGAGTGCGGAAGATCATGGCGCGGGCTTTTATCGCCTGATCCTGCGGCACGGCTTCATGGAAAATGTCGATGTTCCCGCCGCGATGAAGGCGGTGCGCGACTGTGGGGGACCGATCGGCGTTGCGGACACCAGCTATTTCCTGAGCAGAGAGACGCTGGTGCCTTCATCCCGGCCCACCATGGCCATGTGGCGCGAGCGCCTGTTCGCGTGGATGGTGCGCAACGCGGAAAGTCCAATGGCCTACTTCAAGCTGCCAACGAACCGCGTTGTCGAATTGGGATCGCAACTGGAAATCTGAGAGGTTGAGCCGACCCTGCCCAGATTTGACGTGCTCTCCGCGCGCCTTTTATCGTTAGATTTCTGTTCACTATATTCGCTTATCAGGCATCGGGCTATAAGGGGCTGTCGGGTGCTCAAGTCGTTACAGATCGGATATAAGCCCCGCGAGGCACGCCAGCCGGTGTTGATCCCGGCACGGATGAACACTGGCCCAAGCTGGGTCGAGGTGGTCATCCACAATTTGTCGTCCGGGGGCGCGCTGTTGGCCTGCGATGACGCCCCCAGCCGTGGCACCTATATCGAAATCAGGCGGGGCAAGCAGACTATCGTCGGGCGCGTTGTCTGGCGAAAGGAGCGATTCTTCGGAATCCAGGCGCAGGGCAGGCTGGACGTAGCGGCGATAATCAACGAGCCGCGCCTAGCCTCGCGGCCCAAGTCTGCCAGTGATACCGACACGTCCTATGAACGCCGTTCCCAATCGCGGATCGAGGCGGACGCCCGGATCGCGCGCCAGCTCGAAAATAGCCGGCGATGGTCAGCGGTGTTCCAATATGGGGTATTCCTGTTCCTCGCCCTTGGTGTAGCGGGCTTTGCAGCCACCGAGGTCTATCGATTGCTCTCGCATGCGTTTTCGCTGGTGCAAAGCAGTCTGTAAAAATACTCGATACGCAAGCCGGATCAGCGAGTTGCGATGCAGCAATCGCGGTCCTGGCGCCGTTCACCGCACGTAACGGGCCCGCTAACGGCGTTAACCTTCATTTCGTTGAACTTTTCCCGCTTCCAGGGCTTTCCTGCGCTTCAAAGCTGACGGGAACCATTCGTAAACCATGAATGTGAATGAACAGGCGCGTTTCGAACAGTTGGCGGAGCGCAATCAGTATCTGGCCGCGCGTGCGGACAACCCGCATATTCGAAAGGTGCATGAGGCATGGGTGACGTTTTACAAGAAGCTGGCCGCCCATGCGATCGGCTGATCCTGCCCATTCGTCTGTCGAAATTGAAATATGGTAGCGGAGGAGGGACTTGAACCCCCGACACGCGGATTATGATTCCGCTGCTCTAACCAGCTGAGCTACTCCGCCCCATGGGCTGCGCGGGGCGGTGCCCCTGCGGTGGGCGCGCTATAAGCAGAGGCGCTAATGGGGTCAACGGGGTTTGCTTCGACACGCGCAATTTCTGTTGGGCAGGGTGGGGAGCATTCAACAAAAATCTATCCGACCGGGCGGCTGGGGCACTTTTTGCGCTTGCAATCGCTCGGGCACGTTGCACTAATGTTGCAACGCACAACCGGGCTTGGCCCGAGGGAGGATCGACGCTTTGCCCTTCCACGAAATGTTTGAGCCGGATGGTTCGATACGGCCTTGCTATGCCGAGGTGCAGAATTGGGTGGAGCGAACAGGGATAGCGGGCCTGAACCGGCGACTGGATGAGGCCGAAGCGATCTTCAGGCGGATCGGAATCACTTTCGCGGTCTACGGCGAAGGGGGCGATCCAGAGCGGCTGATCCCGTTCGATCTGCTGCCACGTATATTCACCGCGCAGGAATGGCGGGTGCTGGACCGGGGCATAAGGCAGCGGGCACGGGCGCTCAATGCTTTCCTGCACGACGTCTATCATCGCGGCGAAATCGTGAAGGCGGGGATCATGCCCGCTGACATCATCTACCAGAACAGCGCCTATCTCGCTGAGATGGCCGACTTTACGCCGCCTGGGAAGGTGTACAGCCACATTGTCGGGATCGACATCGTGCGAACCGGCCCGTCGCGGTTCGAAGTGCTGGAGGATAATTGCCGGACGCCGTCGGGTGTGTCCTACATGCTCGAAAATCGCGAAATCATGACGCGCATGTTCCCAGAGCTGTTCGCGCAGGGGCTGGTGGCGCCGGTGGATGATTATCCCGCCGAGCTGCTGAAAAGCCTGAAGGAGGTCGCGCCGCCAGCATGCAAGGGCGACCCCGTGGTGGTGGTGTTGACGCCAGGCTCGCTCAACAGCGCCTATTATGAGCATAGCTTCCTCGCCGACCTGATGGGCGTCGAGCTGGTGGAGCCCGCTGACCTCTTCGTCGACGAGGAGCGGGTGTGGATGAAGACGACGCTTGGTCCCAAGCAGGTCGACGTCATCTACCGCCGGATCGATGACGAATATCTGGACCCGCTGGTGTTCCGGCCTGACAGCATGTTGGGGATTCCGGGCATCTTCAACGTGTATCGCAATGGCGGGGTGACGCTGGCATCGGCACCGGGGGCAGGGATCGCGGACGACAAGGCGGTCTATATCTATGTGCCGGAGATGATCCGATTTTACCTGGGTGAGCAGCCGATCCTGGACAATATCCAGACATGGCAGTGCGGTAAGCCTGATGAATGCGCCTATGTGCTGGAGCATCTGCACGAGCTGGTGGCGAAAGAGGTGCATGGGTCGGGCGGCTATGGGATGCTGATCGGGCCCAAATCGACAACTGCGGAAATCGCGGCCTACGCTGACCGGATCAGGGCTAATCCGGGCGAGTTTATCGCACAGCCCACGCTTGATCTGTCCACCGTGCCGACGCTTGGGCCCGCTTCGGTCGTTGGGCGGCACGCTGATTTTCGGCCCTATTGCCTGGTGGGCAAGCAGATCCGGCTGGTGCCCGGCGGGCTTACCCGCGTGGCGCTGACCGAGGGGTCGCTGGTGGTGAACTCCAGTCAGGGGGGTGGGGTGAAGGATACATGGGTGTTGCAGGATTGATGGTGAGCTTGCGCGTATCTTGCCGCTGTTGTCATCCCGGCGAACGCTGGGATCCCTTGAGCCTGCGCGGTGCCCCCTCACCTGAGATCCCAGCGTTCGCCGGGATGACGGAGACTGGTGGGGCGACGGGCAATAGGAGGTCGGGCCCATGCTGAGCCGCACCGCGGAAAATCTCTACTGGATGGCGCGCTACATGGAGCGGGCGGAGGCTACGGCGCGGCTGCTGACGATGGGGCAGCGTATGGCGATCCTGCCGGGCGCGCACCACAGGGACGAGTGGCGTTCGGTTGTTCGCGCGACCGGGGTCGGGGGCCGATTTCCTGAGGGCGTGCAGGTTACGGAAAGTGACGCTGTCGCCTATCTGATGCTGGACCTGGATAATCCGAGCTCGATACGCTCCTGCCTGCTGAGGGCGCGGGCCAATGCGAAATCAGCGCGGACCATGCTGACCCAGGATATGTGGGAAGCGCTGAATGAAGGGTGGCGCAAGCTCGACAGTTATGACTTGGGTGAGGCGCGGCAGCAGCTTCCCGCTCTGATCGACTGGGTGAAGACCCGAGTGATGACTTTCCGCGGTGCGGCTCATTCGGGACAGCTGCGCAATGAAGGACATGATTTCCTGCGGGCGGGGGCGGCGCTGGAACGGGCGCAGATGACGTTGCGGCTGTTGGACGTCAAATATTATGTGCTGCTGCCGGAAACCGAGGTTATCGGCGGCAACCGCGATCATTATCAATGGACCTCGGTGCTCTATGCCTTGTCGGGGGCACGGGCCTACCATCATGTCTATGGCGGTACCTATACGCCCTGGCAGATCACGGATTTCCTGATGCTGAACCGGCTGTTTCCGCGCAGCGTTGCCTATTGTTACGACCAGCTTGCTTATCGGCTCAACCGGTTGGCGGGATGGCATAATGGCCGGGGCACTTGCCATGAGACCGTGCGCCAGATGGTGAACGACCTGGAACAACTGGACAGCGGGGAGATTTTCCGTGTTGGCCTGCACGAAACGGTGCAGGGTGGGTTGAAGATGACCAATCAACTGGGTGCGGAGATCGCCCAGACCTATCATTTCGGATGAAGGAGCGCCGCACGCCGTGAAACTGCTGGTGCGTCATCAGACGACCTATCGCTACGCAGCGGCGGCGGGCCGCGTTGCGATGCGCCTGAAGCTGGTGCCGATCGATACGGCGTCGCAGAAGGTGCTGGATTGGCGGGTCAGTGTGAATGACGAGCCGGTCGAGGCGTTCCGCCCCAATAGCTTCGGCGAGATGGAGGCCGTCTGGATACGCCATGATCGGCTGGAAGACGCTTCGATCGTCGCTGAGGGATTGGTCGAAACCAAGGATACGAGCGGCGTGTCGGGCACTGTCGGTCGAGGCGTGCCGGCTGCCTATTTCCTGCGGGACACGCCGCTTACCCGCGCTTCCGAAGCGATCCGCGCCATGGCGCTTTCCCTGCCAGACCAAGATGGGCCGCTGGCACGGCTGCACGCTCTGTCGGCGGCAGTCAGTGATGCTGTCGCTTATCGCAGCGGCGTGACATTTTCGGCCACGACGGCGGCGGAGTCGTTCGCATTGGGGGCAGGGGTATGTCAGGATCATGCGCAGATATTCATCGCCGCCGCGCGGACATTGGGTATCCCGGCGCGCTACGTTACTGGATATCTGCTGGCGGAGGGCGGTGTCGCCCTGCATGAAACCCATGCCTGGGTGGAGGCTTTGGTGCCGGACCTGGGGTGGGTCGGCTTCGATCCGTCCAACCGGGTATGTGTGACAGAGCGCTATTTGCGGCTCGCGTCCGGGTTGGATGCCGATGCTGCGGCGCCGATCAGGGGATCAGTAACGGCGGCTGGCGAGATGTGGATTGACGCGGACGTGCGGATCGCGCAGGCGGAGGAAGGGGTGGAAGAAAGGCAGTTGCAACGCCAGCAGCAGCAAAGCCTTCAGACAGCCATCCCGCAGGGTTGAACGAATATAGGAGCCCGTTGGGCTATGACCTATTGTGTGGCGGTACGCGTGGATCAGGGCCTGGTCATGCTGTCGGACACTCGCACCAATGCGGGCATGGATAATATCGCCCGCTTTCGGAAAAGCTTCACCTACAGCGTGCCAGGCGAGCGGGCGTTTGTCCTGCTGTGTTCGGGCAACCTGTCGATCACGCAGGGCGTCAAGACGATGTTGGGCCGCGCGATCAAGGATTCGCAGTTTGATCCTGATGTCGAAAGCATCCTCAATTGCGCGACGATGCACAGGGCGGCGCAACTGGTCGGCGATGCGATGTGCGAGATGCAGCAGCATTATCGCAGCACGATAGAGATGCAGGGTTCAGGCGCGGACGCCTCCATCCTGCTCGCGGGGCAACGGCGCGGGGGCAAGCCACGCCTCTATCTGATCTATTCGGCGGGAAATTTCATCGAGGCGACCGAAGACACGCCCTTTTTCCAGATCGGCGAGCATAAATATGGCAAGCCGATCCTGGACCGCATCATCAAACGGGACACCACGCTGGAAGATGCGACCAAGGCTGTGATGGTGTCTATGGATTCGACGCTCCGGTCGAACCTGTCCGTCGGCATGCCGCTGGACCTGACGGTGATAGAGCGTGACCAGTTCGACTTTCGCGTCAGAACCCGCATCGAGGCGGATAATGAGGAGTTCCAGCTGCTTTCGCACAGCTGGTAGGCGGCGCTGCGCAAGGCGTTTGAGGATCTGCCCAACGTCCTGGACTGACGGGCGCCGGAGGCGGAGCTTCCCGGGGCCAAAGTAAATCCATGCAGTCGTCAGGCTTGCGCGTTGATCTGTCCTGCCTATGTCATCCCGACACACGAATCCAAGAGCTGGGGAATCCAATGACCGCTACCCATTCCACTCGCATGCTGATCCTCGGTTCGGGGCCCGCTGGCCTGTCCGCGGCTATCTATGGCGCGCGTGCAGGGTTGGCGCCGATCGTGGTGCAGGGCATGCAGCCGGGTGGGCAGCTGACCATCACGACAGACGTGGAAAATTATCCCGGCTTTCGCGACGTGATCCAGGGTCCCTGGCTGATGGAGCAGATGCAGGCGCAGGCCGAGCATGTCGGCACACAGATGATGTATGACCAGATTGTCGACGTCGATCTTTCGGAGCGGCCGTTTCGCCTGACAGGCGACAGCGGCACGCGTTATTTCGCGGACTCGCTGGTCATTGCGACGGGTGCGCAGGCCAAGTGGCTGGGCACTGAGGGCGAACAGCAGTTGCAGGGCAAGGGCGTGTCGGCTTGCGCCACCTGCGACGGCTTTTTCTACCGCGGCAAGAAGGTAGTGGTGATCGGAGGCGGCAATACCGCCGTCGAGGAAGCACTGTACCTGACCAACCATAGCCATGACGTCACGCTGATCCACCGGCGCGATTCATTGCGTGCTGAGAAAATCTTGCAGCAGCGGTTGTTTGCGCATCCCAACATCAAGGTGCTCTGGAACCAGAAGATCGAGCGGTTCGTGGGCGGCGGCAGTCCGGAGGGCCTTGTTGGCGTCGATCTGGTCGATACGGTGACCGGCAAGGCTTCACACATCGAAACCGACGGCGCGTTCGTCGCGATCGGCCACCAGCCCGCGACAGAATTGTTCGCCGGCAAGCTGCCGATGGATGACGGCTATCTGCTGGTTGAGCCGGGTACGACCCGAACCTCCATCCCGGGCGTTTTTGCCGCGGGTGACGTCAGCGACAAGATCTATCGTCAGGCTGTGACTGCTGCTGGCATGGGCTGCATGGCGGCGCTGGACGTCGAGAAGTTCCTGGCCGAAGCCGACTTCGAAGCAATGGCGGCGGAGTAAGGCGTTACTCAACCCCGTTCGTACCGAATGACTCGAGAAACGTCGTTCCTGATGCTTCTCGACTTTGGTCGAAGCGAACGGGGGGTTGCTGAAATGACCTGTTAGGGCAGGGCAAACGAAAGGGGCTTAGCCCGCGACCTTGCTCTCGGCAAATGCGACGAGCGTGCCGAATGTTTCGAAGGTTTCGCCGTCGACGTCGTCATCTTCTATCAGGATACCGAACCGGTCTTCCATCTCCGTAAGGAGAGTTGCGACGGCCATCGAGTCCAGTTCCGGCAACGCACCGAAGAGCGGCGTATCCGCGTCGAACGCATCGACCCGCTCCTGGGAAAGTCCCAGCACATCGCGCAGCAGATCGCGCATCGGCTTTGTCATGTCGCTTATCCGGTCGACCGGCATAGAGGTTTCCGCCCGCATGATGGGGCGTCTACCTAGTCGTTCCGCTCCTAGCCCACAAGGGCGGAAATAGCGGTCCGCGCGGCGGGTAACCAGGTGGAGGCAAAACGCGGATTGAAGAAGTCCAGCCGGTAAAGCGTCTGGCGCTCCTCCATCCACTCCATCTTGTAGGCATTGTCGCCAGTGCCATAGTCGATATGGCTGACCCGGTCGGTATCTATGGCATGGGCGAACATGGCATGGCTGAGCAGCGTGCCCGGTGACGCGCCATCGAACGCGCTGTCATGCGCAAGCTTGTGGATCAGGGCGGTGCCATTTTCCACAGTCCAGAACTGCGTCGCTACGGGCTGACCATTGAGGCGCGCGAAGCCGAGCCGCAAAGTGCCGGCGGCGGCTTCCCGCTCCGCCAGCGCCCGCAGGAAGGAGAGGCCGGGTTCGGGCTGTTTCCAACTGCTGGCATGGACGGCCACATAATCCTGCCAGAGCGCGTCGTTGACGTCATGGCGGATTTCGAAGCTGAAGCGGTTGGACCGCGCCTTCCTCTGGACCTGATTGCGCAAACGGCTGGGGCGGCCCGCCCAATAGCTTGCGAAGTCACGGCCGTTGAGGTTCAGGACGTGACGCCCGCCCATCGGACGGCGCACGCCAAACCAACCGCCCCGCCGGAATGCATCCAGCAGGAGGTTGGCGCTGTCCGCGACGGGATAGAGGTCGATATGGCGGCCGGTCTTGAACAATATGGCAGCCAGGACTTCCACCAAACGCCGCTGGGTGTGCGGATCGGGATCGCCCAGATAGACGGGCGCCCAGACGAAACTATACCAGTTGGCGAGCGCACTGTGGCGATTGTTGGAAGGCGACAGCAGGAACAGCCAGGCTTCGGTCGAGCTTTCCTGCGCCTGAAGAATGCGGACCGGATTGCGGGCAAGGCAATGCTGATGGAGCGATTCGAACCAATCGATGCGGGCGAACAGGGAAGGGGCGCGATCCGTGCGGCCTTCCAGCGCCAGCCTGGCTTCCGCGATCGTGCTATATTCCCTTGTGACCAGCAAACCACTATCTCCCCGGCACCTTCCTCACGCCTTAGGTGAAAAGTCTGGAAATGGAGTTAAGCGGCGCAACCCTGATCGATGGCGAGGAAGTTCGCCCGATCGACCATCTGCTGCTGCGTGGCGATCCGGCGCGTCCGGCGCTGGACGGCCGCTCGGGATCGCAGAATTTCGCTGAGTTGGAAGCGGCCCTTGGTCGCTTGGCGGCATGGCTGGCGACCCTTGGGTTGGAGCAAGGTGCGCGAGTCGCCAGCTGGGTTGCGAAGGGGCCCGTTGCCGCGCTGATGCCGCTAGCAGCGCCGCGTGCGGGTCTGGTGCATGTGCCGGTCAATCCGCTGCTGAAGCATGCGCAGGTGGCGCATATATTGGCTGACAGCGGCGCCCGGTTGCTGATCGGCACTCCGGCGCGGCTGGATACATTGCAGCCTGACGACGTGCCGGGAGACTGCCGCCTGTTCAAGGAAGAGGATGCAGCCGCGGCAATGATCGGCGGGGATGGGCTGCCGCCTTCTGACGCTGATGCGGATGATCTTGCTGCGATCCTGTACACAAGCGGATCGACTGGACGGCCCAAGGGCGTGATGCTGAGCCATGCCAATCTTTGGCTGGGGGCGTCGAGCGTGGCCAGCTACCTCGAACTTGGCGAACAGGATCGGACGCTGTGCGTGCTGCCCTTCAGCTTCGATTATGGGCAAAATCAGCTATTTTCGACCTGGTATGCGGGCGGTTGCGTCTGCCCGCTCGACTATCTGACGGCGCGTGACGTCATGAAGTCAGTGGACAAGCGCGACATCACGACGCTTGCCGGGGTGCCGCCGCTTTGGGTGCAACTGACGGAGCTCGAGTGGAAGCCGGAAGTGGCGGGGAAGCTCAAGCGCCTGACGAATAGCGGGGGTGCGTTGACGCGGCCGCTGGTTGCGAAGCTACGCAGCCTTTTCCCGCAGGCGGACCTTTATCCGATGTATGGCCTGACGGAGGCTTTCCGGTCCACCTACCTGCCCCCTTTGCTGGTCGAGAGCCATCCTGACTCCATGGGGTCGGCGATCCCGCATGCGGAGATTTTGGTCGTGCGGCCGGATGGCAGCCTGACCGACGATGATGAGAGCGGGGAACTGGTCCATTGCGGACCGCTGGTGGCGCAGGGCTATTGGCGCGATGAGGCGCGCACGGCGGAACGGTTCAAGCCTGCGCCGCCGTCCTCGCGCTACGGCGGTATGGCGGTCTGGTCCGGTGACACCGTGCGGCGGGATGCGGAAGGACTGCTGTATTTCGTCGGCCGAGACGATGCGATGATCAAGTCTTCGGGCAATCGCATCAGTCCCACGGAAATCGAGGAGGCTGCCGTAGCCGTGCCGGGTGTGGCGGAAGCGGTCGCGCTGGGGATCAAGGATGAACGGCTGGGCCAGGCGGTGCTGTTGCTCATCCGATCAGCGGAGGCGGAGGCCGAGGCTTTTGTCGAGGCGAGGCTGAAGACCGAACTGCCGAATTTCATGCAGCCACGGACGATCATCAGGCGGGCGGAATTTCCGCGAACGCCCAATGGCAAGATCGATCGTGTGGCGCTTTCCAGGGAATATGACCAATGAAGCCGATGGGACCTGTTCCGCCCTTTTTCGAGGGTGAAGAAGGCATGTTGCTGATCGGCGGCTGCGGCGCGGCGAGCCTGGTCGACGAGGCGGGTGATACGCCGCTGTTCGTGTATGACATGGGGATAGTCGAGCGGCAGGTCCGACAATTGCGAGAGGCCATGCCGGCGCAGTTGTCGCTTCATTATGCGGTGAAGGCTAACCCCTATCCTGCGCTGCTGGAGCGCATGGCGCGGCTGGTCGATGGCTTTGACGTGGCTTCGGGTGGCGAGCTGGCCCGTGCGCTGGAAGCGGGCATGGATGCCGCGCATGTGAGCTTTGCCGGGCCGGGAAAGCGGGACGACGAACTCGCAGCCGCAATCGATGCAGGCGTGACGCTGAACCTGGAGTCGGAAGGGGAGGCGCGGCGAGCGCTGGCCATTGCCGAAAAGCGGGGGCGGACGCCCCGACTTGCGGTGCGGGTCAATCCGGATTTCGACCTCAAAGGTTCCGGCATGCGCATGGGCGGGGGCGCAAAGCCCTTTGGCGTGGACGCGGATCGGGCGGCTGGGCTTGCTCGTACACTGATCGAAGCAGGGGCCGACTGGCGCGGCTGGCATATTTTCGCTGGATCGCAGGCGCTGGCTGCCGAAGCATTGATTGAGACGCAGGCTGCGACGGTTGCACTGGCCGCTCGGCTTTCGGAGGCGGTGGGCGTTGCGCCGCCGCTGGTCAATCTCGGTGGCGGATTTGGCATTCCCTATTTTCCTGGCGATCAGCGGTTAGACGTCGCGCCGATCGGGGAGGCGTTAGGAAAGGTGCTCGACGCGCGCGCCGATATATTGGCGGACAGTGAGTTTGCGATGGAGCTCGGCCGGTGGCTCGTGGGTGAGGCAGGTGTCTATCTGGCCCGTGTTGTGGACGTTAAGCAGAGCCAGGGCGAGACGTTCGTCGTGGTCGATGGCGGGCTCCATCATCAACTGGCGGCGAGCGGAAATTTCGGCACCGTAGTGCGGCGCAACTATCCGATGGCGGTCGCGAACCGCTATGGGGCTCCGCCTGCCGAAGAGGCGGTCACGGTAGTTGGCTGCCTGTGCACGCCGATCGACAAGTTGGGAGACAAGGTAGCCTTGCCACCGGTAAAGGAGGGTGACCTGATCGCCATCTTCGCCGCAGGGGCCTATGGCGCGTCGGCTAGCCCTGCCGCCTTCCTCGGTCACCCGCCTGCACTCGAACTATTACTTGGCTGATATACCAATAGTTTGACGCCTAACCGTATCTTTACCCTTTGAAGGCAAGAAGATGCCCAAAGCCCATCGCTTTGAGGCCGCTTCACCTGCCTGGCGGCCGTGCTGGCGTGCGGCGATGTCATGAGGTGAAGATATGCGTTTCCTGTCAGTTTCCCGGGCTTTGATCGGTGCATCGCTGCCTGCTTTGGCGCTGTCCGGCTGCGCTTCGCGTGGCGGTGGACCCCAATTGCCGCCTGCATCCTTCGTTTCGCAGCAGGAAGGTCCGGGCGAAGAGTATGTGATCGGCCCGCTTGATGACCTCACCGTCTTTGTCTGGCGCAATCCCGAATTGGGAGCGAAGGTTCAGGTGCGGCCCGATGGGCGCATCACCACGCCGCTGGTTGCCGACATGCCCGCCGTGGGCAAGACGCCCAAGCAGCTCGCAGACGACATGAAGGTCGCGCTCACAAAATATATCGAAAATCCGCTGGTGTCGGTGATCGTCAACAATTTTTCCGGCACCTTCAGCCAGCAGGTGCGGATTGTCGGCGCTACCGAAAAGCCTGCCTCCATTCCTTACCGCGCCAACATGACGCTGCTTGATGCCATGATTTCCGTCGGGGGTCTGAGCGAATATGCAGCGGGCAACCGTGCGCGGCTCGTTCGCTACAACAAGGAACAGGGCAAGCAGCAGGAATTCAACGTTCGGATCGGCGATCTGCTGAAGCGTGGCGACAGCAAGGCGAACGTCATGCTGGCACCGGGCGATGTCATCATCATTCCTGAAAGCATGTTCTGATATGGCGGGTCTTTACGACGAACTGCTGATCGCCCTTCATGGCATTTGGACCCGGCGCTGGTTGGCGCTTGCCGTCGCGTGGGGCGTTTGCATGCTGGGCTGGATGGGCGTTGCCCTTGTGCCGAACAGCTACGAGAGCAAGGCGCGCGTCTATGTGAACACGCAGTCGCTGTTGCAGGACAAGGTAGGCATCACGCAGGTCCAGTCGCAGCAGGATCTGGACCGGGTGCGCCAGTCGCTGGCCAGCACGGCAAATCTGGAGCGGGTGGTCAAGGAAACCGACCTTAATCAGATGGTCAGCGGCCCGCGTGATCTGGCGGCCAAGATTACGGCGCTGCGCGAAGGCATCACCGTGATGGCGCAGGCTGATCCCAGCATGATCGACATCAGCGCGAAGTCGGCCGACTCGAGCCTGTCCGACGGAGCCAATGCGCGGATCGCTCAGCAAGCGGTGCAGAAGCTGGTCGAGATTTTCCAGGAAACGAACCTGTCCTCCGATCGGGTCGAGACCAAGCAGAGCCTTGCCTTCCTGGACCAGCAGATCGCGCAGCGCGGACGTCAGCTGGCGACGGCGGAACAGCGCCGCGTCGAGTTCGAGCAGCGCTATGCCGGGATGCTGCCGGGCGCGGGGTCCATCGGCCAACGCATGGACGCGGCGCGGATGGAGATCAACAATATCGAATCTCAACTGGTACAGGCATCAAGCGCGCTGAGCGCGATGAACGGCCAGCTTGCCGGAACGCCGCAGGTGTTGCCAGGCGTCGGCGCGTCGGGCGGACCTTCCGCCCTGGCACAGGCGCAGGCGGACCTGGCCGGGATGCGCGCGCGTGGCTGGACCAATGACCATCCCGACGTGATCGCGGCCCAGCGGCAGGTCGATGCCCTTCGTAATCAGGGAGGCAGTAGCGGCGCAGTGGCTGGCTCGCCCAACCCGGCCTATCTGTCCATCAAGTCGATGCAGGCAGAGCGAGCGGCGACGGTCCAGGCGCTCCAGACCCGCAAGGCGCAGCTTCAGGCCGACCTCAACGCCATGTCCTCGCGCCAGACCGATGAACCCGGCCTCGCCGCCGAGCAGGAAAAGCTCGACCGCGACTATGAGGTGCTGAAGACACAATATGACAAGCTGTTGGCTGACCGAGAGGATGTGCGCCTGCGCGGAGACGTGAAGACCGAGACCGGCTCCGTCCAGTTTCGGGTCATCATTCCGCCTAGCGCGCCCACCGCCCCCGTCGCGCCAAACAGGCCGCTGTTGCTGGTCGGTGTATTGATCGTCGGCATCGGCGCTGGCGTGGGCACAGCTTTTGCGATGGGGCAGCTCAAGGGTAGCTTCCCGACCGCTGCTCGGCTGGAGCGGGCGGTAGGCCTTCCAGTCATCGGTTCGATCACGCAGACTGTCGACGCTGCACAGAGGGCGGTCGAGAAGCAGCGGCTCAAATGGTTCGCTGGTGCCAGCGGGGGGCTGGCGGCGCTGTGCATGCTGCTGATCCTCGTCGAATTCATCCAGCGCGGCATGGCCTGAGGAGCGGGACAATGAACAAGCATAGCTCGCTATCCAAAGGTTCGCTGATCGAGCGGGCGACGGAAATCTACGATTTCAGCGCGGCCTTGCAGGGGCGTGCGGCTCCAGCGGTCGAGATGCCCGCGGACGAGCCCCTACCACCCGTGGTCGAGATCGCTCGGCCAGCGGCATCGGATGCAGCATATCGTGCGCCGGACTGGCGCGGGCCGGTGCAGAGCATCGACCGCATTGCGCTTGGCGAAAATGGCTGGCTGGTGCCTGATGGTCCGGTGACCGCGATCAGTGAAGAATTCCGGCTGCTGAAGCGGGACCTCCTCGCGAATTTGGGCGATGATCCACGCGGTAACCGCGTGCTTGTCTGTTCGGCCCATAGTGGCGAGGGCAAGAGCTTTTGCGCCATCAATCTCGCACTCAGCCTCGCTGCGGAGAAGGATCGCGAGATACTGCTGATCGATGCCGATTTTGGCAAGCCAGGCATTCCCGAAGCACTGGGACTGGCCGGGGGGATGGGCCTTATGGACGCCATCGCCGATCCGTCGATCGCGATCGAGGATTGCGTAATCCGCACGGACATTCCGTCGCTCGCCGTGCTGCCTGCGGGGCAACGCAGCAACAATGACACCGAATATCTGGCGTCTGCGCGGACGGAAACGCTGTTGCGCTGCCTGACAGCGGGCAGGCCGGACCGGATCATCCTGTTCGACTCGCCGCCCCTGCTGGCGGCATCGGCGGGTGCGGTGCTGGCGAGCCATGCCGCCATCGCCTTGTTGGTGGTGCGTGCTGACCAGACCAGCGAAAGCGCGTTGCGCGATGCGGCGGGCATGTTGAAGGCCGCCGGGCAGGTGCAACTGCTGCTAAACGGCGTCACCTTCTCGGCCAGTGGCCGCCGCTTCGGCAGCTATTATGGCAAGGGGAGCGACGACGCATGATGTTGCGTACCTCCCTGGCCTTGCTCTGCGGCCTGTCGCTGGCTGCACCGCCTGCGATGGCGCAGGAGCGAAAGGTCGATGTCACGCCTTATCTGGGCGTCGACCAGGCCGTACTCGTGCCGTTGAAAGGCGGCGGCGACGTCCTGACCTACACCAATGTCACGGCGGGGGTGACGGCGCAGCTGCAGACACGCCGGGTCGAGGCGGTCGCAGACGTTCGGTACAACCACAGCTTCGGCTGGGGACGCCAGGCCAACGATCAGGACGTGATCAGCGGCATCATTTCGGGCCAATATCTGGTCTCGCCAGGATTGACGCTCAATGCCGGTGCGCTTGCCACGCGTATCCGAACCGATGGCTTGTCGGGTGCGGCGACGTTGAATGATAGCCAGACCAGCCAGGTCTATGCAGGCTATGTGGGTCCGTCATATGCATCGTCCTTCGGCGACGTCGACGTGACTGCATTCTACCGTCTGGGCTATGCGCGGGTTAATGAAAATGTGAATGCCGACTTTGCCGGCCTGCCGAATGTCGGCTCATTTGCAGACTCGGTGACCCACAGCCTGGGCGGTTCGGTCGGTGTGGCGCCGGGTGTCTGGCTACCGGTCGGCATCGTGGCCAGCGCAGGCTATGACCGCGAGAATGCGAGCGAACTCGATCAGCGGTTCGAGGACGCCTGGGGCCGCGTGGACGTTACGCTGCCGGTATCGCCGACTGTCGCGGTCGCCGGGGGCGTCGGCTATGAGAGGATCAAGATCAGCCAGCGTTCGCCTGAACTGGATGGAAGCGGCCTGCCTGTCATCCGTAATGGCCGCTACGTCACTGACGACAGTTCGCCGCGCGCGCTGATCTACGATTTCGACGATATCATCTGGGACGTGGGCGTGCTTTGGCGGCCCAGTCACCGTACTTCGCTGGAGGCGCGTGTCGGCGAACGCTATGGCGGCATGAGCTATACTGGCAGCTTCATATGGCAGGGGCGGGGGCAGTCCTTTGCGCTCGTGGTGTTCGACGGCATCGACAGCTTCGGGCGGATCATCACGTCCAATGTCGCGGCGGTTTCGGGCAGTAGCCTGAATGTGGTGCGCAATCCCTTCACCGGCGATTTCACCGGCTGCGCATTCTCGCAGAGCGGTGGCGGACAGTGTTTCAACGACGCGCTGACTGGCGTCACTGACGCGAACTTCCGCTACCGTGGCGTCGCCGCCCAATATGCGGCGCAGCGAGGCCCTTGGGGCCTTGGCCTCGGACTTGGCTATTCGCAGCGCAAGTTCGTCACGCCTTCGGGACGGGCAGTGTTCGTGCGCGGGACGCGTGACCAGAATTGGTATGGCACGGCATCATTCGGTTATGTGATCGACAGCCGGTCCAGCCTGGATAGCGCCATCTACGCCAATTATTTCGATGCCAGCGGGGCTCGGCTCGACGTGCTGAACCTGGGCGCGTTCACCAGCTACAACCGCATTATCAACCGCAATCTTCAGGCATCCGCTTCGCTTGGACTCGACAGCGCCAAGGCGGACGATCTGGATGCCGTCATCAACGCCATGGGCCAGGTCGGCCTGCGGTACAGCTTTTAATCGCGTCCGGAGACAAGAGATGTACGACCAGTTCTACGGATTTGAGGCCCGCCCATTCCAGCTGACCCCCGATCCACATTTCTACTTCGAAAGCGCAACGCACAGGAAGGCGCTGTCCTATCTGGGCTATGGTCTCGCGCAGGGCGAAGGCTTCATCGTCATCACCGGCGACATCGGCGCGGGTAAGACGACGTTGGTCGGGCACCTGATGGCGACGATCGATCCGGCACGGCTTACCGCCGTCAAGATCGTGTCGACGCAGGTCGGTGGCGACGATATGCTGCGCTTGACCGCGCAGAGCTTTGGCCTGCCCATCGAAGACATGCCGAAGGCGCAGATTTTGCGGCAGATCGAGGCTTTCCTGCATGGTCAGGCGCGGGCGGGGCGGCGGTCGCTTTTGATCGTGGACGAGGCGCAGAACCTGTCTGTTTCGGCCATCGAAGAGCTCCGCATGCTCTCCAACTTCCAACTGGGTGGGCAGTCATTGCTGCAGATTTTCCTGCTGGGCCAGCCGGAATTTCGCGACCTGCTGAAATCGGCGCAGCTGGAGCAGCTGCGGCAGCGCGTGATTGCGACCCATCATCTCGATCCCATGCAGCCCGAAGAGATCGAGCCCTACATCGTGCATCGGCTGTCGATCGTCGGGTGGAATGGCGATCCCCAGTTCACGCCGGATGCTTTCGCGGCGATTTACGCGGCGACAGGCGGCGTGCCGCGCCGGGTCAATGTACTGGCCAGCCGTGTGCTGCTGCTGGGAGCGCTCGATCAGCTGTCGGAGATCGACGCGGCGGCGGTGCAGGCAGTGATCGAGGATATGGGCGCGGACAGCGACGTTGCCGTGCAGCCGATGCCGTCTTCTGTGTTGGATTGCGCGGAGGAAGTGCCTGCTGCGCGTCCAGTGACTGCACCTGTTGCAGCGCAGGCAGAACCTGCGCGCGAGACGTTGCGCGCTGAACTGAATGCGCTGCGCTCGCGCCAGCCTGAACCCTCCAATCTGCTGGTGGACGAGATTGCGTCGCTGCGTGCCGACGTTGAATCGCTTCGACTTGAGCAGGCTACGATCCAGACAGTTGATCCTGAGGCGTTGAAGGATTGTTTCACCTTGATCGAGGAGCGGCTCTCCTCATTGGAATTCCGTGTGGGTGAGCAGGACACGGCGCTGCGCCGCGTGCTGACGCTGCTGGTGGATTGGGTCGAGCGCGAACAGCGGATGGGTGACGCGCCGCACAGCGCTGCCGCCTGACGAACGATCATGGTGCTGAATGCCCTATCGGTCGACGTGGAGGACTGGTTCCATGTCGGCGCCTTTGAGCGCACGATCAGCCGGTCTTCCTGGGACGGGCTGACGCATCGGGTCGAGCGTAACACGGATGCTGTACTGGCCCTTTTTGCCGAAGCAGGGGTCAGCGCGACTTTTTTCACGCTCGGGTGGGTGGCCGAGCGCTACCCTGCGTTAATGCGGCGGATCGCGGAGGCGGGGCATGAGGTGGCGAGCCATGGTTATGACCATGCGCGCGTATTCACGCTGAGCCCGGAGGCGTTCCGCGCGGACTTGCAGCGGTCGCGCGCTCTGCTGGAGGATGCCAGCGGGCAGCGCGTCATTGGCTATCGCGCGCCGAGCTTTTCGATCGATCATCGCACGCCTTGGGCTCATGCCATATTGGCGGAGGAGGGCTATGTTTATTCCAGTAGCGTCGCGCCGATCCGGCATGACCATTATGGCTGGCCGGAGTCTCCCCGCTTTGCCTGGCGGCCGGTAGCCGGTCAGGATTTGCTTGAGCTGCCGGTGACGACCGCTGAATTTGGCGGGAAAAGGCTGGCGGCAGGCGGGGGAGGGTTTTTCCGACTGCTGCCCTATGGCTTTTCGCGCTGGGCCATCCGGCAAGTGAATGGGCGGGAGAAACAGCCTGCCATCATCTATTTCCACCCGTGGGAGATCGATCCCGGTCAGCCGCGCGTTGCGGGAGCGCCGCTTCGGTCGCGCCTGCGCCACTACAGCAATCTGTCCGTCATGGCAGACAAGCTGCGCCGACTGACCGCCGATTTTTCTTGGACGCGCGTGGATGCGCTGGTCGCTCGTGAGCGGGAGCTTGCGGCATGAGGCCGGATGGTGGAGCGGGCTTGGGCGTGGTCACGCTCGACTTGAACGATGCGGCGCAGGTCGCTGCGGCGGATGCTTTCGTGAAGGGCAACGTGGACGGCACGCCTTTTCACAGGCCTGGCTGGCTTCATGCGGTTGAGCGGGGCACCGGCAATCGCGCATATATGCTGGCCGCCGTGGCTTCTTCGGGGCAGATTGCGGGACTTCTCCCGCTCACGCACATGAAAAGCCGGTTGTTCGGTGAAGCGCTGGTGTCTTCGGGCTTTGCTGTCGATGGCGGCATATTGGCTGGCGATCCTGGCGTCCATTCTGCGCTCGCCTGCGCGGCTGAAGGGCTCGCGCGCGATCGCCGGATCGGTTCGATCGAACTGCGCGGGGGGACGTCGCCCAGTGAGGACTGGAGCGTGCATGAGGGGAGCCATCTTGGCTTCGTCCGGCCGATCGCATCGGACGATGAGGCAGAACTGCTCGCCGTGCCGCGCAAGCACCGCGCGGAGCTGCGCAAGGCACTGGCCAATCCGGCGCTGCGGGTAGAGGTGGGGCGAGACGAGCATCTCGTAGCGACGCATTATGATGTTTATGCGCAGAGCGTTCGCAATCTGGGGACGCCTGTCTTCCCCAGGCGCCTGTTTCGCGAAGTGCTGGCCGCGTTCGGTGAGGATGCCGACATATTGATCGTCTATGAGGGTGACCGGCCTGTTTCGGGGGTGCTGACGCTCTACCACCAGGGGAAGGTCATGCCATTCTGGGGCGGGGGTGTCGCCGATGCGCGACGGCTGCGCTCCAATGAACTGATGTACTACCGGCTGATGGGCCATGGTCGGACGCGCGGCATGCGCGTGTTCGACTTCGGGCGGTCCAAGACGGGCAGCGGGCAGGCCGCATGGAAGAAGAGCTTCGGCTTCGATCCCGTGCCGCTCGCCTATCATAGCTGGTCGGCAACGGGCGAACGGCGCGACATCAATCCCAACAGCGCGCACTATCAGCGTCGCGTCGAGATGTGGAAGAAGCTGCCGCTGCCCATTGCGAATCTGATCGGGCCGTTGATTTCGCGGGGCCTGGGATGACGGGCGAGATCCTCTTCCTCTGCCATCGCATCCCTTTCCCGCCCGATCGCGGCGACAAGATCCGGTCTTACAACATAGTGAAGCGGCTCGCGGAGATTGCGCCCGTGCATGTCGGCTGCTTTGCCGATGATGATCGTGACCTGAGCTTCGCGCCGGCCATGGCGGAGCTGACGACGAGCCAATGCGTGCTTAAGCGGGACCGATCGCGGGTCGTGGCTGGCCTGTCGGGATTGGCGAAGCGGCAACCGATGCTGGTGTCCCTCTTCGACGACCCGCGCCTGCACAGATGGGTGAGGGCGACTTTACAGGAGCGTCCGATCGCGGCGGTGATGGGCTATTCGGTGCAGATGGCGCATTTTGTGCCCGAGCTTCCCGATGGCGTCCGCTTGGTCATGGATTTCGTCGATTTCGATTCAGCCAAATATGCAAGCTACGGCGCGGCAGGCGGCGGGCCCATGGGGTGGATCAACCGGCGCGAGGGGCGGGTGCTGTTTGACTTTGAACGGGCCACAGCCGCACGCGCTGACGTGAGCACCTTTGTCAGCGAGGCCGAAGCCGCCCTGTTTCGCGGCGCGAGTAGCCTCGACACGGCGCGCATTGTCGGCATGGATAATGGCGTTGCGCTGGAATATTTCGACCCGAAGGCCGAGTTCGATGCGATCCCCAGGCCCAGTGGCCCACTCATCGTGTTCACCGGACAGATGGACTATCGGCCCAATGTCGAGGCCGTGGAAAGCTTCGCGCGCGATAGCTTGCCCGCCTTGCGGGTCAGGCATCCTGAAGCATGCTTTGCCATCGTCGGGCGCAATCCCGCTCCGCAGGTGGGAGCATTGTCTCAACTGCCGGGTGTCGTCGTAACTGGCGCAGTGCCGGATGTTCGCGGCTGGCTGGCGGCGGCGGATATCGTGGTGGCCCCACTGCGGATCGCTCGCGGGGTACAGAATAAGGTGCTGGAGGCGATGGCGATGGCGCGGCCGATTGTCGCGTCACCGCAAGCTGCCGAGGGGATTGACGCGGAGCATGGAGCGCATTTTCTCATCACCGCCGATCCAGTCGAAGAAGTCGACACGATATGTGCATTGCTAGCCGATCCCGAGCGTGCGCAACGGCTGGGTGAAGCGGCCCGTTCGCGCGTGGAGCAACGCTACAGGTGGGCCGAAACGCTGAGGGACTTGCCGGAAATGTTGTTCGGTGCGGCGACCGCCAAGGGCGTTCTCGCTGCATGAGCGAGGAGGCGCTGCCCCTGGCTCATGCACGTAGCGTCGGCGTGGCAGGGTGGCGCGGACATCTCGCTGCGCTTGGCGCTGTGGCGTTGCTGATCCTGACGCTTTTCCATCGCGATGTGACAGATATGGTTTCGATCTGGTGGAATGCGTCCACCTTCGGCCATTGCCTCTTCATTCCGTTCCTGATCGCCTGGCTGGTGCAGCAGCGACTTGCTGGGCTGCGACAGTTGCAGCCTGCTGCTTGGGCCCCTGGATTGCTTTGGATAGCTGCAGGTGCATTCGCCTGGCTTCTGGGAGCCGCGGCAGGTGTCGCGCTGTTCCGCCATGCCGCGCTCATCCTGATGTTGCAGGGCAGCGTGGTTGCATTGCTCGGCCCTGCCGTGGCACGCGCGCTGCTGTTTCCTCTCTTCTACGCCTTCTTCATGATCCCGGTGGGGGAGGAGCTGGTCGCGCCGCTGCAACTGATCACGGCACAACTCTGCATGGTCTTTCTTGAGATTGCGGGCGTCCCCGCGCATCTCGACGGCATTTTCATAACGACGCCGACCGGTTACTTCCGCGTCGCCGAGGCCTGTTCGGGTGCGAAGTTCGTGATCGCTATGGCCGCCTATGGCGCGCTGGTCTGCAATGTCTGCTTTTCCAGTTGGCCGCGCCGTATCCTTTTCATGACCGGCGCGCTGCTGTTGGCGGTGCTGGCCAATGGCCTGCGCGCGTTCGCCATCATATGGGTGGCGCATCTGACCAGCATCGAGGCCGCCGTTGGCTTTGATCATGTCGTATATGGCTGGCTGTTCTTTGCGATCATCATGGTGGTGGTGATGGCGGCAGCATGGCCATTCTTCGATCGGCGAGCAGGCGATCCTTGGTTTGATCCTGTAAAGCTTGGGCGCGGCTTTCTCGGGCGCTTGCCGCTTCCAGTCGCCATCGGGGCAGCGAGCGCGTTGGTCATCGCTGCACCCATGTGGCTGATTGCAAGCGCGGCGGCGAGTGATCCGCTGCCGGGCGCGCCCAACCTCCCTCCGATCAAAGGTTGGGCTCTGACATCCGTTCAGCCCAACTATCCCTGGAGACCGCGATTTGATGGAGCGGATTATCTCGTCCTCGGGCGCTACAAAAGCGCGGCGGGGGACGTGGTTGACCTCGCCCTCGTCACTTTCGACCGACAGGATGAGGGGCGCGAACTGGTCGGCTTTGCGCAGGGTGTAGCCGATCCCGACCAGCGCTGGTCATGGTCATCACCCGCGCCCGCACCCGCAAATGGTCGAGGCGAACAGATCACCGCGCCTGGCCCTGTGGTCCGCCACGCGGTCAGCTTTTACAAGGTCGGGGACGCCGCCGTAACGGGCAGTGCGCCGCGCGTGAAGATCGACACAATGCTTGCCCGCCTTCTCGGCCGCGATCAGCGGGCGGCTGCCATCATCGTCTCCGCCGAAGAGAGGCAGGGCAAGCGCGCCGATCCCGCCATCGCTCTGTTCCTGCAAGATATGGGCGATGTGAAGGATTTGGCTGACCGCAGCCTCGGCATCCGCTAAAGCCCGTTCGCATGTGCGGGATAGCGGGCATCTTCCATCTTGAAACGGCCAAGCCGGTCGATCCGGCGCGGGTGCGCGCCATGCTGGATGTGATGCCCCACCGCGGGCCCGATGGCAGCGGTGCTTGGACAGCGCCGGGCGTCGGGCTTGGCCATGTGCGCCTTTCGATCATCGATCTTGGCGGCGGGGCGCAGCCCATGCTCACCGAGGATGAGAGCCTTGCCGTCACTTTCAATGGCGAGATTTACAATTTCGCCGAAGTCCGCGCGGAGCTGGAGGCGAAAGGCCATGTGTTCCGCACCGACAGCGATACCGAAGTCATTCTTCACGGCTATCGCCAATGGGGCGAATCCTGCGTGGAACGCTTCCACGGCATGTTCGCCTTTGCCCTATTTGACGCGCGGGCGCAGTCGCTCTGGCTGGTGCGCGACCGGCTGGGGGTGAAGCCGCTCCATTATGCGCAGCTTTCGGACGGCAGCCTGATCTTCGGATCGGAGCTGAAAAGCCTGCTTGCCCATCCGTTGCTGCGCCGCGCGCCGGATCTGGCAGCGGTCGAGGATTTCATGGCCTATGGCTATGTGCCCGACGACGCCTGTATCGTTGCAGGCGTGCGCAAGCTGGCGGCGGGCCATAGCCTGCGGCTGGTGCGTGGACGACCCGTGCCGCAGCCCCAGCGCTATTGGGATGTGAGTTTCGCCGAACGCAGCAAGGCAAAGCCCGAGGTGCTGGAGGAAGAACTGGTCGCCCTAATGCGGCAAGCGGTTCGGTCGCGCATGGTTTCCGATGTGCCGCTGGGCGCTTTTCTGTCGGGCGGCGTGGACAGTTCCAGCGTCGTGGCGCTGATGGCAGAGGCTTCAAACCAGGCGGTAAAGACCTGCACCATAGGCTTCGATGTCGCGAGGCTGGACGAAAGCGCCTATGCCGACCGGATCGCGCGGCGCTTTGCGACGGACCACCGCATGAGGATCGTGTCGCCCGACGATTATGGGCTGATCGACACGCTCGCCTATCACTTCGATGAACCTTTCGCCGACGCCTCCGCATTGCCCACCTACCGGGTGTGCGAACTGGCGCGGGAGAAGGTGACGGTGGCCTTGTCAGGCGATGGCGCGGACGAGGCCTTTGCCGGATATCGGCGCCATCGGTTTCAGATGCAAGGTGAGCGGGTGCGCGGGCTTATCCCCGCATCTGTGCGCGAGCCGCTGTTCGGTACGCTGGGCCGCTGGTATCCCAAGGCTGACTGGGCGCCCCGGCCGCTGCGGGCAAAGTCCACCTTCCTTGAGCTGGCCGGCGAGGGGAGTGAAGCCTATGCGGCATCTGTCAGCGTCACACCCCATGCCTTGCGGCATAAGCTGTTCAGTCAGGATATGCGCGGCCGGTTGGGCGCTTACCGGGCTGAGGACCGCTACATCCGTGCCATGGCGGAGGCTCCCGCGCGTGACCCGCTGGACCGCGCGCAGTATGCCGACATCCGTATATGGTTACCCGGCGACATCCTGACCAAGACCGACAGAATGAGCATGGGGGTGGGGCTGGAGGCGCGCGAGCCGTTGCTCGATCATCGACTGGTGGAGTTCGCGTCGCGCTTGCCGGTTGCCCAACGCATTCGCGGCAACAGCGGCAAATATCTGATGAAGAAGGCGATGGAGCCTTACCTGCCCCACGATATTCTCTACCGTCAGAAGATGGGCTTCGTTACGCCCATCAGCAGCTGGTTTCGCGGGCCGCTCGCGGGCGAAGCGAGCGCCATCGCTGGCGGATCGGCGCTTGCCCGGACGGGCTGGTTCGACGCCAAGACGCTGGGACGCATCGCGGCTGACCATAAGTCAGGGATGGCCGATCACGGCCGCTTGCTCTGGCAGTTGCTGATGCTGGACAAGTCGCTCACCCGTCTGTTCGGGCTCTGACATCTGCGTAGACGGCACAGCCACGCGAACCTTTCATGCAAAGCCTTGCATGCAAGTCCCGCCGGTGCCAACGCAGCGGGCGGGTCAAGGGCAAGCAGGACGCAAGTGACAGTTTCGAAGGAAATCGTTCGGGCGCGACTTTATCTGCTGTGTCTCCTTGGAGACCTGGCAGGGCTGTTCCTGTCCTTCCTGCTGGCGAACTGGTTCGTGCTGGGCGCGCTGCTAGGCGAGCCGGGCAAGCCACATGGCCTAGTCATGTTCGCCATGGTCGCGCCGCTCTACATCTTGCTGGCGGTGCAGGGCGGTGCTTACGGCATTCATATGCTGGACGATATCCGGCGCGGCATCTTTCGCGGGCTGCTGGCGTTGGCGCAAGCGGCGTTGCTGATGCTGCTGGTCATCTATCTCGGCAAGATCGCTGAACAGCTTTCCCGTTTGACCTTTATCGCCGGCCTTGGCTTGTCCGCCGTCAGCGTCGCATTGGTGCGCCTGGCAATTGCCCGGCTTAGTGCTCGTCTGCTGGGCGAAGTTCCGCATCTGACTGCCGTCATCTGCGATGGCGTGGACATTGAGACTGGTCCGCATATGGATGTCATCGATGCTGCCGCCGCAAACCTGCGTCCTGGCCGCCACGATGCCGACATGGCGGCGCGGCTGGCGGCGGCGGTTGGCATGGCGGAGCGTGTCATTGTCGCATGCCCGATGGAGCGGATGAGCGATTGGTCGGTAGCGCTGAAATCCTTGTCCGCGCGTGGCGAAATCGTAGTCCCGGAACTACTGCGCTTCGCGCCCGCCAGAGTGGATGAGTTCGACGGCCAGCCAACGATTATTGTCGCGGGCGGTCCTTTTCAGTTCCGCGATCGCATCATCAAGCGGATTTTCGACGTCATTGTCGCGTCCGCGGCGACGATCATCATGTCGCCTGTGTTGATCACGGCTGCGCTGGCGGTGAAACTGACCAGCCCCGGCCCGATCCTCTTTAAGCAGCCGCGCATCGGGCGGGATGCCCGGCCGTTCAGCATTTACAAGTTTCGGTCGATGCGGATCGAAGCCGCAGATCACAGAGCGGACAAGCTGACGGCGCGTGACGACGACAGAGTAACACCGGTCGGGCGCTTCCTGCGCCGCACCAGCATCGATGAACTGCCGCAGCTGTTCAACGTGTTGCGGGGTGACATGAGCATCGTGGGTCCGCGTCCCCATGCCGCGGCGGCCAAAGCGGGTGACAGCCTCTACTGGGAAGTCGATGAGCGCTATTGGGAGCGGCATTGCATCAAACCCGGCATGACCGGTCTTGCCCAGGTGCGCGGCCATCGCGGGTCGACTGACCATCATCAGGACTTGATCGACCGACTTCAATCCGACCTTGAATATGTGACGAAATGGTCGATTTGGCGCGACCTTCGCATCATAATCGCGACGATAGGCGTCCTCGTGCATCACAAGGCCTATTGATGAGCGCCGTTGACCTGATCCTTTTGCTTATCCTTGTCACGTCGGTAGTGGCGCTGCTCTGGCCGTTCTTGTTCTACCCGCTGATCCTGCGCGTTCTGCCTACGATACCCGAATCTCCTGGGGCGCGCGCTGTCCCAACGGCTTCATTGCTCTTCTGCGCCTATAATGAGGCGGCGGCGATGCCCGAGAAGCTGGCCAATCTCGCGATGTTGAAGCACCGCTATCCGGGTCTCGAAATTCTCGCTTTCGATGATGGTTCGGCCGACGAGACCGCCGCGCTGATCGATGCCGAGGGTGATCTGGTTACGCTGGTCCGGGGGCCGGGGCGCAGCGGCAAGGCGCATGGGATGAAGCAACTGGCCGCTCGCGCGACCGGGGAGGTTCTGATCTTCACCGATGCCAATGTGATGTTGGATGAAGAGGCGATCGACAATCTTCTCGCCCGCTATGCTGATCCGAATGTGGGCGGGGTGCTTGGTTCGCTGCATTATGTGGGTGACGGGGAGAGCGCGACGGCGTCGGTGGGCTCGCTCTATTGGCGGATAGAGGAGCGATTGAAGGATGAGGAGTCGCGCACGGGCAATGTGCTGGGTGCCGACGGCTCGATCTTTTCCATCCGCCGCAGCCTCTATCCCGTCTTCCCCGATAGCGTGCTCGATGACCTGACGGTATCGATGGCGGTGGTATTTTCAGGCGCGCGGCTGGTGAAGGCGCGGAACGTGATCGCCAGGGAACGGCTGGTCGCGGGAAGGGGCGATGAATATCGACGAAAGGTGCGAATAGCCTCGCGTGCCTGGCATACGCATCAGCATCTTCGGCCTCAGCTTCGGGGCATGGGTGGGCTCGACCGCTTCAAATATGCGTCTCGAAAGATCATCAGGTGGTTCGGGGGCATCTTCATCCTGATGGGCGGGCTTGCGGCCGTGCTGTTGGCTGTTCGTATTTCGCCGCTGCTGGCGCTTGGCTTAACGGCGTTCGGTGCCCTTCTGTTGGCGCTGGGACTCCGTGCGAAATCGGGTGCATTGGCCGCCGTCACAGACATCCTCATCGCCTATGCCGCCACGTTGCAGGGCGTGCTGAAGGCGATGTCGGGCCGTACCGTCACCATCTGGAATCCCGCGAAGTCACGCTGATCCCTCTCGCCAAAGGTGGGGCATGATGTATAGGCCCTTCCAATGCTGATCGGAGCCAAGGCGTGATTACTTTCCAGCGGGTGGCAAAGGCCGCCGGCAAGCATTTGACCCGGACCATGCTTGTCTTGCGCAAGGCAATGGGCACGCGCGCAAATCGGGCGTGCCCTGCATGCGGGCAGTCGGTCGTCGGCTTCTTCCGCTATGGCGACAATGCCGAATGGGGCTGTCCTAACTGTGGCGCCTCACCACGCGAGCGGCTGATGAACTATCTGATCGCTGAACAGACACTCACGATACCGGAGCAGGGCGCTATCCTGCACATGGCGCCCAATGAAGGCAGCCTCGTTCGCCGTTTTTCCGCAGCTGCCGATTATGTGCCAGCCGACCTCGATCCGGCGCGCTATTCCGTCCCGAATATGCGCCGCGCTGACCTGATGGCGCTGGCCGATGTCGATCGCTACGACCTCTTCTATGCCAGTCATGTCATGGAGCATGTGCCGGACGATCACGCGGTTTTGCGCAACATCTATCGCGCGCTAAAGCCGGGCGGGGAAGCCTGGCTGATCGTACCCTTGTGGGACAAGCCCACCGAGGACGGCAGTTTCGACATTCCGCCGCGTGAAAGAGAACGGCGATTTGGGCAGTGGGACCATGTCCGCCAATATGGGCTCGACTTCGCCGATCGTATCCGGGCCGCAGGCTTCCAACTGGAAGAGATCGACGCGAGTGACATCGATCCTGACAAGCGGCATTTCTTCGCGCTGGATGATCGCCTGTTTCGAGCCCGCAAGCCGGTGGGAAGCGTCGCGGGGTGAGCGCGCTGCTTGGCAGGACCATCGCAAGGATGGAAGGCTCTGCCCGCTTCATCGCCCTTATCAAGCTTGCCAATGTCGGCCTGACGCTGATCTGGGGCTTTGCCGTCACTTATGTTTTCGTGCGGGCGCTGCCGCTTCGCGAATTTCAGGCTTTTCTGCTGCTGGTGGCCTTTGGCAATTTCACCATTTCCGCGGAATTTGGGCTGACCAGCATCATCTATGCTCGACTGCGGCGCTACTGGCTTGGCCATGATGACGGAAGTGGGGACGGCTTCCGGCTTGAGGAGATGGGCGTCCTTTTCCTGTTCCTCGCCATGCTGATCCTTGGCGGTATCGTGATCCTGCTGGTCGCGCTGGTGGCTGGCGGTCTCGCCACGACCATGCCGTTCCTTTTCACCCTGTTCTTCCTGTCCGCCTGCATCAACTTGCCCGCCTTGCTTGCAAAAAGGGCGCTGGCTGCGGTGGACGGAAATTTTGTCTGGGAAATGCTTGACTGCTTGCGACGGTTGATGACGATCGCCTTGTTGCTGCTGATCCTCAAAGGACTGGACGCGCGCCTGTCGGTAGCGCTGCAGATTGTGACTAGCCTGATCGTCATCGGATACGCCATCGCGCTGGTACATCGTCGGCTGGGGATGACCACGCGGCACTGGCTCGCCTTCAGCCGTGGAGGCGCGCATGTGCGCGCCAATTATCTGCAAGACATCGGTACGTCGGCGCTGTTCACCATCTCGGAGATCGTGGCATATAACGCGCCTTATTTCACGATAGCGGCTGCTACGCAGGACGCCCGGCCGATGCTGCTCTTTGACTTTTTCTTCAAGATGTCGCGGGCGCTTTCCATGGCCATCCGGGCCATGGTGGAAGCCGCGCTTCCCCGGATCACCCGGGCCTTTCATGCCCGAGAACGCGGTCGCTTGCGCCAGTTGCTGACCCGCGCAATGGCAATCGCCATGGTCTTTGCGCTCACCGCTTCCGCTGCGCTCCTGCTGCTTGGGCAATGGATCTTCACGAAGCTTTTTGCCGGGCGCGCCGCCATTGACATGGCCGACCTGTTGATCATCGACGGAGCGTTGCTGGCCCTCACCATGATCTGCGTGTCCGTGTATGTTCAGGCCGCGCTGGGGCGCTTTTCCCATCTGTTGAAGAGCTCGCTGCCCTTCCTCGCGGGATCGCTGCTCAGCGTGCCGCTGGCCATGCTATTCGGGGACTGGTTCGACAGAGGCTTCCTGGCGATCTACGCGTTGACGATGATGCTGGTTGCCGTACTTCACGCATTGTCTCTGCGGCGCCTGCTGAGTGAAGCGGCGAAGCGATGAAGGTCGCGATGATCGATCCATCGCTCTTCACAGGGCGATATGATGACAGTCTATGCGCAGCCTTGGCCGATCAAGGCGCGGATGTGGCCCTGCTCGGACGCCCGATGCGGCCGACAGACGCCATCAAGCCGACAGCATATCGATACGAGGCGCGCTATTTTCGGCGCAGCGAAGCACTGCGCAAGAGGCTGGGTGAAGGGAAGGCCTTCCGCCTGCTTAAGGCTGCTGAATATGGCGCTGATTGCGCTGTTGGACGTGTCAATGCCCTGACGGCGGCGGATGCGGCCCATTTCCAATGGCTGCCGCTCGCGCCAGCTGACCGCCTGCTCCTGCGCCGGTTGAAGGGACGTGTGGCACTGGTTCACACCGTCCATAATGCGGATGCCTATCATGCGGATGCTGGTGTGCAGGGCAGGGGATATCGTGCTTTGCTCGACATGTTCGATGCGCTGATTGTGCATGGCGATACGACCCGCGAGGCGCTGGAAGAGCAGGGTATTGCTTCGGCCCGCATCCATGTCACGCCGCACCCACCGATGCGCCTTGCGCCCGCGAGCGCGGCTGATCTGGCCGACATCGCTGATCCCGCCATGCCGCGCTTGCTATTTTTCGGCACGATCAGGCCTTATAAAGGCGTGGATATATTGATCGACGCTTGCCTCTCGCTCTGGCGAGCCGGTCATGTTTTCGAGCTGGTCATCGCCGGCAAGCCCTTTATGGACATCGCCCCACTGCTGGACAGCGTGAGCAAGGCGGGCTTTGCCGACCGGTTGACCGCCGATCTCGGCTTCCTCCCCGAGCCCAGGCTCGACGCCCATATGGCGAAGGCGGATGCCATCATTTTCCCCTATCGCCACATCGATTCCAGCGGCGCGTTCCTTTCCGCCCTGCATCATGGCAAGGCGATGGTGACATCCGACGTGGGCATGTTCGGGGCCCTGCCTCAAGCCGCCGCAATCTGCACAAGGGCCGGAAATCCGGCCGATCTTGCTCAAGCCCTCTTGCGGCTTCTCCAAAGCGCCGCCATCAGGCAGACGGCTGGCGCGGCGGCACGCGCCTATGGGGAGACTATGGGCAGTTGGAAGGACATGGCCTTGGCAACGATCGGCATCTACCGCTCAGTTTTGGCCACGCGCGCATGAGTCGATATTTCCGCGAACTGGCAGATCGCGCGCTGGCTGTGCGCCTCGCCATTGCGGGGCGGGTGCACCAATATCCTGAAATCCAGGCGCTCCGCCGGTTTCTTTCCGCCTTCGCGATCGATTGCGTGTTCGATGTTGGCGCCAATCGAGGGCAATATGCGACCATGTTGCGCAAGGACGCGAGCTTTTCCGGCACGATCCTGTCTTTCGAACCCAATCCCGAGATTTTCGCAGAACTGTCGCGCCGGGCGGCATCCGATCGCAAATGGCATGTCTTCAACCTGGCTTTGTCCGACTTCGACGGGACAGCCAGCTTCAACATCATGGCAGCCGATCAGTTCAGCTCACTCAAAATGCCGTCGGATGAGCAGGATGCCATATTTGCGGATCGCAATCGCGTAACGCGTACTGTCGAGATGCAGTGCAGGCGGATTGATGGGCTTTTCGCAGAGCTTCAGGCGAAGCATGGCTTTTTGCGCCCTTTTCTGAAGATGGATACTCAAGGCCATGACCTGTCGGTGTGCGAAGGCGCAGGTGACATCCTCGCCAGCATGGCCGGAGTGCAAACAGAACTCGGCGTGCGTCCCATCTACGAGGGAGGGACTGGCTATCGAGCGATGATCGACTGGTTGGGTGAGAAAGGCCTCATGCCGTCCGCCTTCTTTGCGAACAACAAGGGGCATTTCCCCTTGCTCGTCGAGATGGATGGCATTTTCGTCAACCGGGCGCTGCTGCCACAGGGAAGCTGATGTACGCGCCGCCGGCCCGATCTGTTGATGCTCGACGCCTTTTTCTGGCGGGGGCGATCGGCCTGACCTTATGGGTAGGCGCGACATTCCTGTGGCATGTGACATATCGGCAGGGTGTCAGCCTGGCCGTCATCCTGTTTCTGGACCAAGACTTTCCGGCGCTGCTGGGCGGTCTTGTCCTGCTGGCGGTGGCCGCGCCTTTTGCGGAGGGGGCGGGCTTTCGCCTACCCAAGCCACGTGCACGCGTGATCGTGCCGCTGATAGTGCTTTTCGGCCTCATCGCCTGGGCGGGTCATTATTGGCTGTTCCAAAATTATGCGATCTCGCGCGATGAGGAAGTGGCTCGCTTCGCCGCTGCCTATATGCGCGAAGGCTTGCTTGCCCGGCCGATCCCTGCCGAGTGGGAGCCATATCGCCGTGCGATCATGCCGGAATTTTTCTCCCCCTTTGGAGCCGCCGATTATTGGACCGCGGCCTATCTGCCTGTGAACAGCGCGATCCAGGCGTTGTTCTGGCAGATGGGCGATCCTAACCTTGCCGGTCCCGCGTTGGTGATTGCGGGCCTTTTCGCCCTGTGGCGCGTGGCGCTCCATCTCTTTCCAACGCGGAACGACGCCGTTTGGGTTACGATGCTGTTGGGACTGTCGTCCACGCAGCTGTGGGTCACGGCAATGACCCCCTATGCCATGACCGGCCATTTCGCGCTTAACATGGTCTGGCTGGCGCTGGTCCTGCGCGGCGGCATTTTGGGGCATGTTAGCGCTGGGGCGGTCGCGTTGCTCGCCGCCGGGCTGCATCAGTGGCATTTTCCGCCAATCTTCATCGCGCCCTTCATCTTGTGGATGCTCCTGTCGCGCCGCTGGGCCGTGGCCGTCTTTCACATCCTGGTCCTGATCGCCATCGTCATTGTCTGGGCAAAGCTGTGGCCGGGTTTCCTCGTCCAACTGCTCGGGCCAGCAGCAGATGTCCGACCGTCCGCAGGAGTGGCGGACAAGGTCGGCAGCCTGTTCGAGCGTTTAGGGGATCGCTGGCAGCCCCTAGTCAATCTCAGCCGCTTTGCCGCTTGGAACAATATATTGATGGTGCCGCTCGCCGCGCTGGGCGTGACGGCGATGAAGTGGCGCAGGGCGATCCGGGGCGAGGAGATCGCATTGCCGCTGGCGCTTGGCTGCTTTGCCGGTTGCGCGCTGGCGCTGGCGCAGGGCTATGGGTGGGGATTTCGCTATGCTCACGGCTTCATCGGGCCGTTTTGCCTGCTGGCGGGCCTTGGATGGGCCCGCTTTCGGCCAGTGGCGATGCGGCCGCTATATCTGGGTGTGGGGATCACGCTCCTCATGAGCGCTTTCCTTGTTTGGCGTACCCATGTGTTTGTTGCGCCCTATGCCGCCAGCCATCGCATGATCGACGCATCGCAGGCTGACGTTGTCTTGGTGGACCCGCGCGGCGGCCTTTATGTCACAGACCTTGTGCGCGGCCGTGAAGGTGTGCCCGGACGACCGATGGTCATGAACCTCGGTATGCTGACGCTGGAGCAGGTGGACGGGCTTTGCGAACAATATGTCGTCGAACTGTTCGACAGGGCCGAGTTCCGCCCGCTGGGAGTGCCGCTTGCCCGCTGGAATCTCGGGCGCATGGACGCGCTGCGCGCCCATATGAAAGCGGTGGGCTGCGACAAGCCTGTCCAGCCGCCGCTCGCCGGAACGATAGATGAGGCGATGAAGGCGTCGGGCGACGTCCTTTAGGGCTTGCCGCCCTTCATATAGACCCGCTTGCCACCAATCCACGTTTCGAGAACCTGCGTAGACCGCACCTCGTTTGGACGAGCGACGGAAATGTCCCGGTCTATGAGGATGAAATCCGCCCTTTGTCCGGGGTTCAGGCTGCCGAACCGCTTTTCGGCAAAGCCTGCAAAGGCTGCCTGCCGCGTATAGCCGTCCAGCGCGGCGTCGAAGTCCACCCGCTGTTGGGGCATCCATCCGCCGGCAGGTTCGCCCGCCCCGTCTTCGCGGCTCATGGCCGCTGCCATGCCGACGAACGGATTGTTGGAGATAACAGGTGCGCCCGATCCAAATGCCAGCGGGGCCCGGCTGTTGAGCATCGCCTTCCACGCATAGCCGCCGCTCAGCCGGTTCTCGCCCAGACGTGCCACGGCGATGCGCCAATCAGCCGCTTGTTGCGCGGGTTGCATCGACACAATGACGCCATTTTGCCCGAAGCGGGGCAGATCGACGGGATCGACGATCGCTGCCTGCTCGATGCGCCAGCGCCTGTCGCCCTTGTAGGTCTCCGCAAGCTCCGTGATTGCGTCGAGCACTTCGCTATTTGCAGCATCGCCGGTGGCATCCACGGCGACCTGGAAATTATCCATCGCCGCACGGCTCATCATGTTCCGCATCTGCGTGGAGGGGATGAGCGAATATCCACGCTGCCCGGACGCGTCGGCGTAATCGGCCTTTAGCCACGCCCCGCGCGACCCCAGCGATCCATCCAGATTCAGCAGAATCCCGGCCATGCGCAGCCGGTCATCGTAGAGCCATGGCGTTGGTTCAGGTCCCGCGATGAGTACCATATTGTCCAGGCCCTGCGCGTAGGAAATGATCCGCACGCGTAGCGCGCCGCGATCAGCCGAACGGCGAAAGGCCTGCCAATCTTCAATCGTTGTGCCCATGTCGGCGATGCCGGTGATGCCGTTGGCAAGGAGCAATTGTTGCGCCTTTTCCAGAGCGATGTCCCGATCTTTGGGAGCGGGAGGGGGAACCACGCGCTGGATCATGTCCATCGCCTTGCCCACGAACACCCCGGACGGCTTGCCTCCAGCCATCTCGATCCGGCCACCGGGAGGCGCCTTGCTTCCGGTGCCTATGGTTGCAGCCCTCATCGCAGCGGAGTTGGCCCAGCCTGCCTGAGCGTCTGCGCTTTCAAGCCAGACCGGCACGTCAGCCGCGGCTGCGTCGAGCTCAGCCGAAGTCGGAGCGCGATTGAGCCCCCAGCGTTCAGCGCTCCAGCCCCGTCCGATGATCCATTTCCGCCCCGGATTGGCGGCGACATATTCCCTGATCCTGGCCTGCGCCTCTGTCAGTGATCGTGTCTCGGAAAGGTCCAGCGTTACCTGCGTCAAGCCCAGTGCCATGACATGGCCGTGCGCATCGATGAGGCCGGGGATCAGCGTCTTTCCGCCGCCGTCCAATTGGAAGTCGAGGCCTTTGGGCCAGCTCTCACCTTTCTTAAGCTTCTTCTTGCGCGGCGGTGCTTCATAGCGGCCTGGCAGTAGCTTCTCTACCTTGCCTTCATCATCGATCAGCAGCGCGCGAAACCGCACTGTCCGTCCGTTGGTATCGACAGCGATGCCGTTCACATTGTCGATGACGCCGGACGCGACGGCGGGAACCGGCAGGGCGAGTGCGGCGGCAGCCACCAAAAGGGCAAGCTTCATGCCTTGGTGATCCGCCTGACCAGTGCGCTGGTATCCTGGCGACTGCCACCCATGGCCTGCACATCGGCATAAAATTGATCGACCAGTGCGGTCACCGGCAGGGTCGCACCATTGGCGCGCGCTTCATCAAGGGCTAGGCCAAGATCCTTGCGCATCCAATCAATCGCGAAGCCAAAATCGAAACTGTCCTGCGCCATCGTCTTCCAACGGTTTTCCATCTGCCAACTCTGCGCCGCACCGCCCGAGACAGCTTCGAAGACCTTGTCCAGATCCAGTTCGGCAGCCTGGGCGAAGCGCAGCGCTTCGGAAAGCCCTTGCAGAACGCCCGCTATGCAAATCTGGTTCACCATCTTGGTTGTCTGACCTGCGCCTGCGCTACCAACATGCACGATGCGCGCTGCATAGCT
The DNA here is from genome assembly GCA_023433445.1 of Pseudomonadota bacterium. Lineage (GTDB taxonomy): Bacteria > Pseudomonadota > Alphaproteobacteria > Sphingomonadales > Sphingomonadaceae > Sphingobium. Next base: position 7,866 of record JAEZCS010000194.1, on the reverse strand, counting down.
TTGCATGACGATCCTGGCGGCTTCGACAGCAGGCTCTGTGCCGCCGCACATGATCGAGAGGCGACCATTTTCCGCGCCCGCCTGACCTCCGGAAACCGGAGCATCCACGCAATGCAGTCCGCGGTTTTCACCTTCTACGAACAGCTGCCGTGCGATCCGCGCAGACACGGTGGTGTGGTCTATGAAAAGGCTGCCTGGCTTCATCGACCGAAAGGCGCCATCCTTGCCGAGGGTCACTTGCGACAGGTCATCGTCGTTCCCTACGCAGCTAATCACGATCTCGGCCTCTTCCGCAGCCTTGGCCGGGCTGACTGCTACAGCGCCGCCATAGGCCTCGACCCATTTTTTCGCCTTGCCGATCGACCGGTTGTAGACGGTCAGCTGGTGCCCAGCCTTTGCCAGATGCCCGGCGACGGGGCCACCCATGACGCCCAGCCCGATAAACGCGATATTAGCCATGTGCCTCGTACAGTTACCCGCGTAGGCTTTTGCCATAGGGCGAGATTTCGCCAAGGGCCAGTTCCTTCCGAGGTAAATTTCCGCTAGGGGCGAGCACATGAATACGTTGAGCAAGATCGAAAGCGCGATGCCGCTGCCCGTAACTGTCGATGACATATTGGCAGCGCGCGTACGGATTTCGGGCGCGGTCGTGCACACCCCAACGCTGATCAGCCAGACCTTGTCCAATATGCTGGGCTGCAAGGTGTACCTGAAGTTCGAAAATCTTCAGTTTACCGCCGCCTATAAGGAGCGTGGCGCGCTCAATCGCCTGCTTCAACTGGATGCTACCGCCAAGGAAAAGGGCGTGATCGCCGCATCTGCTGGCAATCATGCGCAGGGGCTTGCCTATCATGGCCGCCGCCTGGGCGTGCCCGTTACGATCGTCATGCCGGTGACTACGCCAACCGTGAAGGTGACGCAGACGCAAGGGCATGGCGCGACAGTGGTGCTGCATGGCGAGAAGTTCGACGATGCCAGCGCCTACGCGCGCCAACTGGCCAAGGAACATGGGCTGACCTTCGTCCATCCCTTCGATGAACCGGACATCATGGCCGGGCAGGGCACTGTCGCGCTTGAGATGCTGGAGGATGCACCGGAAATCGACACGCTGGTCATCCCGATCGGTGGTGGCGGCCTGTTTTCCGGGATGGCCACGGCGGCCAAGGCGATGAAGCCTGATATCCGCATCTATGGCGTGCAGGCCGAACTCTATCCATCCATGTACAGCCACATCAAGCAGGCGAAGCTTGCCTGCGATGGCGATACGCTTGCGGAAGGCATTGCCGTAAAGGAGCCCGGCGAGCTGACGCGCCGGTTCGTGGAGCGTCTGGCGGATGATGTGCTTCTCGTCGATGAACGCCATCTGGAGGAAGCGCTGAGCCTGTTGCTCCAGATCGAAAAGACCGTGGTTGAGGGCGCGGGGGCGGCTGGCCTCGCCGCGCTGCTGATGCATAAGGAACTGTTCGCGGGCCGTAACGTCGGCCTGGTCCTCACTGGCGGTAATATCGACACGCGCCTCCTGGCGAATGTGTTGCTGCGCGACCTTGCGCGCTCGGGCCGCCTGGCGCGACTGCGCATCATTCTGCAGGATCGTCCCGGCGCGCTGTTCCATGTCGCGCGCATCTTCGATCAGGAGGCCGTCAACATCCTGGAGCTGTCGCACCAGCGAATCTTCACCAATCTTCCGGCAAAGGGCCTCAGTCTGGATGTCGAGTGTGAGACACGCGATGGAGCGCATCTCGATCGTCTGATCACGGCGCTTCGCGCCGCTGGATATGAGGTCGCACCGATCGAGGTCGCCTGATTTGCGCCTTCGTCCAAGGCAGCGCATTTTTCGTGGTAAATAACCTTTTCACAGACGGCTGCGGGCGTCATAGTCTGTCCATGACTCAAGTTTGGCGCAGCGTTTTGACGGAGACCGTGGCGTGAGCGCACCATTTCGTTTCCCGCGCTTTTTCGTGACGAACCCCAGCCCGTGCCCATATTTGCCGGGCCGGAGCGAGCGTAAGGTTTTCACTGAACTGAACGGCGACAGTGCGTCGGAGTTGAATGACGCCCTTGGTCGCATCGGTTTCCGGCGTAGTCAGAATGTCGCATATCGACCAAGCTGTGCCGACTGCTCCGCCTGCGTTTCGGTTCGCGTGGTGGCGGGGGAGTTTGTGCCCAACGCAACACAGCGCAAGCTTATCCGCCGCAACAGCGACTTGATTGTGACGGCCTGCAAGCCCTGGTCGACCGAGGAACAGTTCGAACTGCTCCAGCGCTATCTCAAGGCGCGCCACCCTGGCGGTGGGATGACCGAGATGGACGAGATGGATTTCGCTGACATGGTCGAACAGACCCCAGTCGAAAGCCATGTGGTCGAATATCGCGAACCCGGCAAGAATGGCCGCCCCGGCAAGCTGATCGGCGCATGCCTCACCGATCGGCAGGGCGATGGCCTGTCGATGATCTACAGCTTCTTTGATACGGAGCTGGAGCATCGCAAAGGTCTCGGCAATTTCATCATTATGGACCACATTTTGCGCGCTGCGAAAGCCGGCCTGCCCTATGTCTATCTGGGCTACTGGGTCGAAGGTTCACAGCGGATGCAATATAAGGTCCGCTATCGTCCGCTGGAAAAGTTGAGCCGCAATGGCTGGGTCCGTTTCGATCCTCTGGAGCAGGACCAAGCTATCCGGGGCGTTCTGCCTCGCGACGAACCGCCGCTCCCGATCGAACTGGCCGGAATTTTCCGAAAGTAGGGGTTCGCCCGAGCCTTCGCCGCGCTTGTAGGGATCTATCCGCTACGAGCGTTGATACCTTCCCCGAACGATTCCCATTCCCCATTCGCTGGAGTCTTAACGCCATAGTCCAGCGAGTGCGGGTGATCGCGCACGGTGCGATAGCTGGACAGCGCCGTCAGCGGTCATGAAAGGCCCGTGCGCGTTCGACCTTACTGGTCCCAACCGACAGATGACGAATCGTGCCTCGCCTCCCAGCAGCGTTCGCTTGCTGGCAGTCTAAACAGCTGGCTTAGGCTGTGGTTGCACTGGCCGCCATGAAGGCATGTTTCCGTTAGCGAGGATCAATTACGATAGTGGTGGTTGTCGCGCCGGGATAATAATAGCCGCCAGCGATGTAGCTGGGAGCTTGCGTCGTCGTCACGATGGGTGAACCGGGACCGCTGCGGTGAACCACCGCAGGCGGTGCGGAATAAGGGGGAACGTCATAGTCGACGCCGTAATTGCTCCGAGCGACTCCCTCGAAGCGGCCTTCATACTCGCCGCTCACGGTGCGGCCATGCTCATCGCGCCACGTTCCTTTCCAGCGCCCCTCATATTCATGAGGCGGCAGGGGAGGCCCGTCATGTGCGGTAACGTCGTCATCATAGGGGAGGCCAGGTCGCCCACGATCATCATCACGGGCATCCCAATCGACGTCGCTGCGATAGTCGCGCACGCGTCCCTGATCATCGACCATCACTGCATCATCATAATAGCGGGACCATCCATGTCCGGCGACGGGCGCGGGAAGGCCATAGCTGCCATAATTGCCGATGCGGTAGGCGGGCCGAGTCCAATAGGATGGCAGGACATAGCCGACCACCGGCCTTCTGTAGGCGCCCCAACCACCCGGCGCGTACCAACCAGCGAACCAACGCCCCTGAACGCGCGGACCCCAGCGATGAACGACCGTGCCGCGAGGCGTCCCGGCATGAACGGGGCGCGCGCTGGAAAAGCTCTTGCCCATCATCGGAAGCGCTGCGCCGGCGCCCGCCGCCATGGCCGGTGTGGCAAGACCGATAGCAAGGCCGGTGCCTGCCAGCATGATGCTCCAGATCCGCATGCAAAACTCCCCGTTACTCAAAGGCTGCCCCATGTGCGGCCGCGATGTTAACGGTCGGTTTAGCATGATGATCCCTGCCGATCCACGCGGCTGGAGTGTCAGGCCTGTCCCGAAACGAAGCAGCCTTCAGGCGAGGCGGCTGCCGATCCGCTCGATAAGCAGCTCAAGTCCTTCGCGATCGGCAGCATCGAAACGTGCGGCGGTGGGGCTGTCCAGATCAAGCACCGCGACGACACAGCCATTTACCAGCACTGGCACCACGATTTCGGACGCACTCGCCGCGTCACACGCGATGTGCCCCGGGAACGCATGGACATCCTCGACAAGTTGCGTCTCTCCAGAAGCGGCTGCGGTGCCGCAGACGCCCCGGCCAAGGGGTATGCGGATGCAGGCGGGCTTGCCTTGGAAAGGCCCAAGCACCAACTCGCCCTCCACCATGCGATAGAAGCCAGACCAGTTGAGGTCCGGGAGAAATTGCCAGATCAGCGCAGCGACATTGGCCATATTGGCGATGGCGTCGTGCTCACCGTTCGTCACTGCCTCCGCCGCGTAGAGCAGATCCGCGTAGAGCGTCGCCTTGTCGCCATCAGCCGGGGCTTTAACGTCAAACATCCAAAGTCCTCAATCCAGCCGCACTTTGCCGCGGCCCTGTTTCACTGAGCTGCGCGCCTTCTTGGCATCGACACGGCGCGCTTTGGCAGCCTTGCCCGGCTTCGTGGCGATCCGCCGGGCATCCCGCTTGTAAGCTTGCGCAATCATCTCGGCCAGCCGTTCCCGGGCGTCTTGGCGATTGGCCTCCTGCGTGCGGAAACGGGACGCCTGGATGACGATCTCCCCGCCGGAGGTCAGGCGTGATCCCGCCAGTTCCTTCATTTTCCGATATGCATGTACCGGCAGTCCCAGCCGGAAGAGATGGACCCGCAGCTGAACGGCCGTGGCGACCTTGTTGACATTCTGCCCGCCGGGACCGCCAGCGGTGATGAACCGTTCTTCCAGCGCTTCTTCGGGAATGTCAAAGTCCGGCATCGTCCAGATACTCCGGCCCAAATCCCGCAGCCGCAAAGGTAGAGGGCAGGGGGGCGGTCGCCTCCGCTGGGGCTTTGGTGCCGCGTGGGATGCTGAGGAAACGACTGTGCAGCAGCATCGGTCCCTCGCCCCTGCCATATACCGGGTCCCCCGCGATCCCCAAGCCGAGGCCATGCAGGGCATGCGAACGTATCTGATGAGTCCGGCCGGTGCGGGGCGTGAAAATGATCAGCGCGCGTCCATCATTGACGGCCAACTTGTGCCACTCGGTCACAGCCGACTTGCCATCCTTTGCCGCGATCATGCGCCATCCTTTGGCGGCACTGCTCACCTTCTTCAGCGAAAGCTCGATGATGCCGCTATCGGGCTCCGGCACCCCGTCCAGCACGGCGACATAGCGCTTGCTGACGGTGCCCGCCTCAAACTCGGCGGCATAGCGCTTGTGCGCCTTGGGATTGCGCGCAAGCAACAGGCAACCGCTCGTGTCCCGATCCAGCCTGTGCACTGGCAGCGGCCAGCGCTGAAAGCCGAATGTCAGGGATGACAGATGGTTCTCCAGGCTGAGCGAGCCGTCACGCGGCGCATCAACCGGCAGTCCGGCAGGCTTGTCGAGGATGATGGCTTCACCATCGATGAAGAGGACTCTGTCATGCAGTAGGGACAAGGAGTGATTCCCGGAGCAGTTGGAAAGATTGACGCGCGCGCCGTGTCCTATAGGGCGTCGAAGCCATGGAGAACAGAGGGCGCAACGTCCAGCAAAAGTCCGCACGGCGGGGGCATGTCCAAGGAGGCGGTCGGCTCGAATGGATAGATGTCGCGCGCGGCATCGGCATCATCGCGGTCGTCGCAGGACATGTATGGACCAAGGGACCTCTCCGGGACGCGCTCTATAGCTTTCACATGCCGCTGTTTTTCCTGCTGTCTGGCCTGCTGTCGCGTCCGCAGCCGCCCGGCAGCTTTGCGCTACGGCAACTGGCGTCGCAGATGCGTCCCTATGCTGCGTTTCTAGCACTATTGATCATCGCGGATCAGATCATCGAGCCATTGAAGGGGCAACGTCCCATCTTCAACCAATGGCCAGAGGATATGATGCCGATACTGCTTGGCGGATCATGGCTGCGAGGGCCTTACACCATATTCTGGTTCGTGCCTTGTCTGATGGCTGCGCGCATCCTTTTCAACGCATTGCTTTCCCATTGGCCTGATCCATTGGATCGCCGATGGTTGATCACGATCATTCCCGTTACCCTTTTCGCCTATCTGGTAGGAGAGATGACGCAAGTTTCCGTGCTGGGATTGCTCACCGTTCCGATGGCGTTCGTGGTGCTGTGGGCGGGCGCCGCTTGGCAGATGGTGCGATGGAAGCATTGGGCGTGGTTGCCATTAGGTGCAATCGGGCTGGCAGGATTGTCAGGACTGCTTCCAACACTTAACATGAAGGCGGCCGATTATGGCTTGCCCATACTCTCGCTGGCTTCGGGGCTCGCAACGTCGCTGCTGATCTTTCGTGTTTCCGTCCATGTCGCGTCCTATGGTGGGTGGTTGGCAGGGGTGGGTAGGGCGTCACTCGTCATCATGTATCTGCATGTCGCGGTGATCCACTATCTTTCCCCACATCTAGACGAATCTTGGCTCCTGCTGAACGCATTGCTGCTGCCGGTCGCCGTCTATTATCTGTTGCGCGCCACCCCTGTCGCCCGCCGCCTCTTCCTCTGAGAAAAAAGAGACCGGTGCACTTATCCGTGCATCGGTCCCATCGTTGCGCCTTGCGACCCAAGGCTCAACCACTGCACCGAGAGGGGGAGTGCAGCCAAAATCTAGCCATGCAGCTTGATCGCCGTTTCCGCGATCCGCCTGCCCTGATAGCGGGCACCTTCCAGCTCATCCTCGTCGGGCTGGCGGCTACCGTCGCTATCCGCGAGGGTCGTCGCGCCGTAGGGTGCGCCGCCGCGAACCTTGTCGACACCCATCTGGCCGGTGTGGCCGTAGTCCAGTCCTACGATTACCATGCCGAAGTGCAGCAGGTTCGTGATGATCGAAAATAGCGTCGTCTCTTGCCCGCCATGCTGGCTTGCGGTGGAGGTGAACGCGCCGCCCACCTTGCCGTTCAGCGCACCTCGCGCCCAAAGGCCACCGGCTTGATCCAGGAACGCCGCCATCTGGCTCGACATACGGCCAAAGCGCGTGCCGGTGCCGATGATGATGGCGTCATAGTCGGCCAGTTCGGCGATGGTCGCGATCGGAGCATCCTGATCGAGCTTGAAGCCTGCATTCTTCGCGACCTCCAGCGGAGCCGTTTCCGGCACGCGCTTGATATCGACCTGGGCGCCGGCTGCGGACGCTCCTTCTGCCACGGCCTTCGCCATCGTTTCGATGTGGCCGTAGGATGAGTAGTAGAGAACCAATAGCTTCGCCATGAAGAGCCTCCGATCTTGTTAATGCATTGAATGGAAAAAGGTTTCTATAAGGGTTCGGCTGCCCGCTGCACCCAAGGGGGGCAAGCGGTCGGCCGCCAGCTCCGCAGTGGAGCCTATTCGCTGTCCACCAACACGATCTCGCTGTCCTCGATCGCGGTAATGGTGATGGGTTGTCCGCCGAGAATGGCGGCTCCGTCGCGGGCTTCGAACGTCTGGCCATCGATTTCGATGCGCCCCGTTGCAGGAACAAGGTACAAGTGACGTGCCTCGGCACTCTCGTAGGTGACGCTGGTACCTGCCTTTATCGTACCGCCCAGCAAGCGGGCGTCGGCACGGATGCGCAGTGCTTCCTGATCCTCTGCATAACCGCTGGCGAGCACCACCAGCTTTCCCGATCGGTCATCCTTGGGAAAGGGCTTCGCGCCCCAGCTCGGGGCATCACCTTGTGCCTTGGGGATAATCCAAATCTGGAACAACGTGGTGGTCTGGTCTTCCAGATTATACTCCGAATGACGGATGCCAGTGCCTGCGCTCATCACTTGAACGTCGCCTGCTTCCGTACGACCCTTGTTGCCCAGGCTGTCCTGATGCGTGA
>JAEZCS010000120.1 GCA_023433445.1 Pseudomonadota bacterium | reverse complement strand
CAGGTCCGTGCGGCCGGTGCCGGCCCCGCCGCACTCATAGCTTACCACGAGCCGTTTGGCGGCCTCTTCAACCGTCAACCGTTTGCAGCTGTTGCGCCCGTGGCGGAGCTGGATGAGCTGACGAATGTCGGTAAGGCAGATCCGGCTGACGTCACCCTTGCCGCTCTCCTCCGTTCGGTCACGCAATTCCCATTCCCCAGGTTCAAGCCCGAGAAGCGGCGCTTGGGCAAGCGCCTGTGATGCACCCGGCAAAGCCGCGATCAACAGCGCGGTCGCCGCTCCAAAGGCTCGCAGACCTGACGTCATTCGATAGTCAGCGTAGTTCATCGCGGACTCCGGAAATAAGGGGCTCGCCGACCGTGGCGGCATGACCTTTTATGCACGCAAAAACGGCCTTTTGATGGCGTCAGCCCCGGCTGGAGCATCAACCTTCCCCGAAATCGTAACGGAAGCGTGTCAACCTTGCGCGAAACTGTCCAGTGAAACCGGAAAGAGGCGCGAGCAGAAGGCGCAGTCCACACCGATAACCCCTTGGTCATCGGCCATATGCGCCCGTTCTTCCGCCGGGAACCGCCCGATCACGCTGCGGATATGCGCAAGGTCACAGCGGCAGCCCTTGCTCAAGGGGACCGGCTCTGTGACGCGGACGACATCTTCCTCGTGAAACAGCCGCCAGACGATATCGGTCAGCGGCAGCGCATCGTCAGTCAGTTCCTCATCGCCAAGGGTGACGGCCAGCGCCCTGACATGTTCCCATTCAGGATGATCGTGGCGGGTATGCAGACGCTCGCGACCCACCTCACCTTCGGGCAGATGCTGAAGCAGCATACCTGCGGCGAGACACCCTTCGCCCGCATCATGGCGCGTGGCGATGCGCACGATGCTGGGGATCTGTTCGGACTGGAAGAAATAATGTTCCGCCGCATCCGCCAGCGAATCGCCGTCGAGCGGCACGATGCCCTGATAGCGCTCACCCGTGACCGCCTGGTCGAAGGTGATGGCAAGGAAGCCCTTGCCGAACAGGCCAAAGAGCGTGGGGTCCGGGCCAAGCTCCGCCAGCCGATCGGCATCGAACTTGGCATAGCCGCGCACTTCGCCGCCTTTGTAATCTGCGACGAGCAAGCTGACGACGCCCTGTTGGTTATGCGCCTGCAATGTGAGCTGCCCGCCCGCATCCTTGAGCGTAGAACCAAGCAGGCCGGCAAGGACGAGCGCCGAGGCGAGCAGCCGTTCAACCGGCGGCGGGTAGGCATGGGCGGCGAGCACATCGTCCAGCACCGGGCCAAGGCGCAGGATGCGGCCGCGCGCATGACGCGACGGAATGGTAAAGCCCAGGGCCTGATCGATATCGGCGGATGAATTCAAGACAAGCTCCGTTCGTCCCGCGCCAAAAGGCGGGCTTATAGGCGATGACCGAGCGTCAGCGCCCGACCGGTTCGCTGCTAGATAGGAACAGGTCCAGCAAACTCAACCAAGGCGGCCCGCTGCCCAGAGCAGGACGGACTTCTGCGCATGGATGCGGTTTTCAGCTTCGTCCCATATCAGCGACTGCGGACCGTCGATCACTTCCGGCACCACTTCTTCGCCGCGATGCGCGGGAAGGCAGTGCAGGAATTTGGCGTCCGGCTTCGCCTTGGCCATCAGCTCTTGCGTGACCTGATAGGGCATCATGGCCTTGAGCTTCTCGTCGGCATGCGCCTGCCCCATGGAAATCCAGGTGTCGGTGACGACCGCATCCACGCCCGCCACGGCCTCGACCGGGTCACGGGTGAGCGTGATGCCAGCGCCAAGGTCTTGCGCTTGCCTGATGAAGGCGTGGTCGGGCTCATATCCTTCAGGAACGGCGATGCGCAGGTTGAACTTGAAGAGGCCCGCCGCTTCGATGATCGAATGCAGGACATTGTTGCCGTCACCAAGCCATGCCCATTGGCTGCCCGGCAAGGCGACGCCATGTTCGACCAGCGTCAGCAGGTCCGCCATGATCTGGCAGGGATGCGACAGGTCAGTGAGGCCGTTGATGACGGGGACGGTGGCGTGCCGCGTCATCTCCTCGATCTTGGCATGATCATTGGTGCGGATCATGATCATGTCGCACATGCGACTGAGCACGCGCGCCGTATCGGCCACGGTTTCGCCACGGCCGAGCTGGCTGGTCGCGCCGTCGAGGATGAGCGAAGTGCCGCCGAGCTGACGGATCGCCATGTCGAAGCTGACGCGGGTGCGGGTGCTGTTCTTTTCGAAAATCATCGCCAGCGTATGTCCGGCGAGCGGCGCGTCGGCGTCTGCCTGACCCTTTGGCAAGCCCTTGCGCGCAGCCTTGCGGTCGATAGCGTCCACGATCATGGCGGCGAGCGCGTCTGCGCCCGCGTCGGAGAGGTTCAGGAAATGTCTGGTCATAATGGCCTCACTTTCCCAGCATCCGTTCGCTTCGAGCCTGTTTCGAGACGCGCAAAAGGCTTCCCGACGTCACCCGAAGCGAACGGAGGGGGCTATTCAATGTCAGGCGGCTGCGGCCTCCGCGAAGCTGCGGGCGCCGGCAGACAGCTTTTCGATGCATTCGGCGACATGATCCTCGCCAATCACCAGCGGCGGCAGGATGCGGACGACATTCTGTCCCGCCGACACCACCAGCAGGCCATGCTTGTCGCGCAAGTGCGCCACGAAATCGCGGGCGTCGGCACTGTCCTTGAGCTTCACGCCGAGCATCAGGCCAAGGCCGCGAACATCCTCGAACATGTCGTGATTGGGGATGAGCTGCTCCAGCGCCGAGCGCAGGCGCGCGCCGATGCTGTTCACATGATCGAGGAATCCCTCGCCCAGCACTTCGTCCAGCACCGCAAGGCCGACCGCCATGGCGAGCGGATTGCCGCCATAGGTGGAGCCATGCGTGCCGAAGACCATGCCCTTGGCCGCTTCCTCGGTCGCGAGGCAGGCGCCCAGCGGGAAGCCCGCGCCGATACCCTTGGCCACAGCCATGATGTCCGGCTTCAGACCATATTGCTCATGGGCGAAGAAGGTACCGGTGCGGGCATAGCCGCACTGCACTTCGTCCAGGATGAGCAGCATGCCCTTGTCGTCGCACAGCTTGCGCAGCCCAAGGAGGAACGCCTGGGTCGCGGGCGTGACGCCGCCTTCGCCCTGCACGGTCTCGACGAGGAAACCGGCGGTGTTGTCATCGACGGCAGCGGCGGCCGCTTCCAAATCGTTGAACGGGACCACGGTGAAGCCGGGCAGCAGCGGTTCGAAGCCGTCGCGCATCTTGGGCTGGCTGGTTGCCGAGATGGTCCCCAGCGTTCGGCCGTGGAAGGCATTGTCGAAGCTGATGATCTTGTGCCGGTGCGGCTCGCCATTGGCATAATGGTAGCGGCGCGCGGTCTTGATCGCGCATTCGACCGCTTCCGCGCCCGAGTTGGTGAAGAAGACCGTGTCGGCGAAGGTCGAATCGACCAGCCGCTGCGCGAACTTTTCCCCGAGCGGCATGCCGTAGAGGTTGGACGTGTGCATCAGCGTCGCGGCCTGATCCGCGATCGCCTTCACCAGCTTTGGATGGCCATGGCCGAGGAGATTCACCGCGATACCGCTGGCGAAGTCCAGATAGCGTTCGCCACGCTCGCCGATCAGATAGCAGCCCTCGCCTCGCACCGGGCGGACATCGCACCGGGGGTAAACGGGCATGAGCGGCGTAATCGACATGGTGGCCCTCCCTTTTAGCTGGGCTGATGAAAAGTCTCAAAACGCAAAAAGGCGGCCCCCGCCGGGCCGCCCTTTGCGAGCACCGCCTATACTCGCGGCGCTCAGGTGGTGCAAGTGCCGCCGTGAAGCCGCGGTTAGCCGATCTGGTTCCAGGCGTCGGCGATTTCCGCGATGATGTCGCGCGCCTGCTCGGCATGGTCGGGCGAACGTTCCTTGGCGCTGAGCAGCAGCAGGCGGCGCGCTTCGCGATAGATCTGCGCCAGGCCCGTGGCGATGTCGCCGCCCTTGTCGAAGTCAAGGCTGGATTCAAGCGCGATCAGGATCGACATGGCACGCGCCTGCTTGTCCGAAACCTTGAGGCGGTCGTTGTTGCGCTCGGCAAGCGCGGTGGCTTCCAGCGCGATCAGCAACTCGTCAAACAGCACCTTGACGAGAGCATGGGGCGTCGCACCTTCGATCCGGCTGCCCGAATGAACCGCTGCATAGCCGCGCACCGCGCGATTGCCTGCATAGCCCTGCTGAGAATAGAACATCTTATCTGACCCCTGTTATCAATTATCGCTCTTGGTCCACATGGCGATCTGCTGCTGAAGATAGCTTTGCGTCGCCTTGATGGCGGACAGCCGCTCGTCCATCTTGGAATAGACCTTTGAAAGCTGCGCCTGATAGTCCGTCATCTGGTCATTCAGTTTTTCCAGCTGCTTGGCGAGATCCTGGTTCAGCTTGTCATATCGCGCCTTGGCAGTGGCGAGCGGCCCGTCCTTCTGCTGTATCTTGTCGCGTATGCCGTCCATCAATCCCGCGAGACCCGGTGTCGTGGCCGACTTGACGGTAGGGTTCAGCATCTGCGTGATGCCCGCCGCATCCTCCGCCAGCGCCTTGTCCAGCGCGGCTGTGTCGAGCTTGAGCGTACCATCGCGATTGGTGGCGACGCCTATCGACGACAGCGTCCTGTAGGCGCCACTGGGCGCAAGGACCGCCGATGTCATCTGCGACAGCTGCCGCTTCATGTCACGAATCGCCGCTTCGCCGTTCAGCACGCCCGCGCTTGCCGAATTAGCGCCCGTCGCCGTTGCGGTGTTCAGCGCCTTCATCAGCGTGTTGTAGGCATCGACAAATTCGACCATCAAGTCGCGCATCGACGTCGTCGGCTGCGTGGTGGCGAGCGTCACGCTGGTGCCCGGCGCGGCCTTGTTAAGGTCGATGCGCAGATTGGCGATGGCGGTATCGATCGTGTTGGCGCTGTAGTGCTGCTCCACCCCGTCGATGAAGATGATCGAATCCTGTGCCTGAACCTGTTGCGTCATGCCGCCGGTGGTGCCGTTCCAGGTGAAGGCGTCCAGTGCCGCATTCGCGGGATCGGATGTATTTGCGAAGGTGAAGCTGTTCGCGGCACCCGTCGCGCCCTTCATGACCAGCCGCGTGCCTTGATTGTCGGTGATGACGCTCGCGCTGACGCTGGTCCCGGCTGCGTTGATCGCAGCAGCAAGGTCCGCATAAGTCGCATTGGCGCCCAGCGTGATGGAGATGGGGTCGCCGTCGCCCACTTGGAGCGAGAAGCTGCCCGCACCCAGTACCGATGATGCGGTCGCGCCAGACACGGGAGCAGAGGCAATCGTCTGCGCAGCGGCAAGTTGTTGAACCTGAAGCTGCGCAGGCAGCTTGGGAACACCGCCGGGCAGCAGGCTGACACCCGCAATGCTGGGGTCATTGGACGCAGGCGAGCCCGCAAAACCAGTGCCAGCGAGCAGGCTGTTCAATGCGTCCGCAAATGTGTTGAGCGAGCTGGAGGCCGATGCGAGCGCCGAAATCTTGGCATTGTTGGTCGTCTGGCGGCTCGCGATGGCCTTCTGCTTGGGATCACGCGTCGCGCTCACAAGGCTGTCGACCAGCGCTTTGGTGTCGATACCCGACCCTGCGCCAAGCGCCGTTGTGATGCTGCTGGTTACCGAAGTCATCGTCCGTCCTTTCGAGGATGAGAACGGCTCTAGGACGAAGACCTTTAGGAATGATTTTCATGGGAAGAGGAAAGACCGCGCCTGGCGATCTTCCCTTCATTGATCGGTCGAAAGCAGCTGATCCACCGTGCCGCGCTTCAGATGGGATTGGGCGGCCAGCGCGTAGCTTGCCTGTTCCGCAATGCGCTCGCCAAGCTTCACCGCGCTTTCGATGGCCTCCTTTGAGGCGGGCGGCAGTGGCACGAGGATCATGGGAGCAGGCAGCAGCGTCTGGATTTCCGCTTCCGCCGCTTCCACGGTCGCCGTGGCGGAGGCCGATCGCAAATTGGCCAGGATATCGGCCACACGCGCACGCACCTTGGCATATTCGGCCGCGCTGGCGAGATCGTCTTCGGAGAGGCTTGGGTTTGGCCCGCCGTCCTGCGGCTGGCCTGCTTGCGTACCCCTGCCCTGTCGGGCGGCTACGGGTTGGACCGGGAGGACGGCCGAAGGCGCTCGGGCCGCCACCCGATCAACCTGCGTTAAGTCGCTCCGCGAAACATAGTCGTTCATGACGCACCATCCTAATGCGTCCCCATAAATATATTACGGCCAGCAATGCCTAAGATTTAGTTCACCGTGAGAATTTTTCTCAAAGCTTCCGTCCCTCCGCGTCGAAGCGCAGGTCGTCGGGCACGCTGATGAATGGCCGGTCCATCTCGCTCGCCATCCGGTTTTCCACGCGGAAAACGAAGGCGAGGACGGTCGCGACTGCCATGTACAGCCCTTCATTGACGATCTGCCCGGCGCGGGAGGTGAAATAGATGGCGCGGGCAAGATCGGGATATTGGAGGACGGTGACGCCATTCTGGTCGGCAAGCTCGCGAATGGCGGCGGCAATCGCGTCGCAGCCCTTTGCAACGACGACCGGCGCGGCGTCCTGACCCGGCTTGTAGCGTAGGGCGACGGCGAAATGGGTCGGGTTGGTGATGATCACGCTGGCTTCGGCCACCGCCTTGCGCGTCGATCCGCTCAGCACTTCGAACTGGCGGCGGCGGATATGGCCCTTGAGCTCTGGCGAGCCTTCGCTCTCCTTGTGCTCATCCTTGATGTCCTGCTTGCTCATGGCGAGCCGCTTGGACCGCTGCATGATCTGGGCAGGCACGTCGATGCCCGCGATCAGGAACAGGCCGCCAGCCATGACGAGGCAAGTCAGGATGAAGATGTTGCCCAGCTCCGACATGGCTGGAGCCAGGCCCGATGAACCCAGGCCGATGATGGCGGTCAGCCGATCCCAGATCAGCCAGACGCCGATGGAGCCGAGCAACGCGACCTTGGCGATCGACTTCATCAATTCGATGAGGCCCTGAATGCCGAAGATGCGCTTGAGGCCTGCTGCCGGATTGAGCTTCGACGCCTTGGGCGCGAAGGCGCCGGGGCGAAAGCCGAACGAGCCGAGAATGGCGGGGCCAGCGATCGCCGCGAGCGTCGTCGCCAACAATATGCCGCCGACTGGCAGGGCGATGCCGGTGAGCAGGCTCATACCCCGCGCGGCTGGCGCGAAGTCGGTAATATCCTCGCGCCGGAAGCGCAGCGCTTCGATCAGCATGTGCGAGAGGGATTCGATCACGGAGGGGCCCGCCACCGCGATCCAGCCAATCCCGGCCATCACCACCAGCGCGGTCGCCAGCTCCTTGGACTGGAGAATGTCGCCCTTCTTGGCGGCGTCCTGCAACTTCTTTTGTGTCGGCTTTTCTGTCTTTTCGCCGCCGCCATTGTCCCCGGCCATGTCAGCGCCCTTCCGCGATCGACTGGGCTTGCTCAAGCCCGGCCTTGAGCGCGGCGGTCAGCCCCTCGCCCATCACCGGCGCGGCGATGGCGAGCAGGATGAGGCCCGCCATGACAGCGACCGGCATGCCGACCGCGAACAGATTGAGCGATGGCGCGCTGCGGGCGAGCATACCCATGATGATCTGCACCAGCACAAGCGCGAAGCCAACCGGCAGCGCGATGGTGACCCCCGCGCCGAGCAGCGATCCGCCGAACTGGATCAGATGCCACACCGCATCATTGCTGAGCATCGCATCGCCGGGTGGCAGCGCCTTGTAGCTTTGCACCACGAAGCTGGCGAGCATCAGATGGCCGTCCATGCCGAGCAGCAGGAAGGTAGCGAGGATCGACAGGAAGGTGCCCACCGCCTGTGTCGCCTGGCCGGACGAAGGATCGACCATTGCGGCGAAGTTCAGACCCATGGTGTTGCCGATCGCCTCGCCCGCGACGAAAGCGGCGGCATAGCCGATCTGCACCGCGAACCCCATGGCGAGCCCGGCCAATACCTCACCCATGACCAGCATCACGCCCGCGAAACTGGCGATGCCGTCCTGTGGCAATTGGATGGTGACGCTGTTGAGCGCGGCGAGCCCAAGGGCAAGCGACAGGATGAAGCGCAATGGCAGCGGCACGGCGGGCGCGCCAAAGACGGGCGCCGCGATGAAGGCTGCGCCGGGACGGATCATGGCGATCAGCCAGATCCAGAGCTGCGCCTCCACATTCGCGAAGCCCGGCGCGATCATTGCAGCAGGTCCGGGATGCGTTCGAATATCTCGCGCGTGAAGTCCGCGATGAGGACAAGGATCGACCCGCCGAACAGCACCAGCATCCCGCCCACCACGATGATCTTGGGGATGAAGCTCAGCGTCTGTTCGTTCACCGAGGTGGCGGCCTGCACCATGCCGATAAGGACGCCAGCGATCAGGGCGGGGATCAGGATGGGCGCGGCAGCGAGCGCGGTGATCCAGAGCGCCTGTTGGGCAAGGCCCAGGAAGAAGTCGGCATTTTCCATCCGCCTACCCCCTCACCTCCCTTTGGAGACCGACGCCGTTCACGTCGCAAACGACCCCGCCAGCGACCCCATGGTCAGCGCCCAGCCGTCCACCAGCACGAACAGCAGCAGCTTGAACGGCATGGAGATGATGGTCGGCGACAACATCATCATGCCCAGCGCCATCAGCGTCGAGGCGACGACAAGGTCGATGATGAGGAAGGGCAGAAAGATCATGAAACCGATCTGAAACGCCGTCTTCAACTCCGATGTGACGAACGCAGGCAGCAGGATCGAGAAGGGAATGTCAGCAGGCGAGCGGAACGCAGGCGCTTCGGCGAGATTGGCGAAGAGCTTCAGGTCCGTCTCGCGCGTCTGCTTCGCCATGAAGCCGTGCAGCACCTTGCCCGACCGGCCCACCGCTTCCTCGATGCTGATCTGCCCCTTGCCATAGGGGTCGAATGCCTGCGCGTTGATCTGGTCGATCGCGGGCCGCATCACGAACAGGGACAGGAAGAGCGAGAGGCCCACCAGCACCTGATTGGGCGGCGTCTGCTGCAATCCCAGTGCCTGGCGCAGGATCGACAGGACGATGATGATGCGAGTGAAGCTGGTCATCATGAGCACAAGCGACGGCAGGACCGACAGCAGGCTCATCAGGACAAGGATCTGGAGCGACAGGGACAGCGGACGACCGTCGCCCGAAATCGCGCCCATCGCGCGGGTCAGCGCACGGCCATTGTCGGCCGCCGCTGCGGGTGCGGCCTGCGCGGCTGCCTGCGCCAGCGCGGGTTCGGCCAGCAACAGGCCAGCCGTCAGCGCAAGTCCGCCGATCAGCAGCGCCTTAGCGCGCACGATAGGGGTCGCCTTCCGCAATCTTTTCGATCCGGCCCCGCGTGACGGACAGCAGGATTTTCTTGCCCTCGAACTCAACGACCGCGAGTTTGCCGGAAGTGCCGAGCGGCAGCGCTTCAAGCATCTTCAAGGATCGGCCGTCCTGCCCCGCAATCATGCCGGGTTGATATTTGCGCCAAAGCCACAGCGCGCCGAAGGCCATGCCGCCGACCAGCGGCAGGAGGATCAGCAGTTTGACGAAATACCAGAACATGAGGGCCGGTCCGCTATCATGGTTAACCGCCCTTCCGAATCAGAAAGATCGGCGCGCAGCAAGGGAAAAAGAATGTGGGCGCGATCAACCGCGCCGTTCGACCCCGGCAAGGCGGCTTTCGGCAGCGGCGATATCGACGATGCGGATGCCGTAGCGGCCATTTACCGTCACCACCTCACCCTTCGCGATCAGCGCGCCGTTGACCATGATATCGAGCAGGTCGTCGGCCTGGCGGTCCAGTTCCACGATGCTGCCTTCCGCCAGGTCCATGACTTCCGCCAGGCGCAACGAAGTGGAGCCGACCTCCACCGACATGCGGACGGGAATGTCGGCCAGCAGGCGGAACTGGGGATTGCTGACCATCCGGCTCAACCCATTGTCGGCAAAGCCGTCGATCCGCGGCGCTTCTGTCATGTCGCTCATTGTTCAGGTCCCTGTGATAGCTTTTCGATCTGGAATGCGGCGCGGCCGTCCTGCTCGCCGATCGATCCATGGGCGACGATGCGGTCGCCCACGATCAGTGGCAGGCTGCGGCTGATATTGACTGGAATGATGTCACCGGACTTCAACTGCATGAGATCGGCGAGCGAAAGATTGGGGCGCGCCAGCACGGTGCGGGCAGGCAGGCGGATGTCACGCATGCGGTTGGCGATACGCGCCTGCCACACCGGGTCGACATGCTCCTCATCAAGCGGAGCCTTCGTCCCCATGAGCGGCTCCACGGCGCGCAGCGACGACAGTGGGAAGAGCAGGTCGATCGGCCACTCCTCATCGCGCGAAATGCTGAGCATGAAGCGTTGCAGCACCATCTGTTCGCCGGGCTGCGCGGCGGACGCAAATCCGATCCCGGCCTCGCGGACGATAAGACCGATGTCGAGCGGCAGGATATCGGCCCAGCTTTCCACGAGCCGAGCGATCAGGCCTTCGGAAATGCGGCTGATCAGCCGGTCTTCGGTCGGCGTGAACTCGCCGCGCGCGGGCAACGGACGATTGCCGAGGCCGCCGTAGAAACAATCCACCAGCGTCGAGATCATGGCCGCGTCCATGCGCAGCAGCATCTGCCCCTTGAGCGGCGCGACGCGATAGACCCCTATGCTGGAAAAGGTGGGCACCTCAGCCGACCATTGGCCGAAATCCAGCACGCGCGCGTCCAGCATGGCGACATGCGGGCGCACGCCCGAAATCGGCTCGAACAAGGCGCGCAAACGCCGGCCGAGCTTTTCGCCCAGCCGGTCGAGCCCGGACAGCAGCTGTGGTGTCTGCGATTCCCCACGCCCGAAGGCGTAGGTCTGAACGTCGTTCATCATAGTCCCCTGCCCTAGCGGGTCGGGGGACTTCCCAACCTTTCAGGCAGCCCTATTGAATAACGAAATTGGTAAAATAAACGTTATCGATGCCGCCATAGCCCGTCTTTTGCTTCAAAACATCGTTGATAACGCCCTTGATCCGGCCCTGGAGCTGCCGCTTGCCTTCCGGCGTCGC
>JAEZCS010000082.1 GCA_023433445.1 Pseudomonadota bacterium | reverse complement strand
CGTGGCGCGGCGGGGGCCATCGGCTCTCCCCGCCGCTGCACTTTGGAAGGCGACAAAGCGGTGGCTTTACGTTTTTCATCGCTGGACCGGCATAGGGCTGTGCCTGCTCTTTGCCATCTGGTTCTTTTCCGGGCTGGTGATGCTCTATGTGTCCTTTCCTTCTTTCCGCGCGGCGGAGCGTGTGGCGACGGCGACCCCGATCGACTGGCAACAGGTGCATGTGGGACCGGACCGGGCATTGTCGGGCCTGGGCGAGGTGGAGACTCCAGCCGAAATGCGGTTGGGCATGACGGGTGGAGAGCCGGTCTATCACATCGTCATGCCGGATGGGCGGCATGCGGTGTCAGCCCGGACGGGTGTGGAAATCCGCGCGGTTGATGCCACCAAGGCCGGGGTGATCGCTTCGATGCTGACCGGGGCGGCGGTGGTGTCGGTCGATCCGGTCGAGCGCGACCAATGGGTCGTCACCCGTGCCTATAAGGCGATGTCCCCTTTCTGGCGGGTGCGCACGGACGATCCTGCCGCGTCCGAAACCTATATCAGCCAGCGGACTGGGGAAGTGGTGCAGAATACGACCGGGCAGGAGCGCTTCTGGAACTGGCTGGGCGCTGTGCCCCACTGGATCTATTTCGAAATACTGCGCGTGTTTCAGGAGCCATGGCGCCAGACGGTGCTGTGGACGTCCGGCATTGGAATGCTGGGCGCGCTGGCGGGCATGGGGATCGGCCTGCTACGGGTCAGGTTGCGGCGGCGCTACAAGTCGGGATCGGTCAGCCCCTATCGCGGCTGGATGCACTGGCATCATATCGCGGGAATGATCGGCGGCCTGTTCCTGATCACATGGGTATTCAGCGGATGGCTGTCCATGAGTCCCTGGGGCGGGTTACGCGATAAGGGGCAAGAGGATGTCTCCCGCCTCTATGCCGGGGCGCAGCCTGGTTTCACAGCAACGGACATGCGCACACTGGCGCAGGTTGGCGCGGGCGCGCGAGAGGTCCGTTTCGGCTGGTTGGGCGGGCAGCCGGTTATCACGCTCTGGGACGTGGATGGACCACGCCTGATCGACGGCGCAACCGCGCGGCCTGTCGTGATGGAGCGTGCCAGCATCATCGCCATGGCGCGAGCCTCCATGCAGGGTGCGAACCTCGTCGGGGTTGAACGGCTGGACCAACCTGATCGCTATTGGTATTCGACCGGCGATCTACGGGACGATAACCGACCGCTGCCCGTCCTGCGGCTGAAGTTCGATGATCCGGCCCAGACGTGGCTGCATGTCGATCCTGCGACCGGTATGCTACTGGGCCAGGTGGGATCAGGCGGGCGCAGCTATCGCTGGCTTTTCAGTGCGCTGCATAGCCTGGACTTTCCTTGGCTGCTTGCATGGCCGCCGTTGCGCCATATTCTCGTGTGGCTGCTGTCTTCCTTGGGGCTTGTCATTTCGATCAGCGGTGTGGTCATTGGCATGCGGCGATTACGGCGTAACCGCCGTTCCCGCACATAGCGGCATCACGGAGACGCTTACCCAGCAGCTCATTAGCCAGCACGCATTGCCGGTGGGGCACAACCACGGGCGGCCTATGACCCCTGCGTCTGCCTCAGGAGGAGCGGGCGCTATGGCGGCGGACAGGAGTTTCAGCTGACAACATGGGCCTGAGATTCGACGCCAGGCATCCTCGCAATCCGCAGCGGCCTAAACAAAATCGCAATGTCGGCAAATGCGTGGGGACGTCGGCGCGGTCCCAGCCATCCCGTTGAAAAGACGAGCCAATTTCCAAATTATGGCGGAGACGGAGGGATTCGAACCCTCGGTACCGGATTTACCAGTACGACGGTTTAGCAAACCGTTGGTTTCAGCCACTCACCCACGTCTCCAAACATGGCCCGAACGCCCGCTTGGGGCGGGACAGCGGCTAGGCGAGAAGCGCTATAACGACGGCTTTCCCGCAAGGCAACGGGCTATGCCATGAAATTCTTACAAACTTCGCTGCAGGATTCGTTCCAGCCCGGAATCGACTCGAGTCGCCGTTCGTTCATTGTTGTTTCAGCTTGCCTTCCGATAATCTGATAAATGGTCGAAGAGCGGCAAAGTCGGGGAGTAGCGGGCATGATCTGGATGGTAAGGCGAGTGTCGGCTCGCATGGCGCGGCGCGGCGCATTGACGCTCGCCGTTGCTGGGATGGCCTTCAGTCCGCTCGTTGCGGAAGCGCAGGTGCGCACGGTTGATCCGAACACGGCAATTGACGCCGATCTAGCGCCCGTGCCGCAGGCGAATGGCACCCCCAGCGAGCCGGGGGTGGACAGCAGCGTTCCGCCAGCAAACACTGCACCACCGGCTTTTCCGGCACCGACTAATAGCACCGCGACGGGAGCTCCCGTCACCACCAACTCTCCGCCAGCCGCATTGAGCCCTAGCGAATCCTATCAGGAAGATGATCTCATCGGCGCTGCCGAAGGCGTCTTCGGCAAGGGGGCTGAGGGGCTTGCTGGCATTATCGAAAAGATCCTGAAGGATCAGGGCCGTCCCAACGCCTATATCGCTGGTAGGGAGGCGTCGGGCGCCTTTGTCGTTGGTCTGCGCTATGGATCAGGCACGCTCAATCACAAGGTCGAAGGTCGCCGGGAAGTCTATTGGACCGGCCCGTCGATCGGTTTCGACGTGGGCGGCAACGCTGCCAATACATTCGTTCTGGTCTATAATCTCTACGACACGCAGGACCTTTACCACCGGTTTCCTGCCGCTGAAGGCACGGCGTACCTCGTGGGCGGCTTTACGGCGAGCTATCTCCGCTGGGGTAGCGTTGTGTTGATCCCCATCCGTTTGGGCGTGGGTTATCGGCTAGGGGTCAATGCCGGTTACATGAAATTCACGGAAAAGCGCAATTGGCTGCCCTTCTAAACGGTTTTCACAGCAGGAAGCTCAGCTGCTGACGTCCTTCGACCGGCTCTTCGGGGTCGAGATTATGGACGCCAAGGCCCAACAGCCGCGCACCCATTCGTAACGGCAGTTGAGCGATCAGCAGGGCGCGCGCCGTTTCCGCGAGCAGGACTGGCGAGCGAACCGGCGCACTGAGGCTCTTCGATCGCGTGATGATCCGAAAATCGGCGAATTTGATCTTGAGCACCACGGTGCGGCCGTAGGCGCCGCTCTTCTCGATGCGCGCCCAAAGGCTTTGCGCGATGCGATCGATTTCCGCGACGAGAGCATCCTGCGTGATGAGGTCATCGAAGAAAGTATCTTCGACGCTGACTGATTTCCGTTCCTGCCGTTCGTGGACGGGCCGATCATCTTCTCCTCGCGCGGCTCTATAGTAAAAGGGGGCCGCGCTTCCGAAATGTTGCTGCAGGAAACCAAGGTCATGGGCCAAAAGGTCAGCCCCGGTTTCGATCCCCAAAGCTTGCATCCGCCGCGCTGTGACCGGTCCCACACCATGGATCCGCCGGACTGGCATCTGCGCCATGAAGCGCGCTCCTTCGTCCGGGCGTACGACGCAAATACCGTCCGGCTTGTTCTGGTCCGACGCGAGCTTGGCGATCAACTTGTTGTACGAGACGCCCGCCGAAGCGGTGAGGCCGGTTTCGTCCCGGATCATGCGCCGGATTTCCTGCGCGATGGCCGTCGCAGATGCCAATCCTGGCTTGTTTTCAGTCACATCAAGATAGGCTTCGTCGAGCGACAGCGGCTGAATGACATCGGTGAAGCGAGCGAAAATTTCTCGCACGTGGGTGGAAACGGCGCGGTACACGTCAAAGCGGGGTTTGACGAACAGCAGGTCCGGACAGAGCCGCCGTGCTCGCGCACCCGGCATTGCGGACTTCACGCCAAAGACCCGCGCTTCATAGCTGGCCGTCGCCACGACTCCCCTGGGCCCTCCACCGCCTACGGCGATGGGTTTTCCGCGCAAGCCTGGATCGTCCCGCTGTTCGACCGACGCGTAAAAAGCGTCCATGTCGACATGAATGATCTTGCGCGGCCGGGCGTCCATGAAGGAGGCTTATGCCACAGCCAGGATGAGAACAAAACGCGCCTGGATTGATCCGTCAGGACTTGGTGTCTTTAAGCGACTGAAGCACGGCAAATGGACTTGCCTGTTCTTCCGACAACACCCCCGCGTCCCGCAGGTAAGCATCGGCGTCCGGTGATCGAGGATAGGGCGTCATCGCCAGCGCCATCGTTTCGGCAACCGCTTCCCCCATGTCGATCATCTGCCCATCATAGCCGATGGTGTCGCAATCTTCCGAATCGATCTCCAATTCCTCTGCATCTTCAGCGCCGGCACCTTCGGGCACGAAGCGCAGCAGGAAGTCGGTATCGATGGATTCGGGCACGGGCACACCCGTCGCGACGCAGGGCTGAGCCAGTTTCGCCCGCACCCGGCCGCGCGCTTCGATGCTGCCGTCCTGCTCGCTCAACGCATAATCGGCTTCAAGTAGATCCAACGACGTCAGCTTGAAACGACGGGCCAATGCGGCACGCTCTTCAGCATCCGCGGCGATGGTGACGCCCTGTGCATACCGGGCGAGCTGATCGGCACGAACGGGGCGGGAAAATTCAGGCGCAGGATCGTTCATCCAATATCTCCTGCCATCAAGGCATCGAGCGGTAAGGCGGAAAGGCTTGCCCAACGCGACCTCAGGCGGGCTTCGACATGCGTCACGGCGTCCGTAGCAGGCGCCAAGCCACGGTACAGGTTACGCTCCAATGCCTCCCGCAGGTCCGCGTCACCCACAAGCGCCGCCTTATAGGCTGACAGTCGTCCTCCGAGCGCGCTCACCATCCGGCCGATATGTTTGCCTACCACGACGTCGCCCACGCCTTCCTGCCGCAACTGACCGTCCATGTCGTCGACAAACAATTCGGTAAGCCAGACGCTTTCCTGGGTAGCGCCGAGTGCTTCAAGCCGTATGAGCACCTGGGCCAATATAGCGACAATCATGTCGAACCGGCCATCCATCGTGTCGGGCACTTGGCCTCCCATATACCAGTGCGGCTTGCGGCCTTCCCGGACGATGGCTTGATAAAGCGGTTGCATCGCGTCCTTGGGATCGGAGCGCGCAAACAGGCGCTGGAAAAGCTTTGGCATGTCGAAACGGTTTCCTGGCTGAACTGAGCGGAGGCCCCCTTGCCGGGGGGCGCGCATTTCCATATTGATCGGCGGGCCGCGCGATGCAATGGCGGCTTTGGTATTTGCGTTTTCCGGGGCTTCGCCCCGGCAGGAGAAGTTCATGCGTCAGTTTAGCCGACATCTGTTGCTTGCCGTCGGTCTTGGCGCGCTCGTGCTCGGAACCTCGGCTTGTTCGCGCATCCGCACCCATCAGGGGTATCAGGTCGACAAGCTGCTGGTCGATTCGATCCAACCTGGCATCGACAACCGGGCTTCGGTGGAAGGGACGCTGGGCCGTCCCAGCTTCACCGCACAATTTGGCGATGAGGACTGGTATTATGTGTCGCGCGATATGCGGGCGCTGGCTTTTTCCAATCCCAAGCCGGTGGCGCAGACGGTGCTGCATGTCCGCTTTGATCCCGCAGGCAACGTCATTGCAGTAGACCGCAAGGGTCTTGAACAGGTGGCCAGGATTTCGCCTTCCGGCGACAAGACGCCGACCTTGGGCCGGCATCGCAGTCTGTTCGACGAAATCTTCGGCAATATCGGTGCGGTTGGCGCCGGTGGCATGGGCGGCGGCGGGGGCAGCAACACCGGGGGCGGCCCTAACGGCAGCTAAGAGCCCAGCACGGACTTTTCCCAAGTTTAGAAGCCCTGATGCATGTCAGAGCTCGTGCAACCACTGCCTGAAATTCCTTACTCTCTCGAGTCTCAGCGAGCTGACCTTGTGACGGCGCGGCCTATTGTCGCACTCGTGCGGGATAAGCCGTTGGACTTGCTTGGAAAGCTGGTTAAATTTTGAAGTTAACAAATAGAGACTCGCAACCCTCATCGCTTCGACATATGCTGGGACCATGTTCTCCGCAGTAAGCCCAAAGTATTATAGTGGGCACTGCGCCTAGGGCATAATTCCAATGGTTAAAAACGGAATATATTGTCTTAACAATTGGTTAGCTATGTGTGGCACTAACCCGAAATTTCCAAACGGCATTTCAGGACTCTAGCGTCGAAAATATGCTAGTCATAACTTGTTGAAACGAAAAGAAAGGGTTGCACTGCAGGCATTTGATCACTGGTTTTTCACGCTTCGTTTGGGGCCTGCTAACGAAAGTGAAAGGGATCATGAGGGGATTACCCAATGGCTTACCCAGTCAATGTGCGTCTGTTGTGCGGTAATGCAATCGTAAGAGAAGGTTTGAGTCGGATCCTCACTGAGCGTGACTTCCGGGTCAATCAATATCAAAATATTGCCGCTGCACTTCAGAAGGTGGAGGTGCCGGAAGAAGATGCGGGGCCTTCCTTGCTTCTGATTGACAATGGTACCGAAGAGCTGGACCCGGACAGTGTCGCTGTTCTTCAGCGGAAATTCCCTTGTGCCTATCTCGTCATATTATCGGATCGGTTTGACTTCCAGACCATGCTCAAGGCCTTTCGCTTGGGCGCGATGGGCTACATCATCAAGGAAATCAGCTGCGACCGCCTGGTCGCGACACTGAATCTCGTTGCGATGGGTGAGCGAGTCCTGCCGCCGCAACTTGCTGACGAATTGCAGTCTCGGCCGACGCTGACAGATGCGCTGGAGGTGGAACGGCCGGTAGATGCTGCAAGCCTCTCCGATCGTGAGCTGGAAATCCTGCGCTGGCTCATCATGGGATGTCCGAACAAGGTCATTTCCAAGAGGATGGAGATCAGCGAGGCGACGGTGAAGGTTCATGTGAAGGCGGTACTGCGCAAGCTCCGCGTGAAGAACCGCACTCAGGCTGCCATTTGGGCCGCCAATCACGGAATGCGCGGTCGTGTGACTGAGGTTGAGCCGGTTGTGCCCGCAGATGTCACGATCCCGCATCCTGCGCAGCTTCCTCGGCTTGAGCTGGCCGCAATGCCTCTCAGCCGTGCCTGAACCGCGCAGCGGCTTGTGACAGCCGCCGCACCTTTTTTCGAGGATCGCTATCCTAGCGCGCTGCACTTCGCCGGATCCGGCAAAGTGCAGCAGCAGCCTTCCACCCCCAAGCAATTGGCATCAGAACCGGGCGCGAATGCCGCCCAGCGCGAGGCGCGGCGCGCCGGGCCGTACGCCCGCTGGGGAGAAGCCGGCGTTGTAAGTGACGTCGAACAGGTTCTGCACGCTGCCGAACAGCGACACATTGCGATGCAGGTCGATCTCGGCTGACAGATCGACGAGTATGCGATCGTCAATTCTATCCGACGCGACGATCGGCCCCTGCCCCGCAGTGGCGCGGGCCTTGCCGACCCAGTTGAGCGCTGCGTTCAATCGCGCGACCTTGGTCGTCACCCCGGCATTCACCGTCATCTGATGGGTGGGGATGTAGGGCAGCCGGTCACCAGCGGTGACCGCGCCCCAGGGCTCATAGCCGCTGACGAAGTTCGTTTTGAACTTCGCGTCGGTATAAGTGTAGGCGAACGACACTGGCACTTCGAAGCCGTCCGTGGCGATGCTGCCGAGCGTACGCCCAGCGCTGAGTTCGATGCCCTTCACGTCGATCTTGCCGCCCGCGAACTGGTCGCCGATGTTGCAGTCGCCGCCGGTCGATGCTGTGCAGGTGCCGACCAGGTTCGAATAGTCGTTGAAGAAGCCGATGATATCGGCACGCCAGCCATTGGTGCCAAGCTTGATGCCCGCCTCATAGTTCCAGGAGGTCTCGGGATCGACGGTCGATCCCGGCGCTGGGCTGGCAAAGCCGCGATGCGCGCCAGCTATGATACGGACCGCGTCGGCCACGCGCCAAGTCGCCGACACGCCGGGAATGAAGACGTCGATACGGGACTTCGCGACGGTGGTCGGCCCCGATCGATCGGGATCGGTCGTCGCCCAGCGGGTTTGCCTGAGGTCGATCGTTTCATAGCGCAGACCCGGCACGAGCGTCAGCGGTCCCGCTTCGATCGTGTCGCGGATGAAGAAGGCCCAGGCCTTGGCATCGCCGATACGATTGTCCTGGCTTCCTGGTGCGCCCGCCGTGGTCAGCACCATTCGGCCATTCACCATCTGATAGCGGTCGTCCTGCTGGAACCGGTCTTCCTCATCCTCATGATAGCGGGCGGAGACTTCGAGCGTATGCGTGATCCCGCCCGTGTTGAAGCCCGTCGTCAGCACGCTCTGGATGCCCGTCGTCTGATAGACGCGGTTGTTGTTGCGCACGCGCAGCGCGCCCGCGCGGCCGGTGAAGCCGTCGGCGCCGATCAGGTCGGCCATCTGCAAGGGATTGGCGCCGGGATTTTCGAGCACGCTGCTGAGCGACACCCAGCCGGTATTGGCCGTGTCGCGCACATCGTTGAGCTTGTACTATGCGCGCGCCGTATCAGTGCGATAGGCGACCGTCGTCAGGCTAACATTGGGCGAAATTTCGAAGCGATGGCTGAGTTGGTAGGTCTTGTGCCTGGCGTTCATCGCATCGACCTGGCTGCCATTGTAGCGCCGGTTGGGTGAAGCCGCGAAGTCAGAGAGGGTGAGTCCCAGATAGGTCTCGTTGCTGGTTTCGTCGTAGTTCTGATATTTGAACTCAAGCGCGTGCCGTCCGTCGGTCGAGCGCAGGCCCAGCTTCACCGTCCAGTCGGTGATCTCGAAGCCCGTATCACCGCCGATGCCGATCTTCTTGAAGCCGCCCGAATGCTCGTAGAGCCCTTCGGCGAGCGCGCCGATCTCGATCCCCCCGCCAAGCGGCGCCCATCCGCCGACCCAGCCGTGCGCGCGCTGGCTGTCATGATTACCCGCAAGCAGTTCCGCCTTGCCGGCAAGCGTTCCCGCATCGACGTCCGGGATCGGCGTCGAGAAGAGGTTGAGTGCGCCGCCGACGGTCATCGGGCCATATTTGATCGCTGCCGGCCCTTTGGCGACCTCGACGCCCGCTATGCGCGCCATGCGCGGGAAATAGTAAGCCGCAGGCGCCGAATAAGGCGCCGGTGCGATCAGGATGCCGTCCTCCATGACGGCAACGCGTGAACTGCGATCTGTGCCCGAGCCGCGAATGCCGATATTGGGGCGCAGGCCGAACCCGTCCTCTTCCTGAATATAGACGCCTGGCACCTGCCTCAGGATGCGGTTCACGTCATTGTAGGAGAAGGTTTCCAGATCGGCGGTGTCGAGCCGCTGAACCGAGCCGCCGATATCGAGCGTGTCGGCCTTCGTTCCCGTAACGACGATGCCGTCGATGACTCGGCCGCCGTCGTCGGCCTCTTCCGCCATGGCTGGCGCGCACCACAGCGCTACGCCGATCGCCATTGCCTGCCGGCTCGCACCCGATCTCCACAGACCCATTGAACTGCCCCCTGTTACTGCATCTGATTATGGGCTCCGTTAATGATAGTCAGAACCATTCGCAACACTAAACCGCCGATAATCAAATTGACTTCAAATCCACATGCGCTGGAGCGTCGCAAAGTAATTTGGCTTTCCGCCTGTCACTGGGACAAGGTCGCAGCGAGCTAGAGCATCGAGCCTGAAATAGGAATCTGGGGATTCCCAAAGGTTGAGGAATATGATTCACCGTTGTTGGAGGTGGATCATGGGGAAGTCCTATTCATCAGATCTTCGGGCTCGGATCGTCAGTC
>JAEZCS010000060.1 GCA_023433445.1 Pseudomonadota bacterium | reverse complement strand
CCAGCCGCCGCCCGACCGATGGCCGCTATGGCGAAAACCCCAATCGGCTCCAGCATTATTACCAATATCAGGTGATCATGAAGCCGTCCCCGGCGAACCTTCAGGAGCTGTATCTGGGCTCGCTGGTTGAGATCGGCATCGATCCCCTGATCCACGACATCCGCTTCGTGGAGGATGACTGGGAAAGCCCGACGCTGGGCGCCTGGGGCCTTGGCTGGGAAGTCTGGTGCGACGGCATGGAAGTCACCCAGTTCACCTATTTTCAGCAGATGGGCGGCTTCGACTGTAAGCCGGTCGCTGGCGAACTCACCTACGGCCTCGAACGCCTCGCCATGTATATTCAGGGCGTCGATAGCGTCTATGACCTGAAGTTCAACGACGCGGGCGTCACCTATGGCGACGTATTCCTCGCAAACGAACAGCAGATGTCGAAATGGAATTTCGAGATCGCCGACACCGAAAAGCTTTTCCGCTGGTTCAAGGACGCCGAGGCCGAATGCAAGGCATCGCTGGAAGCCGGAGTGCCTCTGGCCGCCTATGACCAGGCGATCAAGGCAAGCCATGTCTTCAACCTGCTTCAGGCCCGCGGCGTCATCTCCGTACAGGAGCGCGCCAGCTACATCGGCCGTGTCCGAGACCTCGCCAAGGGCTCGTGCGAAAAGTGGATGGAAGTGAACGGGTGGGCCGCATGATGAAATTGTCCAATTCCGTCATCCCAGCGGAAGCTGGGATCTCGTGCCCGAGCCTCGAGGGGAAAATCGCATGACCGATTTCCTCCTTGAACTCCGCTGCGAAGAAATCCCCGCTCGCATGCAACTGAAGGCATCGGAAGACCTCGCCCGCCTCTTCACCGAGGAACTGGCAAAGGCTGGCCTTAAGCCGGAAGCCGTCGACAGCTTCGTCACACCCCGTCGTTTGGCCCTGATCGCGCGGAACCTGCCGCTGGAAACCACTGCTGTCAGTGAGGAATTCAAAGGCCCCCGCACCAGCGCTCCCGCGCAGGCGCTCGAAGGCTTCCTCCGCAAGACAGGCCTGACCCAGGACCAACTGGAAGACCGCGACGGCGTCTGGTTCGCCACCGTCAATAAGCCTGGCCGCGCCACGGCGGAAGTGCTGGCGCAAGCCGTGCCCGCCGTCGTCCGCGCCTTCCCCTGGCCCAAGTCCATGCGCTGGGGCACCGCTTCGCAGACGACGGAAAGCCTCCGCTGGGTTCGCCCATTGCAAGGCATCGTCGCCATCCTCGGCGAAGATCTGGTCGATATCGAAATCGAAGGCATCCGCAGCGGCTACGCCACGCTCGGCCATCGCTTCCACCATCCCGGTGAAATCACAATCGGCGGCGCGCACGACTATGTCGAGAAACTGCGCGCCTGCCATGTGATCGTCAGCCATCAGGAACGTCAGTCGATCATCGCGGCAAAGGCGAACGAAGCTGCCGCCGCAAGTGGCTATACGGTTATCGAGGACAAGGGCCTCGTCGCGGAAAATGCCGGTTTGACGGAATGGCCGGTCCCGCTGCTCGGCGATTTTGACCCCGCGTTCCTTGATGTTCCGCCTGAGGTCATCCAGCTAACCCTACGGATTAACCAGAAATATTTTGTTCTGCGTGACGGTGCGGGCAAGCTTGCTCCGGCCTTCATCTGCACCGCGAATATCGAGGCGAAGGATGGCGGCGAAGCGATCATCGCAGGCAACCGCAAGGTCCTCGCCGCGCGCCTGTCTGACGCCCGTTTCTTCTGGGAACAGGACCGGAAGACGAGCCTCGAAGATCACGCCAGGAAGCTCAAACGCATCACCTTCCACGAAAAGCTTGGCACAGTCGCCGACAAGGTGGACCGCGTAGCCAAACTAGCCCGCTGGCTGGTAGAAGAAGGCATCGTCACAGCAAAGTCTCCCCTCCCGCCAGCGGGAGGGGCCGGGGGTGGGGCAGCCCCCACGCCCGAGGAACTCGCAAACCTCGCCGAACAAGCCGCCCGCCTAGCCAAAGCCGACCTCGTCACCGAAATGGTCGGAGAATTCCCCGAACTCCAAGGCATCATGGGCGGCTACTACGCCCGCGCCGAGGGTCTGCCTAACGCCGTGGCTGATGCGATCCGCGACCATTATAAGCCGGTCGGGCAGGGTGATGAGGTGCCGACTGCTCCGGTGACGGTGGCATTGTCGCTGGCGGACAAGTTGGACACCTTGGTCAGCTTTTTTGCCGCACAGATGTTGCCGACCGGATCGAAAGACCCGTTCGCTCTTCGTCGAGCTATGCTGGCGGTGCAAGCGCTGACAGATACCTCACAGCTGCGCTTTAGCTTCGTGGCTGCGGCAATTCGCAGCCTCGATGTGCTTTGCCCAGTTAGAGAAGGCGAGCGTTGGATTTGGGGACGTAAGCCCTTCACCGATGCCGAAAAGCAGAAGTTCGGAGACGGGCTGGACTGGTCACCGCAAACATGCGTGGATGAAGTGACCACGTTGAATGCATTGCAGGACTTCTTCGCCGACCGCCTCAAGGTCCAGCAAAAAGAAGCAGGCGTCCGCCACGACCTGATCGACGCCGTATTTGCGCTCGGCGGCGAGGACGACCTCGTCCGCCTGCTCGCCCGCGTGAAGGCACTCCAATCCTTCGTCGCGACCGATGATGGCACGAACCTGCTCGCCGGATACAAGCGCGCCGCCAACATCCTGAAGAAGGAAGCGCCCACCCAATCCGTCATGCCAGCGAAAGCTGGCATCTCAGGCGGTGCGAGTGAGACTGAGACCCTGGCAGTCGCTGGCGCAGCGCCCTTGCCCTACACCCCCGAGCCCGCAGAAGCCGAACTCATTGCCGCCCTCGACGCCGCCGAACCGCGCGCAAGCGCCGCCGTGCAGGCCGAGGATTTCGAAGGCGCCATGGGCGCGCTCGCCAGCCTGCGCGCGCCGATCGACGCCTTCTTCGATAAGGTGACTGTAAACGATAGCGATCCGGACAAGCGCCTCGCGCGCCTCGCGTTGCTCGCGCGGGTGCGGGATGCGGTTCACGCCGTCGCTGATTTCTCGAAAATTGCAGGGTAATAGGTAAGAACCGGGCGTGAATCGTCCGGAAAAAATACACAAGGCCCAGTATCATCGTAAAAGCGGGTGCGTTCGTCGCCCCGACTGTTGTAGAAATGTTGCTGCAACGCACAAATACACGGCAATCAGTGCAGGGAGCGCCGGACTATGTTGAAAATGGAAGAGGCCAGCATGAGCACGACCGCGACGCGTTATGTCTATCGTTTCGGCGGCGGCGTCGATGATGGCGGCAAGGGTGACAAGAACCTCCTCGGCGGCAAGGGCGCCAATCTGGACGGCATGGCCGCCATCGGCCTCCCCGTGCCCCCGGGCTTCACCATCACGACCGAAATGTGCACCCGCTATTATCAGGATGGCGGCGTGTTCCCGGAAAGCCTGAAGGCGGAAGTCGCCAACGGCATCGCCCATATCGAAGGTGTGACGGGCAAAAAGTTCGGCGACGCGGCCGATCCGCTGCTCGTCTCCGTCCGGTCCGGCGCGCGCATCTCCATGCCGGGCATGATGGACACCGTCCTCAACCTCGGCCTCAACGACGAAACCGTTCTCGGCCTCGCTATTGCGTCCGGTGACGAGCGGTTCGCCTGGGACAGCTATCGCCGTTTCATCCAGATGTATTCCGACGTGGTGCTGGAACTCGATCACGGCGCGTTCGAGGAAGCCCTTGAGATCGCCAAGGAAGATCAGGGCTATACGCTCGATACGGAAATGACCGCCGACGATTGGAAGGCGCTTGTTGCCGAATATAAGAGCCTCGTTTCAAAGCTTTGGAACAAGCCCTTCCCGCAGGATGTGAACGACCAGCTGTGGGGCGCGATCAGCGCTGTCTTCGGCAGCTGGCAGGCCGACCGTGCGAAGGTCTATCGCCGCCTGAACTCGATCCCCCACGACTGGGGCACGGCCGTCAACGTGCAGGCGATGGTGTTCGGTAACATGGGCGACACGTCCGCTACCGGCGTCGCCTTTACCCGCGATCCGGCCACTGGCGAGAACGCCTATTATGGCGAATATCTCATCAACGCGCAGGGTGAGGATGTCGTCGCGGGCATCCGCACGCCGCAATATCTGACGCTGGCAGCGCGCGAGCGGGCAGGGGCCAAGCCGCTGTCGATGGAAGAGGCGATGCCGGAAACCTATGCCGAACTGGCGCGGGTGTTCCAGATCCTCGAAACCCATTATCGCGACATGCAGGATATCGAATTCACCGTCCAGCAGGGCAAGCTCTGGATGCTCCAGACCCGTTCGGGCAAGCGCACCGCCAAGGCTGCGCTCAAGATCGCGGTCGATATGGCGACCGAGGGCCTGATCAGCGAAGAAGAAGCCGTCGCTCGCGTCGATCCCGCTGCGCTCGACCAGCTTCTCCACCCGACGCTCGATCCCGCGGCGCCCCGCGACGTGCTGACCAAAGGCCTCCCCGCCAGCCCGGGTGCCGCATCGGGCGCCATCGTGTTCGACGCCGACACCGCCGAGCGCCGCAATGAGCTTGGCGATTCCGTCATCCTCGTCCGCGTCGAAACCTCGCCAGAGGACATTCACGGCATGCACGCGGCCAAGGGCATCCTGACCGCGCGCGGCGGCATGACGTCACACGCGGCCGTGGTTGCGCGTGGCATGGGCCGTCCCTGCGTATCCGGCGCTGGTAGCCTGTCGATCGACAACGCCGCCAAGACGCTGCGTATCGAAGGCCGCGAGCTGAAGGAAGGCGACATCCTCACCATCGACGGGTCTACCGGCGAGGTGATGGCGGGCGAAGTTCCGACCGTTCAGCCCGAACTGGCGGGCGACTTCGGCGTGCTGATGGGCTGGGCCGACAAGGTTCGCCGCCTGAAGGTGCGCGCCAATGCCGAAACCCCGCTCGACTGCCAGACCGCGCGCGACTTCGGCGCGGAAGGCGTCGGCCTCTGCCGCACCGAACATATGTTCTTCGACGCCGCCCGCATCACCGCCGTCCGTGAGATGATCCTCGCCGACACGGAAAAGGGCCGCCGCGCCGCGCTCGACAAGCTGCTCCCTGAGCAACGGGACGACTTCGCGCAGATCTTCATGGTGATGGCGGGTCTGCCCGTCACCATCCGCCTGCTCGATCCGCCGCTGCATGAATTCCTGCCGCATGGCGAAGCGGAGTTCGAGGAAGTGGCCAAGGCTGCGGGCGTCGGTGTTGACGCGCTCAAGCGCCGCGCCGCCGAACTGCATGAATTCAACCCGATGCTCGGCCATCGCGGCTGCCGCCTCGGCGTCACCTATCCTGAAATCTACGAGATGCAGGCCCGCGCGATCTTCGAAGCCGCGCTCCTCGTCAAGCAGCGTTCGGGCGAAGCGCCGATCCCGGAAATCATGATCCCGCTCGTCGCGACGAAGAAGGAGCTGGAACTGATGAAGGCGATCGTCGATCGCGTCGCCAGCGAAGTCTTCGCGGAGCAGGGCGCCTCGGTCGAATATCTGGTCGGCACCATGATCGAACTGCCGCGCGCCGCGCTCAAGGCCGGCGAGATCGCCGAGGTTGGCGAATTCTTCTCCTTCGGCACTAACGATCTGACTCAAACGACGATCGGCATCAGTCGCGACGACGCCGGCCGCTTCCTGACGCAATATGTGGACAAGGGCATCTTTGCCCGCGACCCGTTTGTCAGCATCGATGTGGAGGGCGTAGGCGAACTCATCGAACTCGCCGCCGAGCGTGGCCGCGCGACCCGTCCGGGCATCAAGCTCGGCATCTGCGGAGAACATGGCGGCGATCCGGCCTCGATCGCCTTCTGTGAGAAGACCGGCCTCGACTATGTGTCGGCCTCGCCATACCGCGTGCCGATCGCCCGCCTCGCCGCCGCACAGGCTGCTCTGGCGAAGAAGTAACCGGCCCCCTCAGCCCCTCCCGCTCGCGGGAGGGGCTGAGCGACGTTTATCGGTTCTCTAAATACCGCCGCTCATGTTCTCGGACCTTTCCGGTCTCGAGAAGGCGCGCCTGCGTGCGCCATTCCTCGCGCGCGATCGTGCCTGGCTCCCGGCCCAGTCGCGCCTCCAGCGCCGCCTGCTGCTCGTCACTGATCGCGCCAAGCTGGTCATAACGATGATAGCCCGCTTCATGCAGGGCGGCCGCATCCGTCGCTGAAATCCCTCTGACCCGCGTAAGATCGTCCCGCACCGCTCGATCATCGCGGACGTCCGAAGGAGCAGCAGCGATCCGGGCATCACGTTCCCTGATCGTCTGCCTGTGCGCGATCTGCTCGTCACGCCAAAGCCGCTTATATTTGCCGCGTCCGCTCATCATCAGGCCCAGCACGAGCCCGATCAGCAGCGCGATGACCAGCAATATGATGTCGTTCAAAGTGAAAGCCATGCCTCGCCTCCTTCCGCCAATTTGCAACGAGCAGACGCCGGTAAAAGTTGCGCCTGCGAAACTGCGTCGGCGGCGCGGCAAAAAAAGTAAAAAAGGGGCTTGCCCAATCATCCGCCCCCCTCTATCTGCCGCTCCACAACGCGCCCGTAGCTCAGCTGGATAGAGCATCAGACTACGAATCTGAGGGTCGGACGTTCGAATCGTTCCGGGCGCACCATTTTCTTTTTCAAGAAAATCAGTAGCATATGAGATGATCATGAAAGATTGTCTTAGCTGCGCAAGCGTAGCGGATTTGACGAACGCTCATCAGCCACGGCCAGTGTAAGTGCCAGGAATTCACGGGCACGATATGCCCGCGAGCCTCTTCCAAAACGAGCATTCCGCATCAGCGCTTCGTGGCAACCTCAATGATCGCGTCAATGTCTGCGTGCCGCTCCAATTGCTCTGCGATGTCATCCAACGCCTGTTCCACTGACGCCGCATAATCCACCGCGCTGGAATGGACGCCTAAGGAATCCAGCAAGCCTGCGCGTGCATCCGTGCTGGCGAAGAGGCCGTGAACATAGGTCCCCAGAACACGGCCATCCGCGCTGAGCGCACCATCTGTCCGTCCATCGCTCAGCTGCGCGAAATGCCGTTCACAGTCAGTTCCCTGGGTCAAGCCCACATGCATCTCATATCCGGTGAAGCTCCGCCCCCAGGCCATGCCCGCGACCCTCTCCAGCGATTTGTCACCGGTCAGCCGTGTATCCACATCAAGTAGGCCCAGCCCCTCGACAGTTTCCGGCTGCCCTTCAATACCGTCAGGATCGGCGATCGTGCGGCCGAGCATTTGATACCCCCCGCAAATGCCCAGAACCGGTCTGCCGCGCCGATGATGCGACAGGATGTCTATGTCCCATCCCTCTGCGCGCAGCGCTCGCAGGTCAGCGATTGTCGCCTTCGAACCGGGCAGGATGATCAGGCTCGCCTCGACAGGAATGGGCTGCCCCGGCGGCACCATCACCAGATCCACTTCAGGCTCCAGCTTGAAAGGGTCCAGATCATCGAAATTCGCGATGCGAGGCAGGATAGGGCAGGCGATCACCACGCGCGTCGCGCTACGCTCGACAGCGCGCTCCAGCACCACGGCATCTTCGCTGGGCAGGCGGGCAGTGGCGGCAAGCCAGGGGATCACGCCAAACCCCCGCCATCCCGACAATTGCTCGATCTGGCGGTAGCCATCCTCGAACAGCGCAGGATCGCCCCGGAACTTGTTGATCAGGAACCCCTGGATCATCGCCGCATCGGCCGGGTCTATAACGGCCTTGGTGCCCGCGATTGCGGCTATGACGCCGCCACGGTCGATATCGCCGACCAGGATGACAGGTACATCCGCCGCCCGCGCAAAGCCCATATTCGCGATGTCGCCCGCCCGCAAATTGATCTCGGCGGGCGATCCAGCACCCTCCACCACGACAAAGTCGCACTGCCGTCGAAGCCGCTCGTAGCTCTCCATCACAGCACCCAACAACTCGGCCCGCGCGGTACGGAAGTTGCCCGCGCCCAAGGTCCCGCGGACCTTGCCATGCACGACCAGCTGAGACGTCCGATCCGCCTGTGGCTTCAGTAGCACCGGGTTCATGTCGCTGTGCAGTTCCACCCCGGCCGCGATCGCCTGGAGAGCCTGCGCCCGGCCGATCTCTCCGTCATCTGCCGTGACGGCCGCGTTATTGGACATATTCTGCGGTTTGAACGGACGCACATTGTAGCCACGACGCAGCAGCGCCCGGCACAGCCCCGCCACGAGCACGGACTTTCCGACGTCGGATCCTGTTCCCTGAAGCATGATCGCGGCCATGAACCGCTCCTGCATGGCGCTCCGCGCCCGGTCAACTGCCGCTTGGCGCGGACAGGCCGTTCAGACGTTCAGGCGTCGCCGCATCTCGACGGCATCGATGATCATGCCGCCCGCTATGAAAACGGATCCAGTGCATGCCAGGGCGAGCAATTGTCCGCCGACGCCGGGATATTGCCCCATATAGACGATGCCGCGCTCTGTCGCGCCCAGTGCAAGCGCGTAGATGACCAGAAACGCCTCGAACTTCGTCTTGATCGTGAAAAGGCGCTTGATCCGGTTCATCATTCCACTCGAGCTGCGATATGCTCTAAGGAATTAAGTCGCCCGAAAGTTGCAAATGGTCAACAAGCATTAACCACGATTGTTCAATCTGCGCGATCAACCGGGTGTCCGCTAGATCCGTGGGATTTATCTCCTCCGGCCAGCTATCCTGGACGATGCTTGCGATGGCGTCGAGCTTCGCCTCGTTGACCAGGAACCGTGGATCGATATTCGCCGGGTCGGCCACGACCCTCAGCCGCAGGCAAGCAGGTCCGCCGCCATTGGCCATGGACTGACGGACGTCGACCGGGATCAGTTCGCGGATGGGGCCATTGCCCGCGACCAGATTTTCCAGCCAGGCCCACACGCTCCCCACCGCCTTCGCTTCGGTCGGCACGATCAGGGCCATGCCGCCATGGGCCAACGTGACCAGCTGCGCGTTGAACATATAGCTTTGAATGGCGTCGGCCAGGCTTATCGCCTGTGCCGGCACTTCGATGATCTGCGCCGCTGGAAGGAGCGCGGTTAGCTGCGCATAGAGGCGGTCCTTGTCGGCAAAGGCCTGCTCATGGACGAGCAGGACGTTTTCGTTGGCGACAGCCACCACGTCATTGTGAAACGCGCCGGCTGCGATCGCCTCTTCAGACTGCATCACGAACAATGTGCGCGCGGGGTCCAGGCCGTGGAGCCGCGCGACCGCCTTGCTCGCCTCCCCATGCTGGCGGGCGGGGTAGGGGCCGCCCGACTGTCCATAGACGAATATCTCGACGCCGCGATCCGAATGCCGATCGCACAGGCGCATATGGTTGGCTGCGCCCTCGTCGCCAAAGGGGGCAGGGATGGGCGGATGCACCGCGAACGCAGCCTTGTCGGAAAAGGCGACCTGCAACTGGGTGAGCGTTTGCTGCCACTCATGGCTGCGATGGGGCATGGTAACCAGATTTGCGACCGTCAGATGGGTGCGTCCGTCCGCAGTGTCCGGGCCCGGCGACACGGTCTCGGCATTGGCGGCCCACATCGACGACGCGGACATGGCGGCGGCTCGAATATGGGGTTCCGCTTCAGTGATGTTCGTGCCCAGCGCACTCAGCCAGCGACCGTCCGGCCGCCATTGCGGCACGAATATGCCTTGGGTCAGGCCGAGGCGCAGGTTGACGCGCATCTTCTCGATGCCCTGCAGGGCGGCTGCCCGGGGATAGGATGTCGCGCCTGCATTGTTGGACGACGCAAGATTGCCAAGGCTCAGCCCCGCATAATTGTGGCTGGGGCCGATCAAGCCGTCGAAATTGATTTCCCTGACGCTCATGCGCGCGTCACCATCGTAAATTGCTCTCCCGGCCCGATCCCCAGGCGTTCAACGCTTTGCCGGTCGAGCGACACGCTCTGGTCGTCGGCGCGTTCGATGAAACCATAGGTGCAGCGAAATTCGCCGCGCTGGCCGCAGGCGACCAGATGTTTTTCGCCGCCACCCTCATGAACCGATCCAAGTGTCACGTCCTGCGCACGGGCGATCGTATGCAGCGAGTCAGTCTGTCCGACCATCGTCGGGCCGCCGTCGAAAATGTCCACATAGCCCGGATTTGTGAAGCCTTCCGTCTCCAGCATCCGCATCGCTGCACGCCCATTGGGATGAGGGAAGCCGATGACCGCCCGCGCGCTGTCGTTCAGCATGGCGATGTAGATCGGCGTCTTGGGCATCAGGTCCGCGATGAACTGATTGCCATGAATGGCATTGAACTCGTCGGCTTCCTGAAAGGTCATGCCAAAGAACCGCCCGGCCAGCCCATCCCAGAATGGCGAGCCGCCTGCTTCATCGA
Organism: Pseudomonadota bacterium; assembly: GCA_023433445.1. Taxonomy (GTDB): domain Bacteria; phylum Pseudomonadota; class Alphaproteobacteria; order Sphingomonadales; family Sphingomonadaceae; genus Sphingobium. The sequence continues at coordinate 44,733 of JAEZCS010000060.1, read as the reverse complement.
TTACGCCGCGCAGTTCCGCGATCACCCGGTCTCCGAAGCGCTCGCGATGGTTGCGGATATACAGATAACGGCTGCGGGCAAGGAGGAGGCCCAGGCCCTCCGCGCGCTCTCGCGGGTGCAGGAACAGGCCGCCTACTTCCGTCGACCCTTCCAGGTCGGTCACCAGCGAAAGCATCTCTGCCCGGAACGTCCGGGAAAGCTCGCGGCTATGCTGTGTCAGGACGCCCAGGCGATAGGAATAGAAGGGCCAGTTTTGCCCGACTTTGCTGAAAATCTGGCAGGTGCCACGAACTTGCCCGGTTGTGCAGTTTTCGAGAACCATGAGGATAAGCTCATCCTCAACATCCCCACCCTCACGAGCAAGCGCCTGTTCGGTCCGCAGCAGCTTCTGCTCCAACGCCTTCCGATCGGCAGGCAGGTTCGTAAATCCTCCCCCCGTTTGTTTCGCTAATTCATACAGGGTTTGCAGATCACCGGCCCGCGCCGGCCGCATGACAAAGCTCAAGCCATCACCTCCCCTGAAAAGGCACCCGCCGGGGCTCGAGCAGGAAAGGAAATCGCCCTCATATACCAGAGCTTATCAAACGAATCTGGCTCCCTCCAGCCTCGCGGTCGCTTTTAAATGAGAGCTTTGAACTCCTGCAGAATGTCCCGGTAAAGCTTGCGCTTGAACGGTACTATCACGTCGGGAAGGGTGTCCGGCTCGATCCACTTCCATTCCGAAAATTCGGGATCAGCGGTGGCGATATCAATGTCATCATCGCTGCCAAGAAAGCGTGCCAGGAACCACGTCTGCCTCTGGCCACGGAATTTCCCGCCCCATAGCTTCCCGATAAGCTCGGTCGGCAGGTCGTAAAGATGCTCGTCCCGCGCCTTCGCGATAATCTCGACATAGTGGGGACAGATGCCCGTTTCTTCGCTCAGTTCGCGGAGTGCTGCAGCTTTTTCTTCCTCACCATGATCAACGCCGCCCTGCGGCATTTGCCATGCTTCAACCTGGCTATCGATCCGCTGACCGACGAAGACCTTGCCATCCATGTTGACGAGCATAACGCCCACACAAGGTCTGTACCCAAGTTCCGAATCATTCGGCATTGACGCCATTATATCCCCTGATCGCTGTCTTGGCCGCGGATTTGGGCCGCGCCGTTTATCCCTTGCCAAGATAAGCGGCCAACCTGCGTCCGTCCATGAGCTAAAAAATGCAGTGCCGTATCTGGACAGCTTTTCGCGCCGAGCTGGTGGAGGGGTTGGAAGCCTCGCTCAGCAGTGGCAAAGCTGACCCCATGTCCGATCCCGTCATCCTGTGGTTCCGCCAAGACCTCCGCCTTTCCGATCAGGCCGCCTTGGCGCAGGCGGCCCGCGAAGGGCCGGTCATCCCAGTCTACATCCTGGATGATTCAACGCCCAAGCAGTGGAAGATGGGAAGTGCACAGCGATGGTGGCTTCACCACAGCCTCAAGTCACTCGACGAAAGCCTTCGCCGCAAAGGATCGCGCCTTATTCTGCGCAGGGGGGACAGCGTCGAGGCACTCCAGCGGTTAAGCAGGGAGACGGGCGCTAGAAGAGTGCACGCGCTGGAGCATTATGAACCTTGGTGGCGTAATGCGGAAAAGGCAGCGGCTCGCTATCTCGACCTTCAACTGCATGAAGGCATGCTACTGCTGCCGCCCGGATGCGTCCGCACAGCCAGTGGCAAGCCTTACCAGATATACACCCCGTTCGCCCGCGCAGCGATGCAGCATATGCCGCCTGCAGTCGCCAGCGCAGCTCCCCAGGAAATCGCTTCTCCAAAAGAATGGCCAACAAGTGAATTGCTCGATGACTGGGAACTGCTGCCCAGCAAGCCGAATTGGGCAAGCCATTTTTCCGACGACTGGTCCCCCGGGGAGTCTGGGGCTCGCCAGAATGTCGCGTCGTTCATTGATGAAGTTGAGGCATACGACACCGCAAGAAACCTTCCGTCGATTGAGGGTACGTCTCGACTTTCCCCCCATCTGCATTTTGGCGAGGTTTCAGCTGCCTATGTATGGCATCGCGTCAATGACATCGCCGCCGATGCCACAACCTTCCTCAAGGAGCTGCTTTGGCGCGATTATGCGCACACGCAAATCTGGGCGCTCCCAACCTACGGCTCCCAAAATGCCCGAGCCGAATTCGAGCAGATGCCATGGCGTGACTTGCGCGAATCTCGTTCCGATTTCACGGCCTGGAAGCAGGGCCAGACCGGCTATCCAATTGTGGACGCTGGTATGAGGCAGCTTTGGACGACGGGATGGATGCACAACCGCGTCCGCATGATTGCCGCGAGCTTTCTCATCAAGCATCTTTTGATTGATTGGCGGCATGGGGCTCGATGGTTTTGGGATACCTTGGTCGATGCAAGCTACGCGAACAATAGCGTGAACTGGCAATGGGTGGCTGGCAGCGGAGTTGATGCGAATCTGTTTTCACGGATCATGGCGCCATTGACGCAGTCTCCAAAATTTGAGGCGGCCGATTATATCAGGAGGTGGGTACCTGAATTGGCTCATCTAGATGACAGGGTAGTCCATGACCCCGATGCCTTTGACGCGAGGCCGCAATCTTATCCTGCAAAGCGCGTCGGGCATCGCGAGGCGCGGGAACGCGCGCTTGCCGCGTACCGGCAAAGCAGGGTGTAATGGCGGCGCATATGAGCGAGCGGTAGAGGTGAGGGCATGAACGCAATCGATCCTAAGCGCGGCCGGAGCGCGTTCACCGTACGGCGATTGGCCGCAGAAAAGCCGAGCCGCTGGCTTGGGCGGATGGCTGCGCCGCACTTTCACCATTTGCTGGACCGTATCGATTCGGGGCTTGAAATGGGCAGGCTTGAAGCGACGCTGCCCGATGGCACGGTAAGGATATTGGGCGGACGGGCGGCGGGACCGGCATGCAAAGTCCATTTGGTCCGATGGCGAGCCCTACTGCGGCTGATCGCTGGGGGCTCGGCGGGATGGTACAGGGCGTGGGCCGCTGGTGAATGGAGCAGCCCCGATCCGGTTCCGTTGTTCGAACTGTTCATGGCGAATGCCCGCACACTGGGCAATGTCGCACGTCCGAATGGCCCCGGGCGATGGTTTGCGTGGCTCTCGCATCGCCTGCGACGCAACAATCGACGCGGTTCGCGTCGCAATATCGCTTACCATTATGACCTGGGGAACGATTTTTACAGCCTTTGGCTGGATCGCAACATGCACTATTCAAGTGCGCTGTTCCGTGACCCAGATGATCGGATCGAGAGTCTTGAACGCGCGCAGCAGCGCAAAGTGGACGCCATATTGGATCGGCTCGATCTTAAGGATGGCAGTGCGCTGTTGGAGATTGGCTGTGGATGGGGAGGGCTGGCGGAGCAGGCGATGCAGCGCTGCGTCATCCGGTACGATGGACTGACGCTGTCTACCGAGCAAGCCGACTATGCGCGTGAACGGCTTGGCTCCGGAGCCAATATCCTCCTCCGCGATTATCGCGATAGTCAGGGCCAATATGACGCCATCGTCAGTGTGGAGATGGTTGAAGCCGTTGGCCAGGAATATTGGCCTGCCTATGTCGGCGCGATCAACAGGCTCCTCAAGCCCGGGGGGCGGGCGGCGGTTCAATATATACTGATCGACGACGCCATATTCGATCAATATGCCCGTGGCGCCGACTTCATTCAGACCTATATTTTCCCTGGCGGAATGTTGATTTCCGAAAGCCGTTTCAAGGCTCTGGCCGAGGCTGAAGGGTTGGAATGGCGAAATGCTCACCATTTCGGCCAGCATTATGCCGAAACGCTCAGGCGATGGCGGGAGCGGTTTGATCGCGTCGTCGATCGCGGCCTTTTGCCCGCCAGCTTCGACCAGCACTTCGTGGCGCTTTGGCGCTATTACCTCATGTATTGTGAAGGTGGCTTCAGGGGCGGCACGATTGATGTAGCCCAGGTGACGTTGGTCAAACCGGGCTGATCAATCAATCAATGCGTTGGTGATAACCGGTTGGCTGATCTGACAGGACAAGATCGGCGATCGCTTGGCCAACGACTTCCGGATCTTTCACGGTCGCCGGATCTTCCCCCGGGAAGGCTCGCGCCCGCATGGCGGTCCTGGTCGCCCCCGGATCAACGACATGGGTGCGAATGGCGGAAATATTTTTCATTTCCTCGCCATAGGCGCTGACCAGCGTTTCGAGCGCCGCCTTGGATGCGCCGTAGGCTCCCCAATAGGCACGCGGCGCACTTGCTACCGATGACGTAATCGCGACGACGCGCGCATCGGCGCTTGCGCGAAGCATGTTGTCGAATGCTGCGATCAAAGCCTGGGGCGCGGCTATGTTCAAGGTCAGCAGCCGTGCAAATTCCTTGGCATCTATAGCAGGAACTGCGGCTAGGCTGCCGAGGGTAGCGGCATTGAGCACCAGAACATCCAGAGCCTGCCATCGACCAGACACTGCCTGCGCCAACCTCCCGATGCTCTCTCCATCGATAAGGTCTAGTGGGGCAATGGTCGCGCTGCCGCCGGCGCCGTGAATATATTCTTCCACCTCCTCAAGCCCACCAGCAGTTCTAGCCGTCAGAATGACATGAGCGCCGGCAGCGCCCAAGGCCTTGGCGGTAGCAGCACCAATCCCGCGGCTTGCACCGGTTACCAGGGCAAGCTTACCGGAAAGAGGAAGAGTGGGCATGGAGCATCCTGTTCGCCCTTCTGATCGAAAGGCCGGTTTATTGAAAATAGAATGGCCGCTCAGGATGAGCAGCCATCGAGATTTGCCTTATTGATCAGACAACCCGCTCGGCCAGCAATTCAAGCTGGTTCTGAACCACGGCATCATCCTGGTCGGTGAGCGTGGTGGGATAATCGCCGGTGAAGCAGGCGTCGCAATATTGGGGCCGAATGTCAGCCCGTTTTGCTTCGCCCAGTGCCTTGTAGAGCCCATCGATCGAGATGAACGACAGACTGTCGGCATGGATGAAGTCCTGCATGCCGCCGATGTCCAGACGGTGCGCCAACAACTTGGTGCGCTCTGGCGTATCGACGCCGTAGAAGCAACTGTGCTTCGTCGGCGGGCTGGCAATGCGCATATGCACTTCCTTGGCCCCGGCTTCCCGCATCATCTGCACGATCTTGAGGCTGGTGGTGCCGCGGACGATCGAATCGTCGATAAGGACGATTCGCTTCCCGGCAATAAGCGCGCGATTCGCATTATGCTTGAGCTTGACGCCAAGGTGACGAACCTTGTCACCCGGCTGAATAAATGTGCGCCCGATATAATGAGAGCGGATGATACCCAGCTCGAATGGGAGGCCGGACTGTTGGGCATAGCCGATCGCTGCGGGTACCCCGCTGTCAGGCACGGGTATGACCAGATCGGCATCGACCGGGTTTTCGATAGCCAATTGAGCGCCGATGGCCTTGCGAACCGAATAGACGCTCGACCCATCAACGATCGAATCGGGCCGGCTGAAATAAACATGTTCGAAGATGCAGGGGCGTGCGTGCACTTCGCCGAACGGTCGGTGGCTACGGACCTGACCATCATGGGTAACGATGACTAACTCGCCTGGATCGATCGAGCGGATATACTCAGCGCCGACAACGTCGAAAGCCACGGTTTCCGAGGCGAAGATCGTGGCGTCACCGAGCTGGCCCATCACCAAGGGGCGGATGCCGAGCGGATCGCGACAAGCGATCATGCCTTCAGGTGTAGTCACAATCAGTGAATAAGCACCCTCAATCTGCTTCAGGGCGTCGATGAACTTGTCGAGCAGCGTCCGGTAGGTCGATGTAGCGACAAGATGGATGATTACTTCGGTGTCGGACGTCGACTGGAAGATGGAGCCGCGCCGGATGAGTTCGCGTCGCAGCTTCATGGCGTTCGAGATGTTGCCGTTATGCGCAATGGCAAAGCCACCGGAATTAAGCTCCGCGTATAACGGCTGCACATTGCGGAGCGATGTTTCGCCGGTCGTTGAATAGCGGACATGGCCAGACGCTGTATTGCCCGGCAGGCCGCGAATCACTTCATCACGGTCGAAATTTCCCGCCACATGGCCCATTGCCCGGTGGGTGTGGAAATCATGACCGTCCCAACTGGTGATACCAGCAGCCTCCTGACCGCGGTGTTGCAATGCGTGGAGGCCAAGTGCGACAATCGCCGAAGCAGTGTCCGCCTGTATTACTCCGAAGATGCCGCATTCTTCACGCAGCTTGTCGTCGTCGAACGGGTTTGTTGTAAACATGGGTGCGAGCGGGTCCATAGCCGATGCCGTGCGCCTCAAAGGGCTGCTCCGCGCGCATATAGTGGCTCAATCCCGATTTGTCGCCTGTCTGAAACAAAAAAGGCGATCAAGCGGGAAAGCTGGGAAAGTCCCTTGGCTGATCGCATAAGGAAAAGCGCCACTGGTCTTGCGCGTTCTGCGGAGCTAAAGAGCCTCTCCAAATGCACCGCTTTGCCAATCCTGCCCGCTTCCTGAAAATCGCGCGGCCACTGACTGCCTGGTTTTTCTGGCCGGGGCTGATCCTGCTCCTGGTCGGAGCGGGTTGCGGTCTCTTGGTCACGCCGGCTGACTATCTGCAAGGTGAGACGGTCAGGATTCTTTATATTCACGTGCCCGCCGCATGGCTGGGAATGGCGGGATGGACAGGGATCGCTATATCCGCGCTGATGCAGTTAGTCTGGCGGCACCCGCTCGCCGCTGTTGCTGGACGCGCCATTGCCGTTCCAGGCGCTTTGTTCACTGCGATCTGCCTCGTTACGGGATCTATCTGGGGCCGGCCCACCTGGGGGACATGGTGGGAATGGGATGGCCGGATGACCTCGATGCTGGTGCTTTTCTTTCTCTATCTGGGCTATATAGCACTAGCAAATGCCAGTGCGCGGCAGGATATGGGCGGCGTTAGTCCTGTCACAGCGATTTTCGGCCTGGTTGGGGCGGTGAACATTCCCATCATTAATCGATCGGTTGTGTGGTGGAATAGCTTGCATCAGGGCCCGAGTATCACGCTTCGCGGGTCGAGCATCGACTTCTCGCTTCTCTGGCCGTTGGGATTTACGCTTTTTGGATTTTCCCTGCTCTTCGGGGCGATCGTTCTCATGCGGATGCGGACGATATTGGCGCGGAACAAGGTTGAAGCGCGGATGCAACGGCTGGCACGGGGATAATCGACATGAATCAGTGGGCTTTTGTCGCCAGCGCTTACGCGCTGACCTTCTTGGGCACGTTCGCGCTGTGCCTTTCGTGCTGGCGCGCGATGCGCGATGCGGAGACGGCGGCGAAGAAATTGGCAGACAGGTCGTGAAGGCGAAGCATCAACGCCTAGCTTTGGCGCTCGTCGCCCTCTTTGCGCTGATCGGCGCGGGCTTGCTTGCTGCCTCTGCGCTGCGTGACGAAGCCGCTTATTTCTACGCGCCAGCCGACGTTCGCGCAAAAGGCGTGGAAGAGGGCAAAGCCATTCGTCTCGGCGGCATGGTGGTCAAGGGCAGCCTCAAGCGGGCATCGGATGGGGTGACCTTACATTTCAATGTGACCGATGGGAAAGCGACGGTGCCTGCCATGTTTAAAGGTATTGCGCCTGACCTCTTCAAGGAGGGGTCTGGTGTGGTCGCGGAAGGGGCGTTTGATGGCGCGGGCACGTTCGTTGCTACGAACCTGCTGGCGAAGCATGACGAACGTTACATGCCTCGGGAACTTGAAGGTCTGCAATATAATGAAACGACCCATGAGATGAAGGCGGACCAGTGAGAACGACCTTCACGAGCTTCGCGTCTCAACGAGCGGAGAGCGCGGCATGATCGCAGAAGCAGGTCTCGTCGCGTTATGGCTGGCGGCAGCTCTGGCGTTTCTTCAGTTGAGTTTGGTGGCTTTCGGATTAGCGGGGGACAAAATCCAATTGCTTGAGGCGGTGCGGCCGATAGCCGTTGCTCAAGGTGCGCTGACCGCCATTGCCTTCGTCGCGCTTGTGACATTGTTCATGCGGTCGGACATGTCCGTCTTGCTGGTCGTCACCAACAGCCATTCGATGAAGCCATGGCTGTACAAGTTTGCTGGGACATGGGGCAATCATGAAGGCTCCATGTTGCTGTGGGTGACTGTCATGGGCGTGGCTGGCGCAGCTGTTGCCCTGTTCGAACGGGCCCTGCGGCGAGACACACACATGGCGACGCTCGGTGGCCAGGCTGCAATCAGCCTTGGCTTCTATGCGTTCCTGCTTTTTGCTTCCAATCCCTTCGCGCGGATCAATCCGGCTGCTGCCGATGGCCAAGGGCTCAATCCGCTGTTGCAGGATCCTGGTCTCGCTTTCCATCCGCCGACCCTGTATCTCGGATATGTCGGACTGTCGGTGGCTTTTTCCTTTGCGATCGGCGCGCTGCTGACGCGGCAGGTGGATGCATCGTTCGCCCGGGCTATGCGGCCGTGGGTTCTGGCGGCATGGATATTCCTCACGCTCGGGATTACCGCTGGCAGCTATTGGGCCTATTATGAGCTGGGCTGGGGCGGTTGGTGGTTCTGGGATCCTGTTGAGAACGCTTCGTTGATGCCGTGGCTGGCGGCGACGGCGCTTCTGCACAGCGTGACAGTGCTCGCCACGCGCGACGCGCTGCGGGCGTGGACCGTGATGTTGGCGGTTATCGCATTTTCGATGTCGATGGTTGGCACATTCCTTGTTCGTTCGGGCATATTGACCAGCGTCCATGCCTTCGCGGTCGATCCTGAGCGCGGCAGCTTCATCTTGGTCCTCTTGGGCATTTACATCGGGGGAGCGCTTTCCCTCTTCGGATGGCGGGTGGGTGCGGTCCGGGAGGGAGCGCCTTTTGAGCTCGTCAGCCGCGAGACCATGCTGGTGGTCAACAATCTGCTGCTGTCCGTCATCCTCGGCCTGGTCTTGATTGGAACGCTTTACCCACTTCTTACCGAAGCTTTCGGACACAAAGTCTCCGTTGGGGCGCCCTATTTCGACCGGATAGCGGGGCCCATCGCCCTGATACTGATGATCGTCATGGCTGCAGGTCCTCTGACCCGATGGCGCCGGGACAGCTTGGCTGAGGTTGGGCGGCGAATGATCGTCCCGGCCATCATCGCCCTGATCGTTTTTGCTGCTGTGGCAATGCTGGCATGGGGCCGTATTGGCGTGCTGCCGTTCCTTGGGCTTGTCATTGCTTTGGCTGTCGCGGCGGGAAGTGTCGCGCCGCTGTGGAAGCGTAACTTGCGCCGTACTCCGCTGTTCACTTGGGGGATGGTCATCGCGCATTTCGGATGTGCTGTCAGTCTCGCTGGCATGGCCTGCGACTCTGCGTTCACCGTGGAAAAGCTTGCTGCGGTCCGTGCCGGTGATGTTGTCGAAGCGGCCGGTTGGAAGTTGCGTCTCACGCGGATCGTACCGATTGCTGGCGATAACTGGACAGCGTTGCAGGCCGACATGGAAGCGAGCCGGGACGGGCGCGCGCCCGTCATGCTACATCCGCAATCTCGCTTTTTCGCATCACCTCCTACGACGACGACCGAAGCAGCTTTGCTGACGCGCTGGAATGGGCAGCTTTATGTCGTGCTGGGCCAGGAAGCAGATCAGGGACGCTGGCAATTGCGCGTGTGGTGGAAGCCTTTTGTCACGCTCATATGGTTCGGCGGCGGGCTGATCGCCCTAGGTGGCCTATTGGCGCTGGTTGGACGCGAACGCCGCGGATGGCTTCTCAAATGGCGTAGTAAGGCGGCCCTTGCATGAGACGGCTGTTGATCTGGCTGCCGCTTGTGCTCTTTGCGGGCTTTTTTGTCCTTTTTGCGAGTGGTTTGCTTAAGCCGGATGACCGCGTCATCATTTCGAAGCAGGTGGGCAAGGCCTTGCCCGACTTCACCCTGCCGCCCGCGGCTAGTGATCGACCCGCCTTGGCCAGTAGCGAACTCGCGACAGGTAAGCCGCGCCTGCTGAACATCTTCGCCAGTTGGTGCTTGCCCTGCGCTGCTGAAGCGCCCCAGCTTCTCGCTCTGAAACAGGCTGGGGTCGAGATTGACGGGATCGCAATCCGAGACGCTCGAGAAGATGTGGATCGGTTTTTGTCACGCTACGGCAATCCCTACGCCCGCATCGGGCTTGATGCCCGCAGCAGCGTTCAGATCGCCCTTGGGTCATCCGGTGTTCCGGAGAGCTTCATTATCGATGGCAAAGGCCGGATAGCCTATCAACATATTGGCGACATTCGGGCGGATGACATCCCTATGATCCTTCAACGGCTGGAGGCTGCCCGGTGAAAGCCCTGCTGGCATTGTTCGCCTTGTTGTTGAGCCCGCCACTGCTGGCCCAGTCAGCGCTTCCCCCTGCTCCTTATGCCGACCGGCAGATAAGCGATCCTGCGCTTGAGCGAAAGGCCAAGGCGCTGATGGAGACGATCCGCTGTCTCACCTGTCAGAGCCAGTCTATCGCAGACAGCAATGCAAGCATGGCTGGAGATATGCGATCGCAAATCAGGGAAAGGATCATGGCTGGGGAGGAACCCGAGCATATTCGTCGCTGGCTGATCGAGCGATATGGTGATTGGGTGAGCTATGAGCCTACAGCCGATCCGGTTCTCTGGCCGCTTTGGGGGGCTCCATTATTGCTCGTAGGCCTAGGCGTGCTGTTGTTGCGGGGCCGGATCAAAAGGAGAGGAGGACGATGAATGGCTGGCTTATAGCGGCGGCTTTTGCGGTCAGCCTCATGGCATTGCTCATCCTGATAGGACGCATCCCGCGCATGTCATGGGAACTGACGGCTGCGGCCGTGCTGCTTGGACTGGCCGGTTATGCTTGGCAAGGACGTCCTGGTTCGGTGGGACAGCCGAAAATGGCAGCAGCTTCTGCTGCCAAGGGGCAGTTCGACGAGCAACTCGCCGAAAGACGTCGTGGCATGGCTGAACGTTATGGCAAGGCTGGTCAGTGGCTGATGGTGTCCGACGGCCTTGGCAGGCAGGGAAAGACCAAAGAGGCGGCAAATGTCCTGCTCGCGGGGCTCAAGCAGACGCCCGACGATCCCAACTTATGGCTTGGCCTTGGAAACGCGCTGATCGCTCATGCTGGCGGGGTGGTATCGCCGAGTGCTGATTTTGCCTATCGTCGTGCCATGGCTTTGGATTCGGACGCGCCCGCGCCGCCTTATTTTTACGGGTTGGCTCTTATTCGCGCGGGTCAGTTGCAGGCCGGGAGGGAGCTATGGGCGCCATTGGCCGCACGAGCTCCAGAAGGATCGGAAATCAAGGCAGAACTGGAACTCAGCATAGCGCGTATCGACGCGATGTTAAAAGCGGAAGCGCCTACGGTTCAGTGATATGGCGGATCAATTGCGCTAGTCATGGAGGCGTGGTAGGGCGCGCGCCGTCTTGATAGGCAACCGGGATCTTCCCGCGCATCGCCTGGGCTTGAGTGTCGTATGAATATGACCATTTGGCGTTTCGTTCATGGCTGATCAAATGGCGAGCGGCGTCGCCCATTCCGATGATGAGTCGGCCGACGGTCACGGTCACGCGCGTCAGAAGGCAACCTTGAAGCTCGTCGTGGGGGCGGTCGGTATCGTGTTCGGCGATATCGGTACGAGCCCGCTTTATGCATTCCGTGAAACCTTTGCTGGCCATCATCATCTGGCCCTCGACCCCGATCATATCCTGGGTGTCATCAGCCTGATGTTTTGGTCGATGATGCTGGTCGTGACGCTCAAATATGTCACGATCATCATGCGCGCCGACAACAAGGGGGAGGGGGGCAGTCTTGCGCTGCTCGCACTGATCAACGGGCAAACCAAAACGCAGCGATGGTCGCGTGGGATAGTGCTGCTGGGGGTGTTTGCAACCGCGCTTTTCTACGGCGACTCCATGATCACCCCGGCAGTGTCGGTGCTATCGGCGGTCGAGGGGCTTGCGGTCTATAACTCCGCATTGGCGCCGGCGATCTTGCCTGCGGCGGTCATCATATTGTTGGGCCTCTTTTGGATGCAAGGTCTGGGGACGAACCGGGTTGCAGCCTTTTTTGGTCCGATCATGCTTGTTTATTTCGTGACCATCGCTGCGCTGGGCGTCATCAGCATCATCAAGACGCCTGGCATACTCTACGCCTTCAATCCCTATTGGGCGGTGATGTTTTTCCTGACCGATCCGCTGCCAGCTTTTCTCGCTTTGGGTGCGGTCGTGTTGGCCGTCACAGGCGCGGAGGCGCTCTATGCCGACATGGGACATTTCGGTCGCAACCCGATCCGCGTATCTTGGCTCTGCTTTGTTCTTCCGGCGCTGATGATGAACTATATGGGGCAGGGCGCCCTACTGTTTCGCGAAGGTGCGGCGGCACTTCACAGCCCCTTCTATTACCTCGCACCTCAATGGGCACAGCTGCCACTTGTCGGCCTCGCGACGCTGGCTGCCATCATCGCGAGCCAAGCCGTTATCTCCGGCGCGTTTTCGGTCACACAGCAGGCGATACAACTCGGTTTCATGCCCAGGCTGCGGATCGCGCATACCAGCGCCTCGACTGCCGGACAGATCTATATCCCCATGATCAACTGGGGGCTGATGGTCATGGTGATCCTGCTTGTGCTGGTGTTTCAGACATCGTCCAATCTTACTGCTGCTTATGGCATCGCAGTCACCGGCGCGATGTTCATCGACAATCTGCTGCTGACAGTCCTGCTGTACCGGCTGTGGAAGTGGCGGTGGTATTATTCGGCTCCGCTACTGGCCGTCTTGTTCATCGTCGATGGTGCCTATCTCGCAGCGAACTTCACCAAGGTGCCTGATGGCGGCTGGTTCCCGCTGCTGATCGGCTTCATCGTCTTCACGCTGCTGACAACATGGTCGAGGGGACGCCGGCTGGTACAGGATCGGCTGCGCGAGGGCGCCATGCCTATCCCGGTGTTTGTCGCGTCAGCAGCCAATAGCGCTGTCCGCGTTCCGGGAACGGCGGTGTTCATGACGTCTACGCCGAATGGTGTGCCTCATGCGCTTTTGCATAATTTGAAGCATAACAAGGTTTTGCATGAACGAGTCATCCTTTTAACCGTGAAAATCAGGGACGTGCCGGTTGTGGAGGAAGATGGCCGGTGCAAGTTGGAGGACCTTGGAAAAGGCTTCTTCCGGCTCGTGTTGGAATATGGGTTCATGCAGGAGCCCGATGTTCCTGCCGCGCTCAAGAATGTCACGGGATGTGGGCAGGAGTTTCGGATGATCGAAACCAGCTTCTTCCTCGCGCGGCAGACTTTGCTGCCGTCTGCCAAGCCGGGAATGCCGTTGTGGCGCGAGAAGATCTTCGCCTGGATGCTGCGCAATGCGGAAAGCGCGATGGAGTTTTTCCGGCTACCGACGAACCGCGTCGTCGAATTGGGCAGCCAAGTCGAAATATAGACATGGAAAAGGGCGCGACCATCAGGCCGCGCCCCATGAGCCGTCATCAGCGGAAGCTGATCAGGCGGCGTCGCGATCCTTGTTGATATCGACGAGCTGACCGCCGTTGATTGAAATTTTCTTCGGCTTCATCGCTTCGGGGACTTCACGGACGAGTTCGATCGTCAGGAGGCCGTCCGCAAGATCGGCCTTTTCCACTCTCACGAAGTCGGCAAGCTCGAAGCGCCTTTCAAAGCTGCGGTTGGCAATGCCGACATGCAGGAACTTGGAACGATCCGAATTCACGCTGTCGTCCTTGCGCCCGACCACCTGCAGCAGGTTCTGCTGCGCGGTGATGTCGATCTCATCCGTCCGGAAACCTGCGACGGCCAGCGTCACACGATACCGGTCTTCGGAAAGCCGTTCGATGTTGAAAGGCGGATAATTGTCGCCTTGCTGCAACCGTGCGTTATTTTCGATCAGGTCGAAAAGCCGGTCGAAACCGACGGTGGAGCGGCGATAGGGAGTAAGATCAAAACCACGCATGTCATAATCTCCATCAGAGCAAAATGAACATACCGGACCCTCGAAGGCATCCGGTGATACGATGCACGACCCCATCGGGCGGCCGCGCGACGTTGATATGGTTGACGCAAATTCCCTTTCAAGAGGCCAGTCACAAGCGGAATCAAAAGTGCCCGGACCGTGTTTCCACGATCCGGGCACTAATGGACGATTGCTCGTCTCCCCCTTGGCCTGCCTCGACCACTTCTGAGCCCCCTAAACTTGAAGTGGGAAGCAGTATCCCTGAACCACGGCCATTAACCTGTGCTTCGACTACTTTGCTATGACCCAGGAAGGCCGCTGTCACGGGCTATTTCCTCGCCCAAAGATTTTCCCTTCAGCCCTGTGGCTGACGTGCAACAATCTGTTACGCTTGCCGTTAGTCCAGACCCTGCTAGACGGGCAGGAATTACCATCACGCAAAGGGCCGTTCGCGCCACCATGATCTTATCACGCTACGAACGCATGATCGCCAAGCGCTATCTGCTGCCTGGCAAAGGGGAAGGATTTATCTTCCTTGTCGCCGGGATCAGTCTGGCCGCCGTAATGCTCGGGGTCGCTGCTCTCATCATCGTGATGAGCGTGATGAATGGCTTTCGGGCAGAGTTGTTCGACAAGATCGTCGGGTTGAATGGCCATGCTGTGGTTCAAGGCTATGGCGGTCGGCTGCCCGACTGGAAATCGATCCTGAACGAAGCGAAGGCGACGCCGGGCGTCACCAGCGCTACTCCGCTGATCGAGCAGCCGCTGCTCGGCAGCTTCCAGGGGCGGGTCGAGGCGGTCCTTGTTCGGGGCATGACCGTCAATGACATCCGAAACAATTCGACCCTGAAGGCAAAGGTGCTTGCAGGGAGCATGGACGACCTCACCGCCAATGCGGGCAAGGTCGGCATCGGCTCTCGATTAGCTGAAAATCTTGGTCTCCAGCTGGGCGACAGCATCACGATCATCAATCCAGCAGGCCGCTCCACGCCATTTGGGACTGTGCCGCGCCAGATATCCTATCAGATCGCTGCGATCTTCGAGGTCGGCGTGTACGACTATGACAAGGCGTTCGTGGTGATGCCGATGGAGGATGCCCAGACCCTGCTGCTTTTGGGCGATGTGGTCGGCATGATCGAGGTGGAGACGGTCGATGCCGACCGTGTCGGAAGAATCCTGGAGCCGCTTGCCGCCAAGGTCGCGGGCCGCGCGGTCGTGACCGATTGGCGGCAGATGAACGCGTCCCTCTTCGAGGCCTTGGCCGTCGAGAGGGTCGCAATGTTCGTCGTCCTTTCGATCATCGTGCTCGTTGCCGTGTTCAACATATTGTCGTCGCTCATCATGCTGGTCCGGGCGAAAACGCGCGACATCGCAATCCTTCGTACGATGGGGGCGAGCAGGGTGGGCCTGGTGAAGATCTTCATGACCGTGGGCGTGACGATCGGATCGCTCGGGATGGCGGCGGGCATGGTGCTCGGCTTCACCTTCCTCTTCTTCCGTCAGAGTGTCGTCAACGCGATCCAGTTCCTGACCGGGCAGAATCTGTGGGACCCTTCGATCCGCTTCCTGACGGAACTGCCGGCGAAACCCGACCCGGTCGAGATAACGATCATCTGCCTCATGGCGTTGATCTTCAGTTTCCTCGCGACGCTTTATCCGGCCTTCAAGGCTGCCAATACGGATCCTGTGCAGGTGCTGCGCTATGAATGACATATTGAAGGTCGAAGGGCTGAAGCGCAGCTTTACCCAGGGCGGCGTGACGATCGAAGTGCTGCGCGGTGTCGACCTGACCGTGGGACAGGGTGAGATTGTGGCGCTGCTCGGGCAGTCGGGGTCTGGGAAGTCGACGCTGTTGCAGGCTGTGGGGCTGTTGGAAGGCGGCTTTGACGGGTCGATCCGCATCGACGGCGAAGAGGCCGCGCGCCTCGATAATGACGGAAGGACGCGGCTGCGGCGGGATGCGTTAGGCTTCGTCTATCAGTTCCATCATCTGCTTCCAGATTTCAACGCGGCGGAGAATGTGATCCTGCCGCAGGTCATCCGGGGCCGGGACAATGATGCGGCCCGCGCGCGCGCCGAATCATTGCTGACGTCCCTGGGCCTTGGCCACCGTCTTGATCATCGCCCCAGCCAACTTTCGGGGGGCGAGCAACAGCGCGTCGCCGTAGCACGGGCGCTAGCTAACCGGCCTGCCCTGATCCTGGCAGACGAACCCACCGGGAACCTTGATGAGCGAACCGCTGACATCGTGTTGGCAGAGTTCCTTCGCCTGGTTCGGGAGGAAGGCTCAGCCGCTCTGGTGGCGACCCATAATGAACGGCTCGCGGAAAAGATGGACCGCGTCGTGCGTCTTCATGAAGGCCTGCTGGAAGAAGCTTCAGACCTGAGCTGAGACGTCGTCCCGGACGGTGGCTACAACGATCTGGTTTCTGCCTTGGGCCTTGGCTCGGAGGAGAGCTGCATCCGCGGTTTGGACGAGTTGGTTTGGCCGTCCATGATCGGGATAGGCGGCAAGTCCGAAAGAAGCGGTGATGGGCCCAAGATGTTGATGGCCATGCTGCACGCGAAGGGCCTGAATCTTGGTTTGGACTTGTCGTGCCCGGTCTATCGCCTGGTCCAAGGAGAAATGCGGCATCAGAAGGACGAATTCCTCGCCGCCTAGGCGAAACGCATAGCCATCCTCGCGCAGGGACTCGTTCAGAACATTGCCGACCGCACGCAGCACGGCGTCGCCCGCGTCATGGCCGTGCGCATCATTGAACCGCTTGAAATGATCGATGTCGATCATAAGGCAGGCAAGCGGAGACCGGTCCCGTGTGCTGATCGCAACCGCCTCTTCAATCGCTGCGTCAAATTGCCGCCTGTTGGACAGGCCCGTCAGCGCGTCGACCATCGCCATTTCACGCAAGGCATCCCGGAGCCGAAGGTTCGCGAGCGCAAGCCCGATATTCTCGGCCAACATCTCCAGATATTTTTCGCTGCGTTCGATCTGATCTGCCCCAACATTCGTTGGCTCTTCGAAATACAGAAGCCCGATCATCTCGCCCTGAGCGGCCAATGGCATGCAGATAGTGGGAACCGCGCTCTCCCGGCCGAGATGTTCGCAAGGGATATCGATGATGTTGCCGGACGGCCTGTGCGTCTGGCCGCGGCGCAAGGCCCAGCATGCGGACGGGGAGAATTCTTCTTCGGACTTTTGCGGAGATAGCCAAGCGCAGGCTTGGCGCATGGCGTTTCGGCGCGCATCATAGATATACAGCCTGCCTGCAAAGCCCGGCGCGATCTCCGGAGCAAAGCGTTGCACCACGCAAGTCAGATCGGAACTGTTGTCACAGCCCTGGAGCCGCTGGGTCATGCGTGAAAGAAGGTCCTGCATGATACGATCGGCGTCGCGTTCCTTTTCCAGGCGCTGGCGTTCAAGGCCATTCTCGCGGAAAATCCGGATCGCCTGAGCCATGTCGCCGATTTCATCGACATGAGAGATGTCGGGGGGGATCGCCGCAAAATCTTGTGCTGCCAGGCGGGTGACGACGTCGCTCAGACGCACCACTGGCTGCAAGATGCGCTGTTTGAGGATGAAGTATAGCACGCAGAGGAACAGGAGCGCGGTCGCACCCAGCATGATTTCGGACATGCTGCGCCACTGACGCGCCGTTGCGGTGGCGCGGTCGATGGCAGCCTGGGTGCGCTGATCCAGCATATATTGGAACTTGGCGACCTGGGCCGCGATCCGGTCAAGCTCGCGGCCATATTCGTCGCCGAACAATATGGTCCTCGCGGTATCCTGATCGCCCGCCTGAACAGCGCGGAGTGCAGCCTCCTGCTCATCGGTCAGCGCATCCGCCCAATGCAGAGCGTCGTGCAAAGCCCTGAGCTCACTCGCTGTCGCGCCTGCGTCGCGCAGATGCCTGATCCGCTGTTCAACTGAGCGGAGTGCTGCCTTTTCTCGCTCATAAGCGACCAGGTGCGTAGGGTCGCCGGTTATCGCAAATGACCGCGCTTGTTCCGTTTGGCGGTAGCTATCCTCAAGCAGCGCCGAGGTCAGTTGATCAAAACGTGCGCGCTGGGAGACTGCTCCACGCTCAGCCTTTTCCGCGCCGGATGCCATGAGCATGGTGGTTCCGGAGGCAAGCGTAAGCAATAAGGTGGCGCCATAGGCCCAATTCGTGATCGTCGACAAACGCATAGGGCGCAAACTACATGTTAGATGTTGGAGAATGCTTAACCAGGTGGAAAGCAGTCTCAAAGCGCAAGATCGCAACAAAATGGTGAGGATGCCCTTTCAAGGGGGCCGAACGCTTATCCACAGCATTTCTCAAGAAGGGCTGGCGCCGGCAGGGTTTGGGGCGCTATCAACGCAAAATGCCTCACGCCGGTTTTGTACCTCTTCGCATTTTTTCCTCTTTCACCATGCTGGAAGGCGCGATCGAACCGAAGAAGATCGCAAAGCAAGCGCGGGTGCTAGGCTTTCCCGCCGCAGCGATCACTGACCGCAATGGACTTTATGGGTCCATGGCGTTTTCCGATGCGTGCAAGAGCGAGGGCGTTCAGCCGATCATTGGAGCCATGCTGGGAATATTGCGGCCGGGGCGCCCCGCAAATGCTGTCGCAATGCATGACTGGCTGGCCCTGTATGCCCAGGATGAAGCTGGGTACGACAACCTATGCGCGCTGGTGTCGATGGCGCATCTCGATCGCCCGGTCGAGGAAGTCCCTCATGTCACGCTGGAGGCTCTGGCCGGCAGGACGGAAGGGCTGATAGCCCTGACGGCAGGCGCAGAAGGGGCGATTGCCCGCCTGTTCGCGGAAGATCAGCCTGACGCCGCGCTCGCTTATGCCGATCGGCTTGCCGCGCTTTTCCCGGACCGGCTGTATGTCGAAATTTGCCGCAGACAGGACGCTATCGAAGACAAGGCGGAAGCTGAATTGCTGGATCTTGCCTATGCGCGTGACCTGCCGCTGATCGCGACCAACCCGACCTGCTTTACAGAGCCGCATTTCCATGAGGCGCATGACGTGATGCTCTGTATCGCGGATGGCGCCTATGTGGAGACACCCGACCGGCGGACCAGCTCGCCCGACGCATGGATGAAACCGGCGGCGGAGATGAAGCGCCTGTTCGACGATCTGCCTGAAGCGTTGGCCAACACGCTGGTCGTTGCACAGCGTTG
Organism: Pseudomonadota bacterium; assembly: GCA_023433445.1. Lineage (GTDB taxonomy): Bacteria > Pseudomonadota > Alphaproteobacteria > Sphingomonadales > Sphingomonadaceae > Sphingobium. Next base: position 25,687 of record JAEZCS010000060.1, on the reverse strand, counting down.
TGCAGTCGCTGCGCCGAAGCGCAAGCCCATCCTGCCCAGCCTTGCCGGTGATATTGAGGGCGAAGCGCGGATGTTGCGGGAGCAGGCAAGCCGAGGGCTGGAAGAGCGTCTCGCGAAAGCGGGGATCGAGGGGGAGGAGGCGCGTCAGCCTTATTTCGATCGGCTGACTTTCGAGACCGACATCATTATCCAGATGGGGTTTCCCGGCTACTTCCTGATCGTTGCCGACTTCATAAAATGGGCGAAGGAGCAGGATATTCCCGAGGGGCCGGGCCGTGGGTCGGGCGCGGGCTCCGTGGTTGCCTGGGCGCTTACCATCACGGATCTCGATCCGCTGCAATTGGGGCTGCTGTTCGAACGCTTCCTCAATCCTGAACGCGTGTCGATGCCTGACTTCGACATCGATTTCTGCGAAACGCGGCGTGGTGAGGTGATCCGCTATGTCCAGCAGAAATACGGCGCGGACCATGTGGCCCAGATCATCACATTTGGTAAGCTGAAGGCGCGCGCTGTGCTGAAGGATACCGGGCGCGTGTTGCAGATGAGCTATGGCCAGGTCGACCGGCTCGCAAAACTGGTGCCTAACCATCCGACCGATCCCTGGACTCTGGAACGCTCTTTGAATGGCGTGGCTGAGTTCAAGGCCGAATATGACAATGACAACCAGGTCAAAAGGCTGATCGACTATGCGATGAAGCTTGAGGGCTTCCCCCGGCATAGTTCGACCCATGCCGCGGGCGTCGTGATCGGTGATCGGCCCTTGTCACAGCTCGTGCCGCTGTACCGTGACCCGCGTTCGGATATGCCGGTGACGCAGTTCGACATGAAATATGTCGAAGGCGCGGGGCTGGTGAAATTCGACTTTCTCGGCCTCAAGACCCTGTCCGTTCTGCAAAAGGCGGTGCAGTTGCTGGCCGGACGCGGGGTCGATGTCGATTTGAGCAGCCTGAGCTGGGATGATCCGGACGTCTATGATCTGCTGCAGCGGGGCGATACCGTCGGCGTGTTCCAGCTGGAATCCGAAGGGATGCGCAAGACGCTGGCGGCCGTGCGACCGACGAACTTCGGCGACATCATCGCGCTCGTGTCGCTCTATCGCCCCGGCCCGATGGACAATATTCCTATGTTCGGCCGTCGCAAGAACGGCCAGGAAGATATTGAATATCCACATATTCTGTTGAAACCGATCCTCGAAGAGACCTACGGCATCTTCGTCTATCAGGAGCAGGTGATGCAGGCCGCCCAGATATTGGCGGGCTATTCCCTGGGTGACGCAGACCTTCTTCGCCGCGCCATGGGCAAGAAGATTCAGGCGGAGATGGATGCTCAACGCGCGCGGTTTGTGGAAGGCTGTGCGCGGAGCGACATTGCAGCGGCCAAGGCCAATGAGCTGTTCGACTTGATCGATAAGTTCGCGGGCTATGGTTTCAACAAGTCGCACGCTGCTGCCTATGCGCTGCTTGCCTATCAGACGGCATGGTTGAAGGCCCATTATCCGGCAGAATTCTATGCCGCGTCGATGGCGTTCGATATTCATCTTACCGACAAGCTGACCATCTTTGTTGATGATATGCGCCGCATGGGGCTCAATTGCCTCGCGCCCGATATTAACCGTAGCCTTGCTGACTTCTCCGTCGAGCCCATCGAGCATGAGGGGGAGGATGCGCGCCTCGGCTTTGCTGTTCGCTATGCCTTGGGTGGACTCAAGGGCGTCGGTGAGAAGGCGATGGAACAGCTTGTTGCCGAGCGGGACGCTGGGGGACCATTCAAGTCCCTCGATGACTTTGCCGATCGGATTGAGCCGCGATTGTTGAATCGGCGTCAGCTTGAAAGCCTGGCTGCGTCAGGGGCGTTCGATGAAATCCACGCGGACAGGGCAGGCGTGCATGCAGCGGCTGATACGATCCTGAGCGTTGCCGCCAGCGCGGCCGAAGCGCGCCAAAGCGGGCAAGGTGGCCTGTTTGGCGACGTTGAAACGCCGCATGCTGATGTGCGTATTCCGCCGCATCAGACTTGGTCCACTGCCGACAGGATGGCGCAGGAAAAGGAAGCGTTCGGCTTTTACTTCTCGGCACATCCGGTCGACCGATACCGGCATCTGGCCGACGCGCGCGGGGCGAAGAGCTACGGGGCGATTTGTGCCGAGCAGGTGGCCGAAGGCGGTCGCGCAAACGCGGTCATGGCGGCCATGGTCGAAGAGGTCCGCTGGCGCGAGACGCGGCGCGGCGCGCGCTATGCGGCGGCGACATTTTCCGACAGCAGTGGGCAATTCCAGGCAAGTTGCTTCGATGAGGACGCGTGCAAGGCGATCGAGGCCATGGCCCGAGATGGAGACTGCGCCCTGTTGATGGTGGAACTGGATCGCATGCCGGGCGAAGAAACGCCCCGGGTGACGATCAGGGGCGTAGAGCAGTTCAATCAGCTTGCCAGCGCATCGCGGATGGAATTGGTCGTGGATGTGCAGGATAGCGCCGCCGTGAACGAACTGGCCCAATTGCTGTTGCGCAGCAGGGGCGGGCGCAGCGAAGTGTTCCTGCGTGCACCAGTGGGGGACGGCAAAGCTGCTCGGATGTTCCTGGGCGATGATTACCTGATCGGTGCAGACCAGGTCGATGCTATCGCGCTCATCCCCGGCCTCGCTATCCAGAGCTTCGAGCGCATGGAACCTAAAGCGGACGGCTATCGGGCACGAACCCGGCGTTCGGTGTTCAGGTTGGTTGCCGCAACGGCCTGATCAAAAAAGTTGAAGCTGCGGACCCGCAGGTGGACGAAACAGGTCGGTCCTGAGTGTCAGCCGTTCGCCCGAAAAGCCGGCACGTTTTCGAGCCTTGATGAAGCGAGTGCGGATCAGTTCAGCCCAGATTCCCTGTCCGCGCATTCGGGTCCCGAAATCAGGATCATTGTCGCGGCCGCCCCGCATATCCCGGATGATTCCCATGACCTTCGCGGCCCTGTCGGGATAATGTTCCTGCAGCCAGGCGCGGAACAAGGGCGCGACTTCGTGGGGAAGGCGCACGGGTATGAAAGTGGCGTCCCGGGCGCCTGCCGCGGCGATCGTTTGCACTATCGCCTCGATCTCATGATCGGTGATCGCGGGGATGATTGGGGAGATGCTGGCAACGACGGGAACGCCTGCTTGCGCCAGCTGACGGATGGCTTCGACCCGGCGAAGGGGGTGAGCCGCGCGGGGTTCAAGAGTGCGTGCGACCTTGGGGTCCAACGTGGTGACGGAGATCATCACCGCCACCAGGCGATCACGCGCCATGTCTTGCAGAAGATCGACGTCGCGGAGCACGCGGTCCGACTTGGTCGTGATGAAGATCGGGTGGCGGCATTCCGCCAAAATCTCTATGCATTGCCGTGTGATCTTCCAGTCTCGCTCGATCGGCTGATAGGGATCCGTGTTCGTCCCCATGGCGATCGGCGAGACGCGGTAGGAAGGCTTGGACAGTTCGGCGCGTAGCAAGCTGGGCGCGCCAGCTTTGGCGAAGAGACGCGTTTCGAAGTCCAGTCCGGGCGACAGATCATGATAAGCATGGGTCGGCCGCGCGAAGCAGTAGATGCATCCATGCTCGCAGCCTCGATAGGCGTTGATCGACTGGGCAAAAGAAAGGTCGGGCGATTTGTTGCGGCTAATGATGGTGCGAGGGTGTTCCACCGTGACCTGCGTTCGGCGCCTTGGCGCCGGGCCATCGATGGCATCCAGCGCATCGAGCCAGTCGCCGTCAGCGATCTGTTCCGCAATGTTGAAGCGGTGACTGACGACGTTCAGCGTCGCGCCTCTACCCTTTTCAGCAACCATGCCGCATTAGAACATAAAGAGAACAATGTGGCAAGCCGAGGTGCGTCAGTGCTCCATCAGGCGAGGCATTAGCTCGACGAAATTACAGGGCCGGAAACGACTGTCGAGCTGGCTGGAGAGGATGCCGTCCCAAGCATCTTTCACCGCCCCAGTCGATCCCGGAAGAGCGAAGATATAGGTTCCTCTCGAAACGCAGGCGGTGGCGCGTGACTGTATCGTCGAGGTTCCAATCGTCTGGTAGCTGAGCCAGCGGAACAGTTCACCGAAGCCGGGTATTTCCTTGTCCTGGACCTGAGCAACCGCTTCCGGTGTCACGTCCCGGCCTGTGACGCCGGTCCCGCCCGTTGTGATGATGCAATCCACCTGTGGATCATCGATCCAGCTGTGAAGGCGCGCGACGATGGCGGCTCGATCATCTTTTTCGATATAGCGCGCAGCCAGAATGTGGCCTGCCGCCTCGATCCGCTCCACCAAGGTGTCTCCAGACCGGTCTTCTGCAAGGCCCCTGCTGTCTGATACGGTCAACACAGCAATCCGCACCGGCAGAAATGGCCGGCCTTCATCAATGGGCATCAGTCAGAGCCGCCTGCGATACTGGGTACGGAAAGATTGTTGTTCTGGGTCATCCTGACCATGCGTGTGCCCTTGGCTGTGGGGAAGGTCGGCCACATCCCTTGCGCCATGCCGGTAAGGCAATCTGCGGTTCCCTTCGCCTGAATCTGGTACATCCAATAGTTGCGCATGACGATGTTCACATATGCGCGAGTTTCATAATAAGGCAGCGATTCCATGAACAGCAGAGGGTCGCCATTGTCCTTTACCTCGCTGTTCCAGCGCTGAACGGGTACGGGGCCTGCATTATAGGCGGCCATGACCTTGGGCAGTAGTCCGCCCGTAGCGCTCATGCTGCGCAGATTTTCCAGATACCGCTGGCCATATTCCATGTTCGTCGACGGCACGAACAGTTGGGCGGGAGACGAAAGACCCATGTCGCTGCCGGTGCCCGGCAGGACCTGCATCAGGCCGCGGGCTCCGGCGCTGCTGACGACGTCGCTGCGGAAGCCTGATTCCTGAAGGGTGTGGGCGTAGATCAACGCAGGATCAACACGCCAGCCGCCATCGGGACGCCAGTCCGGCGTGGGGAAGCGGGCGAAGCTGTCAGGCTGTTTACCGGCAGGGCCGTTGTGGGCGAGCCAGAGCTGGGTCGCGGGCAGGCTGAGGGACTGGGCGAGTTTCAGCAGGGCGTCATACTGAGGAGCGCCGCCGAGGCGGGCCTGATGGCGAATGAACTGATCGGCCTTCGCAATCTGGCCGATGGAGGTAAGGGCGATGGCCGCAAGGACATTCGGGCTGTCCTTCAATTGCTGCCAATCGGCCGATCCGAAGCGGGAAGCGATTTTGGCAGTGCCGAGAGGCAGACCAAGTGTCTCACGGGCGAGCAGACCGTAGAATGTCTCGCCGGAACGTGCGGCAGTCTTGAGAAGATTTTGGACCTTTTCGGCCTGGCCGCAGACCATGTATGCGCGCGAGGCCCAATAGGCCCCCGCAGCGCGCATGTCGGCATTTCCTGCAAGCGCGGCCACATTGGCGAAGGCGGGCGCGGCGGCAGCGCAGTCATGCTGGCGCCATGATGCAAGGCCTAGCGTCCAATGTGCCTGCACCATCCAGTCGCCGCCGGCTCGCGTCTCCAAAGCGCGGTTGGCCATGCGGCGTGCATCGGCGTCGTTATTCTCAATATAGTAGGACCAGGCGACCCGCTGGCGCACTTCCGTCAGACCTTCAGGCGTCAGGCCCATTTCCTTGGATGCGAGCAGGGTTTCCGCTCCGACCGGATCATCATTCTTGATGTAGGGCGTGATTTGACCAACCAGAGCCTGCGCAAGAAGGTCAGTCTTTGTCGTGGAGACATATTCGCGGCGAGGCGCCGAACCCAGCCAGACCATCTTCTGGACTTGCGGAAGTGTGGGGAGGATTGTCGCGCCCCTCTTCTGCGCGAGCCGCGAAAGTTGATCCGCGTTGGGCAGCCACGCGGCCTTGTTTACCAGATCCAGGACATCGAACAGCTCAACGCGTGGCGAGTCCTTCGCTACATAGAGGTCGGACAGGGCAACGGAACGCATGGGATCTTGCTGATCGAGAGCCAGGATCATGGCCTTGGCGTCTGTCCATCTTTGATCCGATAACGCCGCGTAGATAGCCGAGTACCGGGCCTTGTCGGCGTCGTCGACGGCCAAGGCTGAGTTGAAATCGGACCTCAAGGCGGCCGTTGAAGGCACGTTGTCCGCCTTTGCAGGCATCGCAGCGGCGGCGCTCATGGCGGCCAATGCCAGAAAGGAAGATCGGGTGAGTGCGCGAATCACTGATGCATATCCTCGACCAGGCGTTGCAATGTGCGCCAACATTCCGCTTTCGCCGCAGGCTGCCCAAGCAGGAGCCGTGGGTGGAAAGTGGCGAAAGCAGGCACAATGCCGCCATCATGGTTAAAAAAGTGTAAACTTTCCACTCCCTGCTTGTCTTGTACGGGAAGGAAGGTGCGGATCGTCCGGTCTCCAAGAAGCAGCAGCCTGCCGGGGGTGGCGAGCGAAACAAGGGTGCGCATGCGGTCGGCGGCGGCATTGAGATCTGCTGCCTCCATCATGCCGCCGGGCGGGCGTGCGCAGAAAAGGGAAGCGATATAAATCTTCTCGCGGGACAGGCCGATGGCAGACAGCATCGCGTCGAATAAGCGTCCGGCGCGGTCGGCCAGCAATGTGCCTGCATCCATGTCCGCTGGATCAGGCATGTCGGTAATCACCATCAGGGGTGCTCCGGCTTGCCCCTGCGGCAATATGGGCGTGCCGGGCCAGCGGCGTTCCGGTTGCGCCGAATCTTGGGCGAGCCAATCGGTGAACTCTTGAAGCGACCCCGGCTTCTTCACTGTCGCTGGAGATGACGCGGGAGGCGTCAACGCAATGGCAGGTGCCGGCCTCAGCCAATTCACCGGCGTTTCCGTCGTTGCGCAATCCACGCCCGCCATGTCCCACCACGCCAGATAGGCGCTGGCGGCACCGGCCAGATCTTCCGTCATTCCCCGCATCGATCTTCTAGGGCCAGAGGTTGACGCCGGGGTCAAGAATCTTCATCGGCAACCAGTGGTAAATCGTTTGAGTAACGCGGCGGTCGGACAGGAGAGGGAAACCATCCGGCTCGTCTCGATGGAGGGATTATGAGCGAACGGGAATCGATGCCCTATGACATCGTCATCGTCGGCGGGGGACCGGCGGGGCTGTCCGCGGCGATCAGGCTGAAGCAACTGGCCAACGATGCCGGCCAGGAGTTGGCCGTGTGCGTGCTGGAAAAAGGCTCGGAGATCGGCGCTCATATTCTTTCGGGCGCGGTGATCGATCCGCGTGCTCTTGACGAGCTGATTCCCGATTGGCGCGACATGGGCTGCTCGCTTGCGGAAACGCCGGTGCGGGATAACCAGCACTGGTTCCTGACGAAGCGCGGCAAATTGCCGGTGCCTCATATCTCGACCCCGCGCTGGATGCACAACAAGGGAACCTATACCGGTTCGCTTGGCAATCTGTGCCGCTGGCTGGCCGAACAGGCCGAAGGGTTGGGCGTCGAGATATTCCCCGGCTTCGCTGCCGCCGAAATCCTCTACAATGAGGATGGCAGCGTTAAGGGCGTCGCGACTGGCGACATGGGCATCGATCGCGAAGGCAATCGTAAGGGCGATTATCAACCCGGCCTCGAGCTGCACGCCAAATATACCTTTTTTGCCGAAGGCGCGCGCGGCCATCTGACCAAGATCCTCAAGCGCCAGTTCGAACTGGACAAGGATTGCGAGCCGCAGGTCTATGGCCTGGGCATGAAGGAATTGTGGGATATAGACCCTGCGAAGCACAAGCCGGGTTTGGTGATTCACACGCAGGGTTGGCCGCTGACCGACGCCTATGGCGGCGGGTTCCTCTACCATCAGGCGAACGGACAGGTTGCTCTGGGCTTCGTGGTGGGCCTTGGATACCGCAACCCCTATCTCTATCCGTTCGAGGAGTTCCAGCGCTGGAAGCAGCATCCGGCGATCCGCGAATATCTGGAGGGTGGTCGCCGTGTTTCCTACGGTGCGCGCGCGATCAATGAGGGCGGCTGGCAGTCGGTGCCCAAGCTCGTATTCCCCGGCGGGGCGCTGATTGGCTGCTCGGCAGGCTTCGTCAACGTGCCGCGCATCAAGGGCACGCACACGGCGATGAAGTCAGGGATGCTGGCGGCAGAGGCGGCGTTCGAGGCGATCCTGGATGAACGCTCGCGCGATGTGCTGCACGATTATGATGACCGCCTGCGCTCCAGCTGGATCGCGGACGAGTTGAAGCTGGTCAAGAATGCCGAGCCGCTGCTGGCCAAGTTCGGCAACACGATCGGCACGCTGCTGGCGGGCATCGACATGTGGATGCGCACGCTGAAGATCGGCTTGCCTTTCACGATGAAGCATAAGCCGGACAACGAGAAAATCTGGCCCAAGGAGATCGGTCACAAGATCGATTATCCGAAGCCCGATGGGGTGATCAGCTTCGATCGCCTGTCCTCTGTGTTCCTGTCGAACACCAATCATGAGGAAGATCAGCCTGTCCACCTGCAGCTGAAGGATCCGTCGGTTCCGATTGCCTACAATCTTCCGATCTATGACGAACCGGCGCAGCGTTACTGCCCCGCTGGCGTCTATGAAGTGGTCGGGTTGGAGGAGGGCAATCCCCGGTTCCAGATCAACGCCCAGAACTGTGTTCATTGCAAAACGTGCGACATCAAGGATCCGACGCAGAACATCAACTGGGTCGTGCCCGAAGGCGGCGGGGGGCCGAACTATCCCAATATGTAGATGCCTGCTCTCTGCCATATTGCTGCCGATGCTGCTGGCTTCACCGGCTGGCGCATCGGTGGATCGGTCGAGCGCGCTGCATGCTTATGCCCGGGGGAGGCTGGCCGACAGCTATGGAGAAGCGGACGTCGCGCTCAGTAGTTACAGGGGCGCGCTGGCGGTAGACGCCGGCAGTTTGGAAGTGGCGCGGCGGGCCTATCTGCATGGCCTGATAAGCGGGGATGTGGAACTGGCGCTCCAGTCGGCAAGGTTGCTCGACAGTCAGGGATTGCTGCCGCGCGACGGCACGCTCCTGCTCCTTGGTGACGCATTGGTCCGCAAGGACTGGAAGACCGCCCGGCAAGTTGCGGACAGGGTAGCAGCTGAAGGCAATTTCGGCTTTCTCGTTCCGATAATCCGCAGCTGGATATCAATAGGGCAAGGCCGCGGGGTGCCGCCGGAGATCGATCCGGCAGATCGATACGCATCCCTGGGGCGGCGCTACATAGACGAGCATATCGCCCTTCAAGCTCTTGGGCGGGGAGATGTCGCTGCGGCTGGCCCTGCGATAAGCCGGGCGCTGGCGTTGCGGACGACAGACTTGGCCGAGATGCGACTGACTTTTGCGGCGCAGTTGGCCGCCCGGGGCTCAAAGGCTGATGCGCTCGCTTTGCTGCCTGAAGGGAAGGCCGACTATGCTCTGGCGCGGCAGGATATCGCGCGTGGGCGGAGCAGCGGCGGAACTGGGCGAACACTGAAACCAGCGCAGGGCTTTGGCCGCCTGCTGACCCGTTTGGCTTCGGACATTTCATCGGACGAAAGTACACGAATGCTGGCTATCAGGCTGGTGCGGATAGCGAGTTTCGCTAATCCGGATGGAGCGGATAGCAGGTTGACCTTGGGACGATTGCTGACCGACGCAGGGCATGCCGGGCAGGCTGTTTCAGAATTGAACAAGGTTGCGGAAGGCGGTTGGTTCGGGATGCTCCGGCAGACGGCTCTGGTCAACGCTTGGGCGGCGTCGGATGACAGCCGTGCTGCAATATCGCTGGCGCGCGAATTGGCGCAGGCGCCTGGCGCAGATGTCGAACGTCTGGTGCGGCTTGGGCAGTTGCTGGCCCGCGAGAAGGATTTTGGTGGTGCGGCCGCCGCGTTTCATTCTGCCGAAGAGCGTTATGCTGAGGACAATGTGCCCTGGGCATTGTTGCTCATGCGCGGCGCCGCGCTCGAGCAGGGGGGGCGTTGGGACGAAGCACGGGTGGTGCTGGAGCGGGCTGCGAAAATCGCACCGAATGAACCGTCAGTGCTGAATTACCTTGGCTATGCGCAGGTCGAGCGGCGGCAAAATATTTCCGAGGCGCTGGAGCTGCTTAAAAAGGCGAGTGCGCTCAAGCCTGATGACGCAGCGATAACGGATTCCCTTGGATGGGCGCATTACGTGACCGGAGACGTGGAAGCTGCGGTGCCTGTGCTGACGCGGGCAGCTGAAGGTGCTCCGGCCGATGTGACGATCAACGAGCATCTGGGTGACGCGCTATGGGCGATAGGTCGACGCTTCGAAGCGCGCTATGCGTGGAGGGCTGCGGCGGTCTTTGCCGAGGGCGAGGTCGCGGCTCGGTTGGCTGCGAAAATGAAAATGGGGATGAAGCCGGAATATGCCGCTCCTTGACGCTGCGACGTTGACGGAAACTGCCTATGCCAAGGTGAACCTGGCCCTCCATGTGCGGGAACGGCGGACGGACGGCTATCACGCGCTGGAAAGCCTTTTTGTCTTCGCGACAGATGGCGATCGGTTGAGTGGATGCTTGCACGAAAGGGGCGAGATCAGCCTGGTGTTGGACGGTCCTTTTGGGAAGGATCTGAGTGCCGGTCCGGACAATCTGGTGGTGAAGGCGGCGAACATGTTGCAGGAGCGCCTCGGCGAGAAGCGAGGCGCTCGGCTGACGCTGACGAAAAGCCTGCCGGTGGCGTCGGGGATTGGCGGAGGATCGGCGGACGCTGCGGCGGCGCTGCGGTTGCTCAACCGCGTGTGGGAGGCGCAATTACCTGCCGCCGAGTTGGAGCGGATTGGCCTGGATCTGGGGTCCGATGTGCCCGCCTGCGTCAGCAGCATAACCCAGATGGTGCGAGGCCGTGGCGAACTGCTGGAGCCCCTGCACATTGAAGGCCTTAGCGGCACTCCGATGCTCCTGATCAATCCGGGCGTGGGCCTATCGACGGCCAGTGTCTTTCGTCAGTGGGATAGGGTTGATCGCGGCCCTTTGATGGCTTCCAAGTTGGATGATCTGATCTCAAATGCCCGCAATGACCTGGAGGAGCCTGCCATCAGGGCCGCGCCCGTCATCGCTGATGTGATATCCCTTTTGCGCAAGCAGTCCGGCGTGCGCTTGGCGCGCATGTCCGGGTCAGGCGCGACCTGCTTTGCCCTGTTCGATGATGCTGAAGGACGCGCAGCGGCAGCGCGCGCTATAGCGGCTCAGCAACCGGAATGGTGGACATTGGAAACGGAGATCGGTGGAGCGTGAGCGAAGCATTCACTAAGATCGATGGCGGGCCGCTTAATGTACTGATCATTGCGGACCACGCCTCTGCCCATGTGCCTGCCGACATTGATCTTGGCATCGATCCCGCCCTGCTGGGCAATCACATCGCGATAGACATCGGCGCGGCGGAGGTCAGCCGGCGGCTGGCGGAGCAACTGGGATGCACCGCCATATTGGGCGGCGTGTCCAGACTGGTGGTCGATCTTAATCGCGAGGATGACGCACCTGGCCTGCTACCGGTCATGAGCGACGGTCATCCGATCCCCGGAAACCGCCACGCCGATCTGTCCGATCGGATGATGCGCTTTCATCACCCCTATCATCATCAGATTGCGCGATTGATCGACGGCATGACGTCGCCATTCATCCTGTCGGTGCACAGCTTTACGCCGCGTTTGGCGAGCGACCCGCAGGCCGAGCGGCCCTGGGACATAGGTGTGCTCTACAATGAGGACGATCGCGCCGCTCGCATCGCAATCCCCATGCTGGAGGAGGCGGGCCTGATGGTGGGTGACCAGTTGCCCTATTCGGGGCGGCTGCTGAATGCGACCATGAACCGTCATGCGGAAGCCAACGGGATCCCCTATCTTGGCATCGAAATGCGGCAGGATCTGGTGACGAGCGCGGAGGGGCAAAACCGCTTTGCCAGCATAATCGGCCCCATTGTGCTACATTGCCGCAATAGCCTTGCGTGACTCGTCCCTTTTTGGGAAGGGGACGGGCAAGAAGGGCAGGTTTTATGTCTCATACGTTCGACAAGTCGAAGCTGCCGAGCCGTCATGTTTCGGTTGGTCCGGAGCGCGCTCCGCATCGTAGCTATTATTATGCGATGGGCTTGACCGAAGAAGAGATTGCCCGTCCTTTCGTCGGTATTGCTTCAGCGGGCAACGACAGCGCACCGTGCAACACTACGCTTGACATGCAGGCAGACTTTTGCCGCCAGGGCGTGAATGAGGCAGGCGGCATGCCGCGCCGGTTCAATACCATCACCGTCACTGACGGAATCGCGATGGGGCACCAGGGCATGAAAAGCTCACTTGCGAGCCGCGAAGTGATCGCGGATTCGGTGGAGCTTTCGGTTCGTGGCCACTGCTATGACGCGCTCGTCACCTTCGCCGGATGCGACAAGTCTTTGCCGGGCATGATGATGGCGATGCTGCGTCTCAATGTGCCGTCGATCTTCGTCTATGGCGGGTCGATCCTTCCGGGCCGGTTCGAAAATCGCGACGTCACGGTCGTGGATGTGTTCGAGGTCGTCGGCAAATATGCGGCGGGCGCATGTCCGCTGAAAGATGTGATCGCGCTCGAAAAGGTTGCGTGCCCCGGACATGGTGCATGTGGCGGCCAATATACCGCCAACACCATGGCATGCGTGGGCGAGGCGATCGGCCTCTCACTGCCCAACAGCAATATGGCGCCAGCTCCCTATGAGAGCCGTGAAGAGGTTGCCGTTGCCGCTGGCCGTCAGGTCATGGATCTGCTGGCGAGGAACATCCGTCCGCGCGATATCTGCACCCGCGAAGCTTTCGAGAATGCCGCGCGGATTGTCGCCGCGACGGGTGGTTCGACCAACGGCGCGCTGCACTTGCCCGCCATGGCGAATGAATGCGGCATTGATTTCGATCTGTTCGATGTTGCGGAAATCTTCAAATCCACGCCTTATATCGCTGACCTCAAGCCCGGCGGCAAATATGTCGCCAAGGACATGTATGAGGCAGGCGGCGTGTACATGCTGATGAAGACCTTGTTCGACAACGGCCTGCTGCATGGTGACTGCATGACTGTCACAGGCAAGACGATCGCCGAGAATATCGATGAAGTCAGCTGGAACCCGGACCAGAAAGTCATCTATGACGTCAAGTCGCCGATCACTCCGACGGGTGGCGTCGTGGGGCTGAAGGGTTCGCTGGCTCCCAACGGCGCGATCGTCAAGGTTGCTGGCATGCATCGTTTGCAGTTCGAAGGTCCGGCGCGCGTTTTTGATTGTGAAGAAGACGCTTTCGCAGCGGTCGAAGCGCGGGACATCGCCGAAGGATCGGTCATCATTATCCGCTATGAAGGCCCGAAGGGCGGCCCCGGCATGCGCGAGATGCTGTCGACCACTGCCGCACTCTATGGACAAGGCATGGGCGAGAAGGTCGCGCTGATCACCGACGGGCGCTTCTCTGGCGCGACGCGCGGCTTCTGCATCGGGCATGTCGGGCCGGAGGCTGCGGAGGGTGGTCCGATCGCGCTGGTCGAGAATGGCGACATCATCGCGATCGATGCCGAGGTTGGTACAATCGATCTCAACGTGTCCGAATCGATCCTTGCCGAAAGGCAGAAGAATTGGAAGCCGCGCCAGAATGATTATCAGTCAGGCGCTCTCTGGCGCTATGCACAGAATGTGGGACCGGCTTACAAGGGGGCAGTGACGCATCCCGGAGCGAAGACCGAAACCCATGTCTATGCGGATATCTGAACAGATTGCTTGGGCGGGGCTGATGTGTCTCGTCCTGACGGCCTGTGACCAGGGCGGGGATAAGGCTGCTCGCCCTTTTGCAGGTTCCTCGCAGGGTCGCGAGGCGTTCGCTGACTGTGCCATCGGTACTGATGCGACATGGGCGCGATCCTGTTCGGTTGAGCAGGATGGCGGGGTTTTGACTATCCGTCACCCCGATGGCGGATTTCGTCGCTTCCAGATACTCGATGACCAGCGGGGCCTCGCATCAGCTGATGGCGCCGAACCGGCCAAGATCTCCATAATTGCCGATGGCCAAATTGAAGTGCGCGCAGGTGACGATCGTTATCGGCTACCTGCCACTATCTCGCGAGAAAAGACGCCTTGAACGAGCTGCCTATCCTGACCGCCGGGCAGATGCGCGAGGCCGAACAAGGCGCGATTGCCAGCGGCATAGCCGAATATGAGCTCATGGAGCGGGCGGGAGCCGCCGCTGCGGAGATAATCTGGCGGGTGGGAGGTAAGCGGGACCTTCTGGTCTTGTGCGGCCCGGGCAATAATGGCGGTGACGGCTATGTGGTCGCCCGCCTGTTGCGCGCGCGCGGTGTGCCGGTGCGCGTCGCCGCTTTAGGAGAGAGCCGCACAGAGTCCAGCAGCCGTGCGCGTTCATCATGGGGTGGCCCGGTAGGAACCCTGGAGGATGCAGGACCAGCCACACAGATTGTCGATGCCTTGTTCGGGACTGGTCTATCACGCGGCCTGGACAGCGCTTTGGCAGACAGATTGACGAGCCTGACGGAGAAGGCGGCCTTCAGCTACACTATCGACCTGCCGAGTGGCGTTGATACCGATAACGGGGCCTTACTGTCGCCGGTGCCGCAATTTGGTGTCTGCATTGCATTGGGCGCGCTGAAGCCCGCCCATGTTCTGCATCCCGCTGCAGGGTGCTTCCATCGGCTGATCTGTGCAGACATTGGTGTCGCGGCCAGCGGGCAGGCGCACCGCCTCGCGGCGCCACGGCTGGCAGCGCCGAGGTCTGTTGATCATAAATATAGTCGGGGCCTCGTTGCAGTGGTCGGTGGCAGCATGCCGGGCGCGGGATCGCTTGCTGCCGAGGCGGCCGCCCGATCAGGCGCTGGAATGGTTCGTCTTCTGGCAGCGATCGACGGGCGATCGGGTTCAAATGCAATTGTGAACTTGCAGGCTGACAAAGCCCATGTGGTGGATGCTCATCTAGGCGACGAGCGGCTGGCGGCGGTGTTGGTCGGACCGGGTCTTGGGCAGGATCAGGACGCTGCCGACCGCTTGAGCACAGTACTCAAATGCGGGCGGCCGTTGGTGCTGGATGCGGACGCCCTGACGTTGCTGGGCCAGAGCGAGGCCGCGGACATTCCGGCTTTATCGATCTTGACCCCACATGAAGGCGAATTCGCTCGCGTGTTTGGCGAGTTGCCCGGGAGCAAAATAGATCGAGCCCGTGAAGCAGCGCGCCGGTCTGCTGCTGTGGTCATCCTCAAGGGTGCTGATAGCGTCATAGCAGCGCCGGATGGGCGCGTCGCCGTCGCAACAGGCGCGTCCTCTTGGTTGTCGACAGCAGGGACGGGCGACGTTCTCGCAGGATTGGTCGCCGGGCGGCTGGCGGTCGGCGGTGATCCGTTTGGCGCGGCTTGCGAGGCAGTCTGGCTCCATGGAGAGGCGGCGCGGCGTGCGGGAGCCGCTTTTGTTGCCGATGATTTGATTGCGCAGCTGCCAGCGGCTATCGCCTCCCGCCTGTGACCGATATCGACAAAGATCTTGTAATTCGCATCGCCGCAAAGGGTGACGGCATTACCGCCGACGGACGGCATGTACCCCTTGCCGCGCCCGGCGACAGGGTGATGGCTGATGGTAGTCTGCACCAGGGTCCCCACCATGTTCGCGCTCCCTGCGTTCATTTCCCGGTCTGTGGCGGATGTGAGCTGCAGCATGTGGACGAGGAGAGCTTGGGCGCGTTCGTAACGGGGCGTGTCGCAGGTGCTTTGGCTGGGCAGGGGTTGAAGCTCGCGCCTGGATCGCTGCTGACGGCCCACCTTTCGCCGCCGAAGACCCGCCGCCGCGCGTCATTGCGTGCGGCTCGAGACGGGCGACGGATCGCTATTGGCTTTGCGGAGTCGGGCAGCCACAAGCTCATCGATCTTGCCATGTGCGAGATACTGGATCCCCACCTCTTCGCCCTGCTCGAACCGCTTCGGGCAATGCTGCCGCTGATCCTTGCGGACAAACGTGGCGCGCATGTTCGGATGTCACTGATTGACCAAGGTGTCGACCTGCTGCTGGAAAATGTTCACGTTTCCGGCCTCGCAGCGGATGAGGGGCTCCGCGACTTCGCATCGGCTCAAGGGCTGGCGCGATTAACGATTAACGAAGGTGATGGCCAGCAGACACGCTGGGAGCCTGAGCCGGCTACGATGATCTTTGCCGATGTGCCTGTTGCCTTTCCGCCGTTCGCCTTCCTTCAGGCGACGCCGGATGGCGAAGCGGCTTTGTTGGAGGTGGTGCGCGAGGCATTGCCGGCACAAGGGGCTGTGGCTGACCTGTTCAGCGGGCTTGGCACGTTCGCTCTGGCTTTGGGCAAGGAACGTCCGGTCTATGCTGCCGAGGGCGCACGTGAGCTGGTGCTTTCGCTCAAGCTCGCGGCCAATCGCGCGCAACGGCGGATGGTGGCTGATCATCGTGATCTATTCCGACGCCCACTCGTGCCTGAAGAACTTAATCGGTTCGTGGCGGTGATCATTGATCCGCCGAGGGCGGGCGCACGGGAGCAGGTGATGCAGCTGGCGGCATCAACAGTGCCGGTGATCGCTTATGTTTCGTGCAACCCGGCGAGCTTTGCGCGCGATGCTGCGCAACTTGTGGCAGGCGGGTATATCTTGGACAAGGTGAAGCCCGTCGGCCAGTTCCGATGGTCGACCCATGTCGAACTGGCAGCTGTTTTCCGCCGCCCATAAAAATGAACCCTCGCCGCATATTTGCGGCGAGGGAACAGGCACCCTCTCCAAAGGGGAGCTTGAGCCTTTTAGCCCAGCTTGATTACAGTTGCGCGACGGCGCGCGGGAACCGGATCGGCATAGAGGCTCGCCATTGGCTCGTCCTCGACCTCGATAATGGCTTCTGACGTGAAGCCGTTGAACCCCGTGCGCATGGCGGCGCCGTAGGCGCCCAGCATGCCGATTTCGATATAGTCCCCCGCAGCCACATCATCGGGCAACATGAAAGGGCCAGCCATGTGGTCCATGTCATCGCAGGTCGGGCCGTAGAAGGAGAAAGCTGCGTTGTCCGCATCGCTTTCCTCTTCGCGCAGCAGGGCGACCGGAAAACGCCAGCCGACATGTGCCGCATCGAACAGCGCGCCATAAGCGCCATCGTTGATGTACAGTTCCGTGCCCCGACGGCGCTCTACGCGGACGATGATGGAGCTATATTCCGCCGACAGTGCGCGGCCGGGCTCGCACCACAGTTCCGCTGAATAGCTGATCGGCAGGCTTTCGAAACCGCGATAGATCGCGTCGAAATATGCTTCCAGCGCTGGCGGCTCCATGCCCGGATAGACCGACGGGAAGCCCCCGCCGACATCGATAATATCGACGGTAACGGCCGCATCGACGATCGCTGCACGAACACGCTCGATAGCATCGCTATAGGCTTGCGGGCTCATGGCCTGGCTACCGACATGGAAGCAGATGCCAAGCGCATCCGCAGCCTGACGGGTGGCCATCAGCAGTTCGCGGGTTTCACCAAGTTCGGCGCCGAACTTGGAGGCCAGGCTCAGCTCCGAATGTTCGGACGAGACACGCAGGCGAACGCACAGTTCAAGGTCAGTGGCCTCGTTGGTCGCGCGCACGATCTTTTCCAGCTCGTCGATCGTGTCGAGCGAGAAGGTGCGCACGCCATGGACATGATATGCCTCCGCGATGGCTTCTTCCGCCTTGACGGGATGCATGAAGCACAGCTTCGCTTGCGGCAGCGTTTCCGCGACGAGGCGCACCTCGGCGATCGAGGCGACGTCATAATGCGTGATTCCGCTGTCCCACAAGGTCCGGAGCAGCTCCGGTGAGGGATTGGCCTTCACAGCGTAGAGCGAGCGCCCCGGAAACTTCTCAGAGAAGAATCGGGCGGCGCGGGCCGCAGCCTGCGGGCGGATCAGCGTTACCGGTGCTGCCGGTTTGAGGGCGGTTGCTACCCCCAGCGCGCTATGGTGCTTGTGCAACTCAAGGGACCTCCAGTGTAGTCGTGGGCAAACAAGCTGCCTTGCGGTGGAAGTCCCATGGGGCAGCGGAAGGGCGATATATGCGGCAGGGGCCCCCCTGTAAAGCGCACCAGTAAATTTTGTTGCGCGCGTCGCTACGAAATGTGCGTCAGGAGAGACGGGCCTTGAAATCCTCGTACGAAAAACGCCGGATTTCCTGGAGTTCACCACTCTGCGAGTTCCAGAGCCAGATGCCGGGAAGCGGTACGCCATTGAAGGTGTTGGTTTTCACCATCGAGTAGTGCGCCTGGTCGAGAAAGGCGATCCGCCGTCCCGGAGTCGCGCCGCCGGGGATTCGATAGTCCCCAATAATGTCGCCCGCGAGGCAGGATGGCCCACCGAGTCGCGTCACTGGGCCCTCATCCTGCTCATGGAGCATGGCGGGGCGATAGGGTGCCTCAATGACGTCCGGCATATGGCATGTGGCTGAAATGTCAGTGATGGCGACAGGCATGCCGTTTTCGATGACGTCGAGGATTTCTCCGATCAGGATGCCCGCATCGAGGGCCATGGCCTCGCCCGGTTCGATATAGAGTTCAAGCTCGGTCTGTGCCTTGATCCGCTGCAGGAAGGCGATCAGATCGTCGATTTGGTAATCAGCGCGCGTGACATGATGCCCGCCCCCGAAGTTCAGCCATTTGAGGCCCGCGACATGCGGCATGACGCGCGATTCGATCGCCGCCCAGGTGCGCGCGAGCGGCAGGAAATCCTGCTCGCAGAGGTTGTGGACATGGAGGCCGTCAACGCCATCCAAATGCTCCGGCCGGAGTTGATCGATCGGGAAACCCAGCCGGCTGTGGGGCTGTGAGGGGTCGTATTTGGGCACTTCGCCCTCGGCATGCAGGGGGTTTATGCGCAATCCGATGTCGAAGTTCACACCGTTCATACGAGCATTTTCGATGACGGGCCGGAGCCGATCGATCTGGCCGGGGCTGTTGAAGATGACATGGTCGGAAATCTTCAGGATTTCGGCGAGATCCTCGGGTTTATAAGCCGCGCAATAGGTGGCGACCTCCTTGTCACCAGCCTGACCCGAATACTCCTCGCGGCCGAGACGGGCTTCGTAGATACCGGAGGCGCACACGCCGTCGAGATATTCGGCGACCACCCCGCCGAGCGACCACATGGAGAAGGCCTTGAGCGCGCCTAGAACCTTGACCCCTGCACGATCGCCAATGTCGCGCAGGATGGCGAGGTTGCGGCGGATCGCGGCCTCATCCACCACGAAGGCGGGAGAGGGGACGCTGTGAAGGTCGAAATGGGCGAAAGCGGCGGGATCGCCGGCTTTGGTTTCCATGGGCATACACTCCGTCATCCCAGCGCAGGCTGAGATCTCAGGCGAGAGGGCACAACTTCAAGGCTCCAGATCCCAGCTTTCGCTGGGAACGGTAGCTCAGAAATCCAGCGGCGCGTCCAGTTCCTTCACCTGCCAAGGCAGTCCGTGCTTGTTGAGCATGTCCATGAAGGGGTCGGGATCGAACTGTTCGATGTTGAACACGCCTTCGCCCTTCCATGCGCCAGTGAGCATGAGTGCTGCGCCGATCATCGCGGGGACGCCGGTGGTGTAGCTGACCGCCTGGTTGCCGGTTTCGGCATAGGCGTCCTCATGGTCGCACACATTGTAGACATAGACGGTCTTCTGCTGCCCGTCTTTCTCGCCGGTAGCGATGTCGCCGATGTTGGTCTTGCCCTTGGTGGTGGAGCCGAGGCTCGACGGTTCGGGAAGGACGGCCTTGAGGAACTGAAGCGGGATGATTTCCTGGCCGTTATACATCACCGGATCTATGCGGGTCATGCCGACATTCTGCAGCACTTCGAGATGCTTGAGGTAAGCATCGCCAAAGGTCATCCAGAAGCGGATCCGCTTGATTTCGGGATAGTGCTTCGCAAGGCTTTCCAGCTCCTCATGATACATGAGGTACATATTCTTTTCGCCGACCTGGTCGAAGTCGAAGACCTGCTTGTGCTTGAGCGCAGGGCCCTCGACCCACTTGCCACCTTCCCAATGGCGCGACGGGGCGGTGACTTCGCGGATGTTGATTTCCGGGTTGAAGTTGGTGGCGAAATGTTGGCCGTGGTCGCCGCCATTGCAGTCGAGAATGTCGAGCGTGTCGATCCGGTCGAGCAGATGCTTCTTGATGTAGGACGCGAAAACGCTGGTGACGCCGGGGTCGAAACCGGAACCGAGCAGCGCCATGATGCCCGCTTCCTTGAAGCGCTCCTGATAGGCCCATTGCCAGCTATACTCGAACTTGGCCGTGTCGCGCGGTTCGTAATTGGCGGTGTCGAGATAGTCGGTCTTGGTCGCAAGGCATGCGTCCATGATCGCGAGGTCCTGATAGGGGAGCGCGAGGTTCACGACGAGCTTGGGCTGGACCTTTTCGATGAGGGCAATCGTCTCTTCGACATTGTCGGCATCGACCTGCGCGACGTCAATGGTGACGCCGGTGCGGGCCTTCACCGATTCGGCGACCTTTTCGCAGCTGATGATGCGGCGGCTGGCGAGCGTGATGTGGCTGAAAATATCAGGGTTCATCGCCATCTTGTGAACCGCGACAGACCCGACGCCGCCCGCGCCGATGACCAGAACCTTGCTCAATTCAACTGCTCCATGCGTGAAGCGCGCTCGATGCGCGAAAGCGCCCATATAGGGAGTGCGCGTGACAGAGCAAAGTCAGTCTGTCACATGCGTCGAAGCAGCTTGGAAACTCGCGCCGTTCACCTTGTTGATCTTGAGCGCGTCCATATCAATCTCCGGCACGCGGAGGTTGACGCATACGAGGCGCCAGGAAAGGTTTGTCCTACCCTCTTAACGTTATCATCACTCCGCTTCAGTATCTGCGGGGAATGCTGAAGGAGCTAGACCTTATCCTTGATATGCCAATCACGCTTTTTTGCGTCCTGGCTGTCGGAGCAATCATCGGCATAATCTTTGAAAAAACCTTCGCGACAATAGACCGAGAAAAGCGGCGGGCTTATTGGCGGGGACGAAACGCCAGTAAATCCCGCCAGCTGCATAGCAAACTACAGCTGATCAACAGGCACGAGGCCAATTCAGAAAAGGATTCCACGGATCTGGCGTCTGAGCAGCTGAAGATCGTGATGAACGCGGATTTTCAGTCGCGAACGCTCCTGAATAAGCCTGAGCGTCGCTTGTTGAACTGCATCGACCAAGTTCTGGCAGAAGAGAAGTCTGGATGGCGGGCTATGGGGCAGGTGTCGCTCGGAGAAATTCTGTATAGCCGCGACAAGGCTGCCTTTTGGGCGATTAATGCGAAGCGTGTCGACTTACTCATTGTCGATAGTGATTGCCGCCCACTTCATGCCGTTGAGTTCCAAGGGACGGGACATCACGGCAGCCCCGAAACGGCCGCGCGGGATGCCATCAAGAAAGAAGCGCTGCGTCGTGCAGGCATTGGTTATGTGGAAGTAGTAAGCGGAAACACGCCATCTGAAGTGCGTGACATGATTCGCAAACTAGCCGATAATCGCAGACGCAGCGCAGATTCTCCGGCAGCCTAAGTCACAGATCTCCGCAACCCCTCAACCGTATCCGCTTCATGCGCAGGCTTGTCTTTTCGTATCCGCGCTATCCGGGGAAACCGCATCGCCAGCCCGGACTTGTGCCGTTTGCTCTCGTGGATGCTGTCGAAGGCTACCTCCAGCACCAGGGACTTTTCCACCTCCCGCACCGGGCCAAAGCGGTTCACCGTGTTGTTGCGCACGAAGCGGTCGAGCCATTTCAATTCCTCGTCGGTAAAGCCGCTATAGGCCTTGCCTACGGGATGCAGTTCGCCGTCCTCTGTCCAGCAGCCGAAGGTATAGTCCGAATAAAATGACGAGCGCTTGCCGTGGCCGCGTTGGGCGTACATCATGACGCAGTCGGCGGTCAGGGGATCGCGTTTCCATTTGTACCAGAGTGCGGCCTTGCGTCCTGCGACATAGGGGCTGTCGCGGCGTTTGAGCATCACGCCTTCGATCGCGGCGTCTCGGGCGCCTGAGCGGATTTCGGCCAGAGCCTTGAAGTCCGGGGCTTCGATCAGGGCGGATATGTCGAACCGATCTTGATTGAGGGTAGGAACCAAGGCTTCGAGGCGGGGGCGGCGATCGGCCCATGGCAGGGGGCGAAGGTCCTCCTCAGCTTGGAGGAGTATGTCGTAGAGGCGGACGAAGGCGGGATAGTCGGCCATCATCTTGGCCGTCACCGCCTTGCGACCCAGGCGCTGCTGGAGAGCGTTGAAGCTGGCGGCCTCGCCTCCCTGGAATTCTCCTTTGACGAGGAGTTCGCCGTCCAGGACTGCGTGGGCGGTGAAGGCCTCGGCGATTTCGGGGAAACTGCCGGTGATGTCATCCCCGGCGCGGCTGTAAAGGCGCGTTTCGCTGCCCGTCCCGACGATCTGGATGCGGATGCCGTCCCATTTCCATTCGGCGGCATAGTCGGCGAGATCGACGCTGTCCGCCTCAAGCGGGTGGGCGAGCATGAAGGGCCGGAAGAAGGGCGTGCCTGCTGGGTCGGGGCGGTCCGATCTACCCTCGGCCCAATCGAACAAGGCCGTGTAAGGCGGGGCGAGGGCGTGCCAGCATTCTTCGACATCATCGACGTCGAGACTGAAGGCTTGTGCAAAGCCGGTCTTGGCGAGGCGGGCGGAGATGCCGACGCGCAATCCCCCGGTCGCGAGCTTCAGGAGGGCGAAGCGGCCGGACGCGTCGAGATGATCCATCATCTGGGCAAGCACAGTCGGGGCGGCGGCGCGGCTGACGCCATGCAGCCGATCGATGATGGCCGAGAGGGTGAGGGAGCCGTCGTCTATCTCAGCGGGCTGGTCTTCGCTCTTGGGCCAGAGGAGGGCGACCGTTTCGGCGAGGTCACCGACATAGTCGCGGCTCATTTCGTAGAGGACCGGATCGGTGCGAGCGCGGATCATTTCTCCGATGGCGGAGGCCTTCACCGCCTTGATGTCGAGATTGCCGGTGAGGGCAGCCAAGGTCCAGCCGCGATCCGGGTCGGGCGCTTCGCGCATGTAGCGCGCGATAAGGTCCAGCTTGCCGTTGCGGGACCGGGTGTAGACGAGGCCGTCGAGGAGTTGGGAGAAAGCGCGCATCAGCCCTCATCCTCATCTTCGCGGCCGACCAGTTCCAGCGCCCGCGCGCGCATCTGGTGGATCATGCACCAGTGAAGCAGCGCTTCCTCGCGGCCATGGGTGATCCAGGTTTCTGTGGGCGCGACCTCCCGGATCGTGTCGGTCAGTTCGTCCCAATCGGCATGGTCGGAGATGACAAGCGGCAGTTCGACGTTCTTTTGCCGGGCGCGCTGGCGGACGCGCATCCAGCCTGACGCCATGGCGGTGATCGGGTCGGGCAGGCGTCGGCTCCAGCGGTCGTTAAGGGCGGAAGGGGGTGAGACGATGAGATGACCGCGCATCTCCTTTGCAGGGACGCCGGTCGCGGGGCGAAGTTCGCCAAGGTCGATGCCGAAATCCTGATAGAGGGCGCACATGCGCTCCATCGCGCCGTGGATATAGATAGGGTCGTGATGCCCGCGCGCGCGAACCTCGCAGATCAGGCGTTGCGCCTTGCCCAACGCATAGGCGCCCACGAGAACGCAGCGTTCTGGATGCGCGTGAAGCGCGGCGAGCAGGCGGTCGACTTCGCTGCCGGTGTCGGGGTGGCGGAAAACGGGGAGGCCGAAGGTGGCCTCGGTGACGAAGATGTCGCAAGGGACGGCCTCGAACGGCTTGCAGGTAGGGTCCGGGCGGCGTTTGTAGTCGCCGGTTACGACCACCCGCTCACCTGCATGTTCGAGCAGGATTTGCGCCGAGCCTAAAACATGGCCAGCGGGAATGTAGGAAATGTCCACACCACCCATGCGAACCTGCTCGCCATAACCGACGGGCGTGCCGCTGGCAGTGCCATAACGCAGCGCCATGATGGCAAGGGTTTCTTCGGTGGCCCAGACGTGGCCATGGCCGCCGCGGGCATGATCGGCATGACCATGGGTGACGAGCGCGCGCTCTGCGGGCTGGGATGGATCAATCCAGGCGTCGGCGGGGCGGACGTAGATTCCGGTGGGGTGCGGCTCGATCCAATGGGGCATATCCATCCAAGAAGATGGGAAATGCCCCTATTGTTCCGCAAGGGGTCCGGTTAGGCGGCCTTCTTGAGCTCCAGCTCCAGCCGATCCCAGATTTCGACCAGCGCCTGGACCAGTTCCTGCATCATCTCCACCGTATGCGCCGGGCCGGGCGTGAAGCGCAGGCGCTCCGTTCCGCGTGGCACGGTGGGATAGTTGATGGGCTGCACATAGGCGCCATATTCAGCGAGCAGAATGTCACTGATCCGCTTGGCCTTGACCGGGTCGCCAACCATCAGCGGGACGATGTGCGTGACCGACGGCATCACCGGCAGGCCAGATTCCGACATCATGCGTTTCAGCGTGGCGGCAGCGGCCTGTTGACCCTCGCGCTCTTCGCTCGACTGCTTCAGGTGGCGGACGCTCGCGAGGACGCCAGCGACAAGCACGGGCGAGAGCGAGGTCGTGAAGATGAAGCCCGGCGCATAGCTGCGGATCACGTCGATGATCATCTGGTCGGCAGCGATATAGCCACCCATGACGCCGAACGCCTTGCCAAGCGTGCCTTCGATGATGGTCAGGCGGTGCGCGACATCATCCCGTTCGGAAATGCCGCCACCATGAGCGCCATACATGCCGACCGCATGGACTTCGTCGAGATAGGTGAGCGCGTTGAACTCATCAGCCAAATCGCAGATCGCGGCGATGGGGGCCACGTCGCCGTCCATCGAATAGACGCTTTCGAACGCGATCAGCTTGGGCGCTTCGGGGTCTTCGGCGGCAAGCAGTTCGCGCAGATGTTCGACGTCGTTGTGACGGAATACGCGCTTTTCGCAGCCCGAATTGCGGATGCCCGCGATCATGGAGGCGTGATTCAGTTCGTCTGAAAAGACGATGCAACCGGGGAGCAGCTTGGCGAGGGTGGACAGCGCCGCTTCATTCGACACATAGCCGGAGGTAAAGAGGAGCGCCCCTTCCTTGCCATGCAGGTCTGCAAGTTCAGCCTCCAGATCCACATGATAATGGGTGTTGCCGCCGATGTTGCGGGTGCCGCCGGAGCCTGCGCCGACATCGTGCAGGGCTTCTTCCATCGCGGCGACGACCTTCGGGTGCTGGCCCATGGCCAGATAGTCGTTGGAACACCAAACGGTGATGGGTTTCGGCCCATTATGGCCGTGGAAGCAGCGGGCGTTAGGAAAGGCGCCCTTGTTCCGCAGGATATCGATGAACACGCGGTAACGGCCTTCGCTGTGAAGCCGGTCGATCGCCTGCGCGAAGATATGCTTGTAGTTCACGTAACGCCCTAGTCCCTTGGTGGCCCGCATTCCCCTCTTGCGGGCCGTTTACCCGCTGCGCCGCTCCATTACCAGCGATAACCGTTCGCAGCGTTGGGGAGAAATACCTATCACAATGATAGAGGAAGTTGGCAGTGGACCAAAGGTCCCACCCCTTACAAAGCTTCCATGTGCGTTAGGCCGAAGTCGGCGAGGGCGGGCGCGAGTGCTGCGACGCTGTTGTCGAGCCGGGTGAAGACGGCTTTCCCGGATGGGCGGGACGCGGGCCATTCCTGCCCTTGGGTCAGGTAAGCGATGCGGCGGGCGATGCCGTCGCCGCCATGGACGAAGGCGAGGGGGCGGGGCGCTGCAGCGGCAAGCTCTGCTTCCACCAGAGGAAAATGGGTGCAGGCGAGGACGACCGTGTCCATGTGGT
>JAEZCS010000056.1 GCA_023433445.1 Pseudomonadota bacterium | reverse complement strand
GCTGCTCCTCGAACAACGCCTGTGCCGCTGCCATGACGTCATGCAGACCCTTGGCCTGCTCGGCCCGCTTCGCCGCACGCGGGTCGGGCGCAGGCACATCCATGCCCGCCGCCGCTGCCAACTCCTTCACCGCCTCCATGAAGGGCAGGCCGCGCTGGTCCGTCATCCACCGGATCGCGTCCCCATGCGCCCCACAGCCAAAGCAGTGGTAGAAGCCCTTCTCATCATTGATGGTGAAGCTCGGCGTCTTCTCATTATGAAAAGGGCAGCACGCCTTATATTCGCGCCCAGCCTTCTGCACCTTCACCGTCCGCCCGATCAGCGTCGACAGCGAAGTCCGCATGCGCAGTTCATCGAGAAAGGCGGGGGAGAGGCTCATAGCCTCTAAATGTCAGCTAAGCGCCGCCTTCACCAGCCCGCTGGCCTTGCTCATATCGATCACCGCACCATGCCGTTCCTTCAGCACGGCCATGACCTTCCCCATATCCTTGACGCTAGCCGCGCCAACCTCTGCCTTGATCCCCTCGATCGCAGCGCGCGTATCTTCGTCGCTCATCTGCTGCGGCAGGAAACTCTCGATGACGCCCAGCTCGGCCTCTTCCTTAGCCGCCAGTTCATCGCGCCCGCCATTGCGAAACATCTCGATCGATTCGCGCCGCTGCTTCACCATCTTCTGCAGCACTTCGACCACGACCGTATCATCATCCGGCACGTTCGACGCCGTGCGCAATTCGATATCCCGATCCTTCAACTTCGCCAGGATCAAACGCACAGCGGCCAGGCGTTCCTTGTCCCCCGCCTTCATGGCTTCGACCTGGGCGCTCTTAACCTGCTCGCGAATCATGGCGATACGAATCCTGTTCTGCTGGAAAAGACCAGATATAACGCCAAAAGAGATTTTTTACAGTGGTTGACCGCACGCCCTCACAAGCATAGGTGACCGGCCGTTTAACCCGCTGCAGACGGGTTCCCGCTAAAAGCATGAAGGACGCTAAGACCATGGCTGATGCCAAGACCCTCACCGTGCCCAAAGGAGCGACAGGGGTATTGGTTTTCGCAGATGGAACAGCGGTCTTTGGTCGCGGTTTCGGTGCAGTCGGCGAAGCAGTCGGCGAACTCTGCTTCAACACTGCCATGACCGGCTATCAGGAAGTGATGACCGACCCCAGCTATGCCGGGCAGATCGTCACCTTCACCTTCCCGCATATCGGCAATGTCGGCACCAACCTGGATGATGTCGAAGCGGACAACCCCTTCGCATTGGGCTGCGTCGTGCGGCAGGACGTGACGGAGCCCAGCAACTTCCGTAACGTCGAACCCTTCGACCAGTGGATGCGCGAAAATGGTCGCATCGGCCTGTCGGGCGTAGACACCCGCGCGCTCACCCGCATGATCCGGCTGAAGGGCGCCCCCAACGTCGTCATCGCCCATGATCCGGAAGGCAATTTCGACATCGCCGCCTTAGCGGACAAGGCCGCCAGCTGGCCCGGCCTTGAAGGCATGGACCTCGCTATCGAAGTCACGGGCAAGGAAAGCCGCCTCTGGAAAGACGGCGTCTGGAAACTTGGGCATGGTTACGGCAAGGATGAAGCCGCTGACGATCGCCCCCATGTGGTCGCCATCGACTATGGCGCGAAGAACAACATCTTCCGCAACCTCGTAAAGGCCGGCGCCCGCGTCACCGTTCTCCCCGCCACCGCCACCTATGAGCAGGTGATGGAGCAGAACCCGGACGGCGTATTCCTCTCCAACGGCCCCGGCGATCCCGCCGCGACCGGCGAATATGCCGTGCCCGTCATCAAAAAGGTGTTGGAAGCCGACAAGCCGGTCTTCGGCATCTGCCTCGGCCACCAGATGCTGGCGCTCGCCGCCGGTGCCAAGACGGTCAAGATGCACCAGGGCCATCGTGGCGCGAACCACCCCGTCAAGCGCCTGGAGGATGGGCTGGTCGAGATCACCTCGATGAACCACGGCTTCGCGGTGGACAGCGACACGCTGCCCGCGAACGTCAAGCCGACCCATGTGTCGCTCTTCGACGGCAGCAATTGCGGCATCGAGTTGACTGGCAAGAAAGCCTTCTCGGTCCAGTATCACCCCGAAGCCTCACCCGGCCCACAGGACAGCTTCTATCTGTTCCAGCGCTTCGTTGAGGGGCTTAAGTGAGCCAAAACCTGCCCCCGGTTGACGAAGCCCGCCTCGCGGCAGAGTGGGAGGCGGACAAGCAAGTCCTCGCCAATCTCGCTGCCAATGGCGATGTGGCGCGTTTGTCGCGCCCGGTCGATGTCAGCTTCAAGGGCAGCGAAAAGGATTTCGAGCGCGTCCTGACCATCGCCAGCCAGTTCGGTTTCGTCGAACTGGACCGTGAAGAGGATGAGGATGGGGATTTATTCTTGTTCCTCGAATGCGAACAGCCGGTCGATGAACAATCGATCCGCGCCCTGACCAAGAAGTGCCTCCAGATCGAAATCCTCTGCGGCGTCGAATATGACGGCTGGGGTTGTGAGGCTCGGACAGGGGGCGTGCATTAATGCTGCGTATCCGCCAATGACCCGTAGCATAGCTGATTACGTCGCACTTGCTGTCATCAGCAAGGTTAGTTGGGACGCGCCCGACGACGATGAGCTTAGCAATATTTTTGGCCGACATCGTCCAACAGCACGAGATTTTTCTGGCGACCTGTCCGCGTTTAAAGATTATGCCGAGGAGCGCTGTGGTTTTCCAATTACAGATCAGTTGTTGCATGAAGCTATAAGAAGTTTAGCTGATTGTGGGCTTCTAAGAATAACAGACGATAATTTTTCGGGCACGTTTGTAAAAATAAAAGCAAACGAGTTCGCGAATTTCATTTCTCTTGCTCAAGAGCAAATTGAAGATGCGAAAAGAAATGGTGACGAATCTGGCCTGATTGAAAGGGCGTCGGATTATCCACGCGGTGCAGCTTATATAAGTCACGAGTTGTATGAGGACTATCACGAACTCGGCGATCATTGGCTAAAGCGCGCGCTACTTGGATTGCAAAAACACTATAGTGAAAACGGTGTGTTGCCAAACAATGTGAGTTCTTCGTTTGTCGAAAGCAGCGCGCCTGCGTCTGATCGCATCGTAACATTCTCTGACAATCAAATTTCAGATTTGGAAGACAAAACTTCTGAAATTATCTCTGCCATATCAGCGCAGAATCAGATTGATGGATCGCCTGGTCTTCGAGAAATATTGATTGGTCAATTAAAGGCTGGCCGTGAACTTATACGGGCTGGTAGTTTTAAGTTATATGTCCTTGAAGTTACTCTAATTCAATCTTTGACCTTTTTGGCGCAGCGGTATGAAAAAGAGACAATTGGAGCCCTAGCGGCTGCCTTGCTATCGGCCCTGTTAAAGCACATCGGAATCGACGGATAACATGCCCAAACGCACCGACATCTCCTCCATCCTCATCATCGGCGCTGGCCCGATCATCATCGGCCAGGCTTGCGAGTTCGACTATTCGGGCACGCAGGCGGTGAAGGCGCTCAAGGAAGAGGGCTATCGCATCATCCTGGTGAATTCCAACCCGGCCACCATCATGACCGACCCGGAATTTGCCGACGCGACCTATGTCGAGCCGATCACGCCCGAAATCGTGGCGAAGATCATCGAGAAGGAACGGCCGGACGCGGTGCTGCCCACCATGGGCGGCCAGACGGCGCTCAATACCGCGCTCGCCCTCTTCAATGACGGCACGCTGGAGAAGTTCGGCGTCCAGATGATCGGCGCCGACGCAGAAGCCATCGACAAGGCGGAAGACCGGATCAAGTTTCGTGACGCCATGGACAAGATCGGGCTGGAATCCGCCCGCTCGCGCATAGCCCACACGATGGAAGAGGCGCTGGAGGCGCTGGAGTTCACCGGGCTGCCTTCGATCATCCGCCCCAGCTTCACCATGGGCGGCACTGGCGGCGGCATCGCCTATAATCGCGAAGAGTTCGTGAATATCGTACGGGGCGGTCTCGACGCATCCCCGACCACCGAAGTGCTGATCGAAGAATCGCTGCTGGGTTGGAAAGAATATGAGATGGAGGTCGTGCGGGATCGCAACGACAATGCCATCATCATCTGCTCGATCGAAAATGTCGATCCGATGGGCGTCCACACCGGCGACTCCATCACCGTCGCGCCAGCACTCACGCTGACCGACAAGGAATATCAGATAATGCGCAACGCCAGCATCGCGGTGCTGCGTGAAATCGGCGTGGAAACAGGCGGCTCCAACGTACAATTCGCGGTTAATCCGAAGGACGGCCGCCTGATCGTCATCGAAATGAACCCGCGTGTCTCGCGCTCCTCGGCGCTCGCGTCAAAGGCGACCGGCTTTCCCATCGCCAAGGTCGCGGCGAAGTTGGCCGTCGGCTACACGCTGGACGAGATCGAAAACGACATCACCGGCGCGACCCCGGCGTCCTTCGAGCCGACCATCGACTATGTCGTGACCAAGATCCCGCGCTTCGCCTTTGAAAAGTTCAAGGGGTCCGAACCGCTGCTCGGCACCGCCATGAAGTCTGTGGGCGAAGTCATGGCGATCGGCCGCAACATCCAGGAATCGATGCAAAAGGCGCTGCGCGGCCTCGAAACCGGCCTGTGCGGCTTCGACGAGGTGGCGCATCTGGTAGGGGCGCCCAAGGACGACATCGTTGCCGCGCTTGCGCAGCCCACGCCCGACCGCCTGCTGGTCGCTGCTCAGGCCCTGCGCGAAGGGCTGACCGTCGCCGAAATCCACAACATCGCCAAGTTCGATCCCTGGTTCCTTGAGCGGATCAAGGAAATCATCGACGCCGAAAGCGAAGTGCTTGAAAACGGACTGCCCCAGGATGCCGACGGCATGCGTCGTCTCAAGTCCATGGGCTTTTCCGATCAGCGCCTCGCGCATCTGGCGCTCAAGTCAGCGAACCTGCGCGGCATGGAACGCGGCATCGCGCGCGGTTCGGGCCTGATCCACGAGGCGGTCAAGGCCATGACCGGGGGCGTTACCGAAGCAGAAGTCCGCAGTCTGCGCCACAAACTCGGCGTGCGTCCGGTCTTCAAGCGCATCGACACTTGCGCCGCTGAGTTCGAAGCCAAGACGCCCTACATGTATTCGACCTACGAGGCCCCGCTTTTTGGCGAAGCGGAGAATGAGGCGCAGCCTAGCGACCGTAAGAAAGTCGTGATCCTCGGTGGCGGTCCCAACCGGATCGGGCAGGGGATCGAGTTCGACTATTGCTGCGTCCACGCCTGCTTCGCGCTGGCCGACGCGGGCTATGAAACGATCATGGTCAACTGCAACCCGGAAACCGTGTCGACCGACTATGACACCTCCGACCGCCTCTATTTCGAGCCGCTGACCGCCGAGGACGTGCTTGAAATTATGAGCATCGAAATGTCGAACGGCACCCTTGCGGGCGTCATCGTTCAGTTCGGCGGCCAGACTCCGCTCAAGCTCGCGCAGGCTCTTGAGGACGCGGGGGTTCCCATCCTCGGCACCTCGCCCGACGCGATCGACCTTGCCGAAGACCGCGAGCGTTTCGCCGCTCTCATCGACAAGCTGAAGCTGAGGCAGCCCGCCAACGGCATCGCCCGCAGCCGGGAGGAGGCGATCGCGGTCGCCAACCGCATCGGCTACCCGGTGCTGATGCGCCCGTCCTACGTCCTTGGCGGCCGCGCCATGGAAATCGTCGACGGCCAGGCCCAGCTGGAGGAATATATCGCCACCGCCGTTCAGGTGTCGGGCGACTCTCCGGTGCTGATCGACCAAAATCTGCGCGACGCGACCGAGGTGGACGTGGATGCGCTCTGCGATGGCGACGATGTGGTCGTCGCGGGCGTCCTCCAGCATATTGAGGAAGCGGGCGTCCACTCCGGCGATTCCGCCTGTTCCTTGCCGCCTTACAGCCTTTCCAGCGACGTTATCGCGGAAATTGAGCGCCAAACCGACGTTCTCGCACGCGCTTTGTCGGTCCGCGGCCTCATGAACATACAATATGCGGTAAAGGACAATATTGTTTACCTAATCGAGGTAAACCCCCGCGCAAGCCGCACCGTCCCCTTCGTCGCCAAGGCAATCGGCACCCCCATCGCCAAAATCGCCAGCCGCGTCATGGCCGGAGAGAAGCTCAAGGGCCTTCCAAAAATCGACCGCAATTCTATAAATCATATTGCAGTTAAGGAAGCCGTCTTCCCCTTCGCCCGTTTCCCCGGCGTAGATCCGGTCCTTTCGCCAGAAATGAAAAGCACCGGCGAAGTCATGGGCATCGACAGCGATTTCGCCACCGCCTTCGCCAAGGCTCAGCTTGGGGCCGGCACCGTTCTGCCAAAAAGCGGCACGGCTTTTGTGTCGGTCAAGGACAGCGACAAAGCCGTCATCTTGCCTGCCGTGCAAAAGCTCTCGAACCTGGGCTTCACCATCGTCGCAACCGGCGGCACGGCGCGCTATCTGGAAGAGCAGGGCATCGCCGTTCAGTCGGTCAACAAGGTGGCGGAAGGCCGTCCGCATATCGTCGACAAGATTACCGATGGCGACATCGACCTGATCTTCAACACGACCGAAGGCTGGCAGTCTCTGAAGGACAGCAAGGCGATCCGCACCAGCGCTCTCCGCGCCAAGGTGGCGAGCTTTACCACGGCTGCGGCCAGCCTAGCTGCGGCGGACGCGATCGAGGCACTTCGGGGCCATGCCCTTGAAGTGCGATCGCTCCAATCCTATAATCCCGTGTCGCAAGCCTGATCCCCTGCACAAGGAAGCACGCTGCGGGTGGCTCTGAGTTGGAGCCGCCAAAGGGAAGTTTTGACGAAGGATTTGCAAGAATGGCGACCGTCGAGAAGATGCCGATGCTGCAGATGGGCTATGACAAGCTCAATGAGCAGCTCCGCGAACTGAAGGCTGAGCGGCCTTTGATCGTGGACGCCATCGAGGAAGCTCGCGCGCACGGCGATTTGTCTGAAAACGCCGAATATCATGCGGCGAAGGAGCGGCAGGGTCAGGTCGAAGCGACGATCGCAGATCTCGAAGATAAGCTTTCGCGTGCCCAGATCATCGATCCCAAGACGCTGTCAGGTGACAAGATCGTTTTCGGTGCTACCGTGACGCTGCTCGATGAGGATGACAAGCCGGTCAAATATCAGATCGTCGGTCAGGCCGAGGCAGATGCTAAGCTAGGCATGATCAGCTATAACAGCCCGCTTGGTCGCGCGCTCATCAGCCGTCAGATTGGTGAAGAGGTAGAAGTGTCGGTCCCCTCGGGCGACAAATTCTACTTGGTCGATAAGATCGAATTCATCTAAAGTCGGTGAAACTGCCCTCTGGCCGTATGACCGATGGAATCGCGGCGATCACGTTCGTCGCGTTTCTGTTGTTGCTTCTTACAGGGCAGATCGACACGGCCGCGATCCTTGGCGGTTTCATACCCGCTCGCATCGGCGATGCGCAGCTTCTTGCAGGCGCCGACGCTGTGCCCGCTTGGCTGACGCCAATCAGTTGCACCCTTATACATGCCGGCTGGCTGCACATCGGTTTCAATTTGCTGATGCTGGTTTTCTGTGGCCGACAGGTTGAGCAGGTATTGCAGAAGCGAGCGGTGCTGATCCTTTACGTCGCCGGTGCATACGGCGCGACTTTGCTGCAATGGCTGTTTGATCCAGCTTCGACCGATCCGATGGTGGGGGCGAGCGGTGCAATATCCGCGATTCTGGCGACCTATGCGCTGCTTTATGGGCAGCGGGCTGTTCGGCGTGTTGGTCCATTTTCCGCGAATTTCCTGCGCCTTGTCTGGCTCGCAGGCGGTTGGATCATTCTTCAACTGATGATTGGCCTCGCGTCGGCACGCGGCGGGCTGGGCGATCTTGGCCAGATAGCCATCGCCGCTCATATTGGCGGTTTTCTGGTAGGCCTCGTCCTGACCCGGCCCCTGCTTATTTGGCGATTTCGCAAGGGGCCCAAGCCATTGGTGTGAACGTTCAGCTCTGCGGCAGTTCCGGTTCAAGCAACCGGTGCAGGTGAACGATCACATAGCGCATTTCTGCATCATCCACGGTACGCTGCGCCGCGCCGCGCCAAGCATTCTCCGCCGATGCGTA
Source organism: Pseudomonadota bacterium (assembly GCA_023433445.1). GTDB lineage: Bacteria > Pseudomonadota > Alphaproteobacteria > Sphingomonadales > Sphingomonadaceae > Sphingobium. Next base: position 14,701 of record JAEZCS010000056.1, on the reverse strand, counting down.
GTCCGGGAAGACGCCCACCACGTCGATCGAGTTCAAATCCTCGAAATCCAGAGTCTGAGGGTTTTTGACGCGCCCGCCCATAACGAGGTGGAGTTTGCTCATGAGGTTTCGTGTCTCCCAAGGAAGGAGCGGCACTCTAGCAACGGCGCCGCTCCTGTCCAAGGTTTCCTCACATGGGCCGCGTGCTTTCCGCGCGCAGGCAATTACCTTTTCGGCAACCGAGCCTTCAACGCGTCGCTGACCGCGTCGATCTTGTTGGTAACGAGGGCCACAAAATCATCGGCCACGCGGGACGCCGTGCCACTAATATCGGCCGATACTGCGGCGTCGCGAGCTGAAGCTGCGGTCTTGCTCGCGCTGTCTTGGGCGCTGTGAAGCGCTTCACTCGCGCTGGATTTGATGTTCTCAGCGCCTTGAGCAGCGGCAGCGCTTGCGGCAAGGGCGGCCTCCACGACCCGGCTTCCCGCGGTGGCGGCAATACCGGGAAGTGCCTTCATGGCCCTGCGGCTTTTCGGGAACATCCATGCGACGATGGCCCCGGCCGCGACGGCGCCGGCTATAGCCGCGACCGGATGTTCCTGAACGATCTCATTTGCGCGAGCCGCGACGCGCTGGGTTTTGTCGCGCACATCGCTATATGCATCCCCAGCGCGATCACGGCCGGTTTGGATCAACTCTGCAGCGTTATCTCGCGCCTTGCCGGTCGAGTCCCGGAACTTGTCAGTTGCCGTTCCGGCAAAGTCGTTTGCTGCGTCACGTACGCGCGCGATCTGCGCTTGAATGTCAGCCATCCTCAGTCTCCGCTCTCTCCGGGTTACGATTAGTAAGCCGAACGTATGTCCGTTTGAAAAGTGCCGAGATCGGCCGGCGGAAGAGATAAATCACAAGGGCAGCGGCAGTTGCCCCCACCGCAATTGGCTGCTGTTTCACCGTTTCGGTGACGTAGGCGCGGCCATTGCAGACACCGTTTGACATTTTGTCCTTGATATCCTGTTTCAATCGGCCGGGTTTCACGCGTTCCTTTGCTGCCGAGGCGCTGGACATGAACTGCGCCTTTTGCTGTTCAACTCGCGCTACCGCCCGGCGGTACTGTTCCGCTGCACTCATGGTTTGATTGCTCTCCGCATGCGGGAAATCCGGGCCTTTGCCAGCAGCAACAGCACCACCGTCACGAGCAAGGTTGATCCGAACACCACCAATGCTGCCCAGCCTGCGCCTAGGGGAGGGCTCAACATCAGAACCATTCCGACTAGAAAGGCGATCAACCCCCCGAAGCTGAGCAAGAAGCCACCAACCGCGAAGATCGTGGCGTCGCGGATGCCAGCCCCGGCAATGCCGGCCCTAAGCTTTTGCCGCTCAATCTCAGCGTCGGCATATGCGCGGCCGTCGACATACAGCTTAGTGAAAGCAGCACGAACGCTGTCCTGCTGCTGCTCATGGTCGGCGTCTGGAGCCGACGCTACAAAGCTTGCTTCTTCAGTCAAAAACCCCTCCGCCCCAGCGTCGGGGCTCATGCGTGATTGTTGATATGCTATGTTCAAGCCTTGTCGTCGGACCCTTTGGCGAGCCGCATCAGCACAAAGCCGACGACCGCAGCCGCGCCGATCGCGACCGCAGGGCTCTTACGCACGAAATCTTTTGCTTCCGACATCAACTGATCGACATCCTTGCTGTCCAGCGTGTCCGCCGCTCCGGCCACCGCTTCGGCTGCCTGCCGGGCATAGTCGCCATATTGGGGGCCAAGCTTGGCATCGACGGTTCCGGCGGTGTCGGTGATGAGCTTTGCCAGGCTTTGCATTGCCGTACCGGTCTTGTCCTTGGCCACGCCCGCTGCCGACAGCGCGGTCTTCGTTGCCTGGTCCTTCAACGGGTCGATATGTGTTTTCCAATCGACGCCGCTGAGTTTGCCGGCTGCTGTACGGGCGACCTTTTCCGCCTGCTCCTTCAGCGGCGCGATCTGTGCCGTCCAACCATCCGACGCTGTGCCATTGCCGGGCTTCGTCGCTGCAGTCTTCACTGGCGCGGCGGGCGTCACTTCGTTGGTGGCGACCGGCGCTCCCTTTGCGGGATTGGCCGGCGTGGCCTTCTTCGTGCGCTTGGTGGGCGGGGTTTCGGGGGTGTCGGCCATCGTCCTATGTCTCCTCAGATATTGTGGGGTCGCGTTGCGGGCGAATGGATTATTCGTCCTCAATGCTCGCGGCGGTCCACAGTTCCGTTGCCGTTACTAATTTGAGCATCGGCATTTTTCGAGTCCATGCAAGCCCCGCATTGCCAATGGGGAAGGCGCTGGCTAAGCGGGGCGCGATTTCAGGCGCATTGCAGCATTCAGGGAGCGACCATGACCGCCATTCTCGATATCCACGCTCGTCAGATACTCGACAGCCGGGGCAATCCCACGGTGGAAGTCGATGTAATGCTGGAAGATGGCAGCTTTGGGCGCGCGGCGGTTCCCTCTGGTGCTTCGACCGGTGCCTATGAAGCGGTTGAAAAACGCGACGGCGACAAAAGCAAATATCTCGGCAAGGGCGTGCTGACGGCGGTCGCTGCGGTCAATGATGAGATTGCCGAGCAGCTGATCGGCCTCGATGCGGAAGATCAGGCAGAAGTCGATGCAGCAATGATTGCGCTCGACGGGACGGACAACAAGAGCCGCTTGGGCGCGAATGCGATACTGGGCGTCAGCCTGGCGACGGCCAAGGCAGCTGCGGATGCTCGCGGTCTGCCGCTCTATCGCTATGTCGGCGGCGTGTCGGCCCATGTCCTGCCGGTTCCGATGATGAACATCATCAACGGCGGCGAGCATGCTGACAATCCGATCGATTTCCAGGAATTCATGATCATGCCCGTGGGCGCGGAAAGCATTGCCGACGCGGTTCGCATCGGCGCGGAGATCTTTCACACGCTCAAGAAGGGGCTCCATGACAAGGGCCTCGCCACCTCGGTAGGCGATGAGGGCGGCTTTGCACCCAACATTGCATCGACCCGTGACGCACTCGACTTCATCATGCTGTCTGTCGAGAAGGCCGGTTACAAGCCCGGCGATGATGTTGTGCTCGCGCTGGATTGCGCTGCGACGGAGTTCTTCAAGAACGGCAAATATGAGATATCTGGCGAAGGCTTGTCGCTGAGCCCTGTCGAAATGGCCGATTATCTCGCGGCCCTCTGCGCCGACTATCCGATCAAGTCGATCGAAGATGGCATGAGCGAAGATGATTTCGAGGGGTGGAAGGCGCTGACGGACAAGATTGGCGGTCAGGTTCAGTTGGTCGGTGACGACCTGTTCGTTACCAACCCCAAGCGTCTCGAAATGGGGATCGGCAAGGGTCTCGCCAACTCATTGCTGGTAAAGGTGAACCAAATCGGTTCTCTCACAGAGACGTTGGCGGCGGTCGATATGGCTCACCGCGCGCGCTATACCGCAGTCATGTCACACCGCTCCGGCGAAACCGAGGACGCCACGATCGCCGACCTCGCCGTCGCAACCAACTGCGGTCAGATCAAGACAGGATCGCTGGCGCGGTCGGACCGGCTCGCCAAGTATAATCAGCTGATCCGTATTGAGGAGGAGTTGGGCGACGTTGCCGTTTACGCCGGGCGTTCCATCTTCCGCTAACTTCCATTCCAACGACCGGCCGCAAGTTAACGAGTTTTTGCTTGCGGCCGGCTTCGGCCTGTGATTCAACTGTTCCATGGCGCATATCGCGAAGCTTCGCATCTTGTTATTTTCGGCGATCGGGCCTGCTATCGCTGTTTTGCTGCTGCTCTTCTTTGCTGGATATGTGGTGCTCGGTTCAAACGGCGTACTGGCCTGGGGTGATTACACCCGCCAGTTACATCGAGCTCAGGGCGAGTTGAAGGTTGTTCAGGCTCAACGAAATGAGCTTCGCAACCGCGTGGACCTTCTTAATCCACGTCGCGTTGACCCCGATCTCAGTGACGAGCTGATCCGCCGACAACTTGGCGTCATCCGCCATGATGAAGTAATCGTGCCGCTCAACTGAGCCATCGGGCTTCAAGACGTTATTAGGCGGGCTGCGGCGTTGCAATCCGGGCACGTCTGTCGCTATATCGGGCTTCCTTCCATCCATCTCCAGGCAAAAGGATAAAAGCCTTGGCGAAACCAACGACGCCGCGTCCTTCGCGCGCAAAGGCAAAGGCGCAAAGCCCGGCCAGCGCGGATCACAACCGGCCTCGCCCCGAAACTCCTTCGGATTACAAGGCCACGAAGGAAGAGTTGCTGGAATTCTATCGGCAGATGGTACTCATCCGCCGCTTCGAGGAAAAGGCAGGCCAGCTCTATGGTCTCGGCCTGATTGGCGGATTTTGCCACCTCTATATCGGTCAGGAAGCTGTGGCAGTGGGCATTCAATCCGCGCTTCAGCCTGGTAAAGACAGCGTTATCACCGGCTACCGCGACCATGGCCATATGCTCGCATACGGGATCGATCCCAATGTCATCATGGCCGAACTGACGGGCCGGGAAGCTGGCATTTCCCGTGGCAAGGGCGGCTCGATGCACATGTTCAGCGTCGAACATAAATTCTTCGGCGGCCACGGCATCGTCGGCGCTCAGGTATCGCTCGGCGCGGGTCTTGGCTTTGCCCATAAATATAATGGAGATGGCGGCGTCTGCGTTGCCTATTTCGGCGATGGCGCCGCCAACCAGGGCCAGGTCTATGAAAGCTTCAACATGGCCGAGCTGTGGAAGCTGCCGATCATCTTCGTGATCGAGAACAACCAGTATGCGATGGGCACGAGCGTCAATCGGTCTTCGGCTGAAGATCAGTTGTATCGCCGCGGGGAGAGCTTCCGTATTCCTGGCATCCAGGTCAACGGCATGGATGTGCTGGCGGTCCGCGGCGCTACTGAGGAAGCCCTTAAATGGGTGCAGGGGGGCAATGGTCCGATCCTGCTGGAAATGAAGACCTATCGCTATCGGGGCCACTCGATGTCCGATCCCGCCAAGTACCGCTCGCGCGAGGAAGTGCAGTCTATGCGGGATAAATCGGACCCGATCGAGGGTGTGAAGAAGTATCTTGCCGACGCCGGTGTGAGTGAAGACGAACTCAAGAAGATCGATCAGGACATTCGCAAGGTCGTAAGCGACGCGGCGGATTTTGCCGAAACCTCGCCTGAACCGGACATGTCCGAACTCTATACCGATGTGCTGGTGGAGCAATATTAATGGGTATCGAAATCAAGATGCCGGCACTCTCTCCTACCATGGAGGAAGGCACGCTGGCCAAGTGGCTGGTCAAGGAAGGCGATGAAGTCCGTTCCGGTGACATTCTTGCCGAGATCGAAACGGACAAGGCGACCATGGAATTTGAAGCAGTCGATGAAGGAAAGATCGGCGCGATCGTCGTTCCTGAAGGGACCGAAGGCGTGAAGGTTGGCACAGTCATCGCGACGATGGCGGGCGAAGGTGACGATGCTGGCGAAGCGGCAACGCCCAAGCCGAAAGAAAGCGCACCTCCGGCAAAGGCAGAAGCTGTTCCCGAAACTCCCAAAAAGGCTGAGAGTGGTACTTCCAAGCTTGCGTCCGAAGCCAAGGCGAGCGTCACTGATCCCGACCTTCCCGAAGGCACGGAATTTGTGAAGACCACCGTGCGCGAAGCGCTGCGCGATGCCATGGCCGAAGAAATGCGCCGGGATGACCGCGTGTTCGTCATGGGCGAAGAAGTCGCTGAATATCAGGGTGCTTACAAAGTCACTCAAGGTCTGCTCGAGGAATTTGGTGACAGGCGCGTCATCGACACGCCCATCACGGAATATGGCTTTGCGGGCGTCGGCACGGGCGCGGCTATGGGCGGCCTGCGCCCCGTGATCGAGTTCATGACGTTCAACTTCGCCATGCAGGCGATCGACCACATCATCAACTCGGCAGCCAAGACCAATTATATGTCCGGCGGCCAGATGCGCTGCCCCATCGTCTTTCGCGGTCCCAATGGGGCGGCGAGCCGGGTAGCCGCCCAACATAGCCAGAATTACGGTCCTTGGTATGCGTCCGTCCCCGGCCTGATCGTGATCGCACCCTATGACGCTGCCGATGCGAAGGGATTGCTGAAGGCGGCGATCCGGTCGGAGGACCCGGTGGTCTTCCTCGAAAATGAGTTGGTCTACGGCCGAAGCTTCGACGTGCCAAAGGTGGACGATTATGTCCTACCCATTGGAAAGGCGCGCATCATGCGCCAGGGTAAGGACGTCACGCTGGTAAGCTACTCGATCGGCGTCGGTGTCGCTCTCGAAGCAGCGGAGCAGCTGGCAGGGGAGGGCATCGAAGCGGAGGTCATCGACCTGCGTACCTTGCGGCCTCTCGATACTGCTACTGTGCTGGAAAGCCTGAAGAAGACCAACCGTCTGGTGGTCGTCGAAGAAGGCTGGCCGGTCTGCTCAATCGCTTCGGAAATTGCAGCGGTGGTAATGGAAAAGGGCTTCGACGATCTCGATGCCCCGGTCCTGCGCGTCACCAATGAAGACGTGCCGCTGCCTTATGCTGCTAATCTGGAAAAAGCCGCGCTGATCGACGCGGCACGCGTCGTTACGGCAGTAAAGAAAGTGTGTTACCGTTGAAATTCATGGGGGAGGGTAAATGCTCTCCCCCTGTTTCAGCGTTGTTCAAGTACATGTTGAACGCGTGACGTTTTCGGGATTCTGAGGGGGATTTTCGAGGTCACGGCTGTCTCTCACGTTAAAGGCCGAAAAGTCAGTAATGTTTCTAAGCGGCAGAGAGATGATCGGTACCAGGCGCTTGTAGCTGTAGTTGATTTCCACCACCATGACTGCCGTTCCTGGAGCAGCTTTAATTTCCTGCCCGGTCGGCCCCATCCCGGCGAAGCTGTTTCCCGTCGAGCCCGTATTTTCCGAGCCGTAAGCGGATTGATAGGCGTTCCCACCAAAGCAGCGCTGCCATTTGATCATCTGACCGCCACCGCTATTTTGCTGTAAGCTGGAGAGAACAATTTTCCCGTTCTCGCTCAGGTTCAAGCTAGCCCCCTGCAAATCGGCACCGATAAAGACGTCGTTGATCTCCGCTTCGCTGATGGGCTTGTTGTTGATGACGCTTTGCGCCCCCATTCGTGAGGCGTTATCCGCCACCATAGCGGCGAGTTCACCAACTCTTTTGACCGTGAGTGCATAGTTGATGAGTTCTATGCCGGACGATGCGAGGACCAGAAGAATTGGGAGGGATATCGCAAATTCGGTAAGGGCGACTCCGCTCTGGCACCGAAATGGATAACGCCAGTATGACGCACCGCTGTGGGCTTGGAGCTTATCTAATTTTTTCGAAGAACCGCTCATCGGTATATCCTCAAGTGCATCTGCCAACCAGAGCTTCAGCCTGCTTGTCAAAGGGCTGGTTGCGCAAAATGGTGTGCGCAGTCATGCTCACTTGCTGACTCCATCCCAGCAGCGAGGCCATTGGAAACAGTCGGTTATACCGCAGGGTGACGGAATAGATTGTCACATCCTTGGCACCGCCCTGGCCCGCGACACCGGAGTCAGTGTCTCTGATGCCGTTACCGTTGGCATCATCGAAAATCTCATTGTTGTTGCAGATATTGTCGCCATTGGAATCTATGAAAGCTTCTGCGCGCGACTGCGCTCGGCCGTAGGATTTGAACGACAGCCGATCAAAGGCGAACGTACCCCCTCCGACAAGCCGCTTTACTGCCGTCTCCACAGACGCGTCGAGAAGCGCGCGATTTGTGTCCGTCGCCGTCTCAAGCGCTGACGCACGCCCAGCGGCCTGAACCTCGCCGCCCAAAATAGCGCGGGCATAGAAATAATAGCCTGTGTCGAACAGGAACATCAGTATCAGGACGAGAATGGGAGCGACGATGGCGAACTCGACGATCGTCGCACCGCGACAGTCGGTCACAAAAGACCGGCGCTGGCCTTTACGCCGCCGCTGACAGATCTCCTTTCTCATCGCGTGACTCGCAACTGAGCGATTTGAGAAGCAATTTCTGAAAAGGTGGCGGTCAATTGATCTGCGTTGTCAGCCTGGTAGGCGCGCCCGGGAGATGCGCAACCGGACAGCAGCGGAGAAAGAGTTGTTCCGAACGCGATCACCCAAACCGTGATGTTCTTCTCGTTCTTCGCGATGTTACAAAGCTGCGTCAGCCTCGTTTCGGTGAGAGCGTTCTGCTCCTCATCGGTTGGGACGCGATTAGTCGGTGTGCGTCGCCGTGTCATGGCGGACAGGCCCCAGGCATCATATGCCCCGATACGCGTGTCCGTCTCACCGTCTGTCATGAAGATCAGATTGCGTGCGTATCGGCCCGATGACTCGGCGGCCGCATGTTCCGCCTTGAACAGCCCCTCCCGCGACATCAGGCGCAGGCCCCACAACATGCCGATATCATGATAGGTGAACCCGGCTGGCGTGAGGCTGTTGAGATATGCTGTAAGTGTAGGACCGTCTACTTCTGCTAGCTTGCGCGCAGTGGTAGGGCAGGCTCCCGGCTGCCACAGGTCGGATAACGGCGTGAAAAAGTTCGTCGTGGCGTTTAGATTGAAGTCGCGCGTCTTGGTCTGTAGCGGCGATCCACTGAATGCCCATCTATTAAGCCAGGCCGTAGGATATCGTTGCCCGGTAGCCGCCGGTTTTTGATACGTCGTCGATGTCTGGTCGCGGCCATAGATCAAGCCCGGCAGATACGGCTTCCACTGAGTCTCGGGTCTGGCGGGGTCCGGCTCCAGATCGACATTCATATCATAGCCGCTTCCACGCTCTTCTATGCATGCATTAGTCGAGTTCCAGGTGATCCTGCGATTCCTTGGATGCGCGGTAGCGTTTGCGTTTTCGACAGGGGCATTGAAGAAGCCGCCCCTCACGTTCCCGTTGCTGTCGGTCGCTTTCAGGGCAGAAATATCATAGGCGATGGGTTTGTAGATCCAATGGTAAAAAGTCGTGGTGGTGGTCGTTTCCGTCTCGGGAATTGGTTCTCCCGCATTGGGGTTCTGCGTGATCGTTTCCGTCCGCCTGTCGACCAAATTGTTATAGACAGTAGATGTGATTGTGCACACGCCGCCTGAAAGGCTGGCGGAGTAGGTTGTGCCGTTACGTGTGCGTGTGTGTACGCGTGAGCGCGGCACCGAACTGCCGTTGGGATCCCACGCAGATGAATTATTACTGGTCGACAGCGTGTTGGCTGGCGCGACGCAATTTTCGGGAGAGCCGTAATAAGGCGTCCCGGGGCCCGAGGAGCCACTTATGATTTGCCAAGGCGTGTAGCTTTGCAGCGTAGCTGGCTGAACCCCGCCACCCGACGTTGTGGTCGTGGTTCGCGTGGATGTGCCATCCGCTTCCCGAGAATCGTAAATAGGATTATCCTGAAGCCATGTCGGTTTCAGCAGCGTTCCAACATTTACGGTGCCAGAATAAGGAACGAATCCATAACGAATATGCGATCCAGCCGGCCGGACATTCTCCAATTGTGTGTAGAAGCTGCTAACTGCCGACCGAAGAACGGCGATACGACTTTGTGTATCACCTGTGTTGATCTCGTTCATCGACAGGGTTGTATCCAGGACAAACATTACGTCTGTATTAGGCAACTGGAGATCAGCTGTGCATGTAGCGCGGACGGTTTTGTCCGGCATTTGGAACAGCGACATCAGTGTCATCGGTACGACGACAGAGGCGTTGCCGGTGACAGCACCGGTTGAACTCGCCGAATATAAGACGTTACCAGAATTCGTCCCATATTTATGAGCGGGGAAGTTGACGTTGAAGAATTTGGTCGCGATCGCCCGCGAACTATTGTCGCCATCCGTGGTCCAGGTGAGGCCCGTCATTGATCGCCGCCCGGCCAGCGCACCCGCGTCACAGGCTTGCTGCAAGCGGGTTTTGGTCAGGTAGAGGCGGCTCATGTCCACCCCGCCGCCGATCATCGCAATGAGAGGCAGGATGGCAGCAGCCACGATCGCAAGCGTATTGCCTGCCTGATTGTGATAAAGACGCATTAAAATGAATAGCGCGCGCTTGATCCTGTCGCTCATATTTGCTCTCACCCGTGCCCATCCCGTCCCCGTTCAACCAGGGTGACGCACTGCTGATATGATGCAGTTGACAGGATCAATATTCGGGAACTGATTAAAATAGCGATAATTCTAGGCCGGCAGATATATAACTCATGAATGATCAACTCGGCGATCGGCCTACAATGTTAGCGGCTCTACTTAGCGCCTATGCTGGCCGCGAGGTTTCGCGCCACCGTCTGCTCTGGACTTTGGACGCGCGTCTTGCGCGGGTGGTGGCCAGCACGAGCGAGCCCATGATTGGCCAACTGCGACTGGCTTGGTGGCAGGAAGCGCTAAGCGATACGGCAGGCGTTAAGGGCCGCGGCGATCCGCTCGTTGACGCGTTGCGCGCTGCTGGAGAGGCGCCCCCGGCGGGTCTGACCGCTTGGCTCGACGGATGGGAAGCGCTCATAGCTGACGTTGAGCTTGAAACCTATGCCAACGGGAGAGGCGGTGGGCTGTTTCACTCACTGGCCGGAGCGGACGAGGTGCCTGATTGGCTGCACAGGGCAGGTGCCGCCTGGGCGCTATGGGATTTCGCGGGTCACGTGAAGAGCCAGGAACTTGCGACGAAAGCTCTCGATACTGCGCAAACTATGCTTCTGACCGGAGATCAGGCTTGGCCGTCTGCCTGGCGGCCAATGAGGATCGCATATGAACTGGCCCGGAAGGATATTGTCCGGGGTAGGGCCGCTCCTAACCATTTGACTCCGGGCCTCTATTTCCGGTTATTGCGTACCGCACTTAGCGTGCGTTGAAGGGGGACTTTTCGTGGCACGGATAATGGCGGGCGCTGCGGCGGCGTTGCTGCTGGTGGCGGGAGGACTTTTTTGGTGGCAGGGGCGCGCGACCACTCGACCGATCGCGGAAGCGGTCAAGGCCCCTCCACCGCCTCCCGCCTTGGAAGCATTGCCGGAAGGTGATCCCGATGCCGTGGGGAAAACGCCTCCATCGCCGGGAGAGGCAAGCCCGCAGACCCGCGAGCAGAAACGTTTCGCGCGCTATGACCGCAATCGCGACGGCTTCATTACGCGGGTTGAGATGCTGGGCAGCCGGGTCAAGGCGTTCAAAGCGCTCGACAAGGACAATGATAACCTTCTTTCCTTCGAGGAATGGGCGGTCGCTACTTCAGATCGCTTTGCCGCAGCTGACGCGAATGCGGACGGCAAGCTGACGCCGGCTGAGTTCGCGACGACGGCTCCGAAACGAAAGCCTCCAACGAAGTGCCGATGCTGATCGGTGCGACGTCAGTGCATCTCGAAAGCTTCGACCCATTGCGATAAGGACGCTCTCGCGCGGGCGGTATAGGCTTCCTTGCGCTGCTTCTTCTTTACATCAGCCAATGGCGGGAACAGTCCGAAATTCACGTTCATCGGCTGATAGTCGGCTGTCGCAACATTCCCCGTGACATGCCCCAGCAGCGCGCCGAGCGCCGTGTCAGCAGGCGGCGGTGAAATGGGTTGGCTGAGTAATTCAGCGGCGGCGAAACGTCCTGCGAGCAGTCCTATCGCCGCGCTTTCGACATAGCCTTCACATCCGGTCATCTGCCCGGCGAAGCGGATATGCGGCGCACTCTTCAACCGCAGGGTCGCGTCGAGCAGCTTGGGGCTCTGGATGAAAGTGTTGCGATGCAGGCCTCCAAGCCGAGCAAATTCTGCCTTCTCCAGACCCGGGATCGTGCGAAACAGCTCAACCTGGGCGCCATGTTTGAGCTTTGTTTGAAAGCCGACCATGTTCCACAAGGTCCCGGACGCGTTATCCTGCCGCAGTTGGACCACGGCATAGGGCCAGCGCCCCGTGCGCGGATCGTCCAATCCCATGGGCTTCATCGGGCCGTGGCGCAAAGTCTCCGGGCCCCGGGACGCCATAACTTCGATAGGCATGCAGCCTTCGAAATAGGGCGTGTTCGTCTCCCACTCCTTGAATTCGGTTTTTTCCCCGTCGAGCAATCCCTGGACGAAAGCCTGATATTGCTCCTTGTTCATTGGGCAGTTGATGTAGTCCTTGCCCTCACCACCGCCCGGGCCGATCTTGTCCCAGCGGTTTGCCATCCAGCATTTATCCATGTCGATGCTGTCGAAATGGATCACCGGCGCGATCGCATCGAAAAACGCCAGATGATCCATTCCGGCGGCTTGGCCGATGCTGGCCGCCAGGGCCGGGGCGGTGAGCGGCCCTGTCGCGATGATCGTCATGCCTTCAGTCGGTAACGTGTCGATCCGTTCGCGGACGATCTCGACATTGGGATGGTCGGCAAGGGCGCGGGTCACGCATTCGGAGAAAACATGCCTGTCAACAGCCAGCGCTGAGCCAGCGGGGACCTTTGCAGGTTCTGCCTGCGCCATGATGAGGGAGCCGAGCCGTCGCATTTCCTGGTGCAGCAGACCCACTGCATTCTTGTCCGGATCGTCGGAACGGAAGCTGTTGGAGCAGACCAATTCGGCAAGGCCATCGGTTTGATGCGCCGGGGTCATGTCGCCAGTGCCTCGCATCTCGGACAGACGCACTTTCACACCCGCCTGCGCCAACTGCCAGGCAGCTTCCGACCCCGCCAGCCCGCCGCCAACAATATGCACCTGATGACTGGTCATTTCGCCCATTTTTCCGTCCATGCGTTGATGAGGGGGCTGTAGGTCAATCAGCAGCAAAAGGAGAGCGTAAAATGATCGATCATATCGGTATCGCGGTCAGTGACGCTGGACGATCACGCGAGTTTTACGATCAACTTCTTGGGGCGATCGGCCTGCAGCATTTAATGACCATCCAGGCTACGGACAATCCCAGCGGCGGCGAGGTGCACGGCTATGGCCGGGACGATGAGCCATTCTTTTGGATCGGCGACAACGAGGCAGTGGGGGAGGGCACCCACATCGCTTTCCGCGTCGAAAATCGGGCGCAGGTACACGCCTTCCATGCCGCGGGGCTCAGCGCTGGCGGGCGGGATCATGGCGGGCCTGGCCTCAGGCCCCATTATGGCCCCAGCTATTATGCGGCCTTCATTCTCGACCCAGACGCCATCAATGTGGAAGCCGTATGTCGAGCGCCGGTCGTTCTTGGTGAGCCTGCTCAATAGCCCTAGGACAGGCAGTGCCATTCAGGCCCTGCCTGCCCCATGCAATCAGTACGCCGCCACACTGTTTGCGGCAGAAAGGACCGCCTGAACCGATGCGGTCGCGATATCAGTATCGGTGCCTATCCCGAATATAGTGCGGCCATCTGGCGTCCGGCATTCAACATAGGCTGCCGCGGCAACGTTCGTTCCCGCGCCGATGGCATGTTCGCTATAATCTGCGACCTCCAGATCGACGCCCAGATCGTCACGCAGAGCGGCCAGCACCGAAGAGATGAGGCCGTTGCCGCGCCCGGAAATGGATCGCTCGCCGCCCTTGTGCGCGATCTTGCCGGTGAAGATCCGGTCGCCTGCATGGCCGGTCTCATTGTAATCGATCAGCGTGTAAGGCTGGTCACCGGAAAGGCGGTAATGATCCTCGAACGCGGTCCAGATGTCAGAAGCGTTCAGTTCACGGCTCGATTGGTCGGCCAACGTCTGCACGACCTTCGAGAAGTCGGCCTGCATGCGCTTGGGCAGTTTCAGCCCCTTGTCCTGCTGCAGTACCCAGGCAACGCCGCCCTTGCCGGATTGCGAGTTGACGCGGATTACGGCTTCATAGTCGCGGCCCAGATCCTTGGGGTCGATCGGCAGATAGGGCACGTCCCAAATCTGGTCGTTGCGCGTTTCCTGAACGGCAAAGCCCTTCTTGATCGCGTCCTGATGCGAGCCCGAAAAGGCGGTGAACACCAGTTCCCCCGCATAGGGATGACGCGGGTGGACAGGCAGTTGGTTGCAATATTCAACGGTCTGGATGACTTCGTCGATGTCGGAGAAGTCCAGCCCCGGATTGACGCCCTGCGTGTACATGTTGAGCGCGACGGTCACCAGATCGCAATTGCCGGTGCGCTCGCCATTGCCGAACAGGCAACCCTCGACGCGATCCGCGCCCGCCATCAGCCCCAGCTCGGCCGCCGCGACGCCGGTGCCGCGGTCATTATGGGTGTGGAGTGAGATAACCACGCTGTCCCGCTTTGAAATGTTGCGGCACATCCATTCGATCTGGTCGGCATAGATGTTCGGCGTCGCCATTTCCACGGTGGAGGGCAGGTTCAGGATCAGCTTGTTATCGGCGGTCGGCTTCACAACGTCGATGACGGCGTTGCAGATGTCCAGCGCCACTTCCAGCTCCGTGCCGGTAAAGCTTTCCGGCGAATATTCGAAGCGATAGCCGCCGCCGGCCTTTGCCGCCATGTCGGTGATCATCTTCGCCGCATCGACGGCAATCTGCTTGATGCCGTGCACGTCCTTGCCGAAGACCACGCGGCGCTGCAATTCGCTGGTGGAGTTGTAGAAATGGATGATGGGGTTCTTGGCACCTTCCAGCGCCTCGAAAGTGCGGGTGATCAGTTCCGGGCGGCACTGCACCAGCACCTGCAGCGATACGTCATCCGGCACATTCCCCTCTTCCACGCACCAGCGGGCAAAGTCGAAATCCGTCTGCGAGGCGGATGGAAAACCGATTTCGATTTCCTTGAAACCCATGTCCAACAGCAGCTTGAACATGCGGGCCTTGCGATCATGACCCATTGGATTGACCAGCGACTGGTTGCCGTCACGCAA
>JAEZCS010000004.1 GCA_023433445.1 Pseudomonadota bacterium | reverse complement strand
AACCCCGGCGCCCCCCCCCCCCCGCCCCCCCTCCCCGTTTTGTCGTAATCCGTTTGGTCAGAAGGTGACAGAGGCCCCAATGAAAAAGGCACGGCCCAGCGGGTCATAGGTGGCGGGGAACGTGTTGCCGCTATTTTCAGCCGTACCACCATAATCATTGCCAACGATCGGCGGCTTCTTGTCGAACAGGTTGTTGATGCCCCCACGAAGTTGGAAGCGTTCGGCCACGCGTACGGTGCCGCTGAGGTCGAAATAGCTGCGCGCTCCAATCACGGGCACTACGAAGTCAGCAGGATCAGCCCCGCCCAACACGATTTGGTCCTTCGTCAGTTTGCCGATGTACCGCCAGCGGAGCCGAAGGGTGGCTGGGCCATAGTCCAGCTGAGTGTTCTGAACGAACTGCCACTTGGGCTGGGGCCGCAGACAGGTCTTCCCGACCAGGCCCACACAGTCATAAGACGGGAAGATCGACGCCGGCTGATCCACTGACTTGATAGCTCGCGTAGCGTTGATGCCGAATTGCAGGCGAGCGTCCTCGCCGATCTTGAACTGATAGGCCGCTGCAATGTCGAGCCCCGTGCGCTTCAATTGCGCTGCGTTCAACGTGCTCGCATCCACACCGGTGTCCGTGCCGCCGTTCAGTGAACCATTGAGGGGGTTGCGGCTGATCAGCTGGCAGAAGAAGCCGTTCGGATCCTGTTCTTGCCCATAACAGGCATCTACGATGACCTGCTCGGAGAACTGCG
This sequence comes from Pseudomonadota bacterium, assembly GCA_023433445.1. Taxonomy (GTDB): domain Bacteria; phylum Pseudomonadota; class Alphaproteobacteria; order Sphingomonadales; family Sphingomonadaceae; genus Sphingobium. The sequence goes on along the minus strand of JAEZCS010000004.1, from coordinate 39,634 downwards.
TGATCGCATTTTTGACCTTGATATTGAAATAGTCGATCGATGCGGTGAAGCCCGGCAACTGCCGCGGCTGCAATACAATCCCGATGCTGTAGGTGTCCGATTTTTCGGGAGTCAGATTCGGGTTGCCGCCGACAAAATTGTTGATTTGGCCTGCGATCGGGCCATTGACTGTCCCGATGCGGTCAGCACGAACGCCTGTGTCGATGCAGAGCTGCGTCAGTGCCGGATTGCCCACGGGGTTCGATCCGGCGCAGGGATCACTTTCCAGATCGCCTGTGCTGGACGTCCGGGGTTCGCCTAGCTCAGCCAAATTAGGCGCGCGGACCGCTCTTTGATAAAGGCCGCGAACGCGCACCCCATCGACAGGCTCCCATTCACCGCCAGCCTTGAATGTCCAGTTCGAGAAGCTGTTGCCGAACGTTCCTCCACTGACAAGATTGGTCACGTCACTCTTGTAGCGTGAGTAGCGAAGCCCGCCCTCGAAAACCAGCGATCGCGCAAAGCTCATATCTTCGAGCAGCGGTATGCTGACCTCCGCGTAGAGTTCCTTCACTTCATATTTCGCGTCGATCGGCGATTGCGCGCCAAAACCCGGTGAATTGCCAGCAATCAGGTTGGCATCAGGGCGCGAAATGGTTTTTTCCCGCCGATATTCTGCGCCCACTGCGAAACCAGCCGCTGTGTTAGCCGTGGGGAAGGTGAAGAGGGTGCCCGCCAAAGAGGCCCCCGTGACGAATTGGGTTGTTTTGTCATTCGCCTCAAGGTCAAGACGGATGAACTGGCCAGCTTCCGGTGTGAGATTACCTGCACCAAAAAGATTGACCGGAACGCACCCATTGCTGGGGTCAATGCAGGTGGGCACGCCATTCACATCACGCACCAGCAATCCCTGCTGCGTCTTGGCGAAGTCAATATCATTGAGATACTGCTGACGGCGCTTCACCTGGCCGTATTGGGCGAAAACTTCGTAGTTGAGTCCGCTGCCGATGTCGCCTTTGAGGCCACCGACAAATTGAAGCGCCTTGTTGCGATAGATAGAGTCGCGTGTGCCAAGCTCCGTCGTGCGGCGACCGAAGGCGATATCCACGTTGCCGTCCTCGATGCCCTCCTCGTCCATGTCGAGGGGAGCCAGAACGGCCCGAGCCTGATCGGAAAGGAACGGGTTGTCCAGATTGACGGTGAAGGGGAAGAAGAAGGTACCCGACGGCGCCAGGATCGTTGTTACCTTTGTGTCGATATACGAAGCACGGCCATAGAACTGAACCGCGTCGGAGAACTCATACTTCAACAGCGCATGGGCCTGATACCGCTCTTGCGGCACCTGGAAAAGATTATAGGGATTGAAATTGAAAGAACCGACCAATGGCCCAAGATCGCCATTGGGCGAGAATTGCGCGTAGCAGTTGCCGTCATCAATGTCCGTCTGCGAACAGATGGTCGGGAAATTGTCGGAGATGTTACCCGGCGTATCAGTCAGGCTGCCGGAAGGCTGCAGATCGGCCTGACCGAGAGCAAAGCGTGAAAAACTGCGCCGCCCTTGGTTGAGGGCAGCTTGCTTGGTGTAGCCGCCATTTAGAACGATATGCCCGCGCCCGCCGCCGAAGCCGGTACCATATGTCAGGCTGGCGTCAAACGTGCGAGCATCGCCACGACTAGTCAGGCCATATTGAGCATCGCCCTTTATGCCGTCGAATTCATCATCGAGAATGAAGTTGACGACCCCCGCGACCGCGTCCGAGCCATAGACCGCCGAAGCGCCACCAGTCACCACATCCACCCGCTTGATCAGCGCGGCGGGGATCATGTTGACATCGACCACGCCATCCTTGTTGTAAGGAACAAACCGCTTCCCATCGACCAACACCAGTGTACGCTGTTCGGTCAGGTTGCGCAGGTCGATCGTTGCTGCACCTTCGTTGCCGTTGTTGGTCTGACTGCCGATCCCGGGCACAGCCTGGGGAATGTCGCGCATCACATCTTCAACCGAGGTCGCGCCGGAAAGCCGGATCGTATCTGCCGAGATTACGGAAATAGGCGAATTGGATGTAAGGTCCGGTCTTGCGATACGCGAACCCGTCACGATGATGGTGGCCGGTTCCCCCTCAGTTGCGGCCTCAGAAGCCGTTTGGGCTATCTCCTGTGCCACCGCTGCAACAGAAATGGATAATCCCGCCCCCGCACAAGCGATGGCGGTCATGGCTGCGCCGTTGCGCAGCAGCGCTCTCTTCATCAAATATGTCACAGTCCAGTCCCTTGCTCTGGAGCGACACGGGCAACCCGCGTCTTTTTGTTTGACGCATGAAGAGGGCCTTAGAGCCCGACAGCAAACCCCTCTTCATCCGTGCTGTATGTTAGTCTGCGCAGTCGTTTTATGCGTGTAAAGCAATGCTGCAGAAACAGAGGCAATTTGCTGTTGTAATGTCGTAAATTTGTCACACCACAAGGAAAGGGTCGTATTGCGCTTGCTTGATATTATTGTTGGCGTTGCCGCGCCCTCATGGAACTTTGATGCTCCGGCGTCTCAGCTCGTTACCGTAAGTTACCCAAATACATCTTTCTCAACGCGACGGCATGGGTCCAGCGACAAGCAGCGGATCGATGCGCGCGTCGTTCCAACGCATTCCCCAATGAAGATGGGGACCGGTTGCACGACCCGTTGCGCCCACGGCGCCTATGCGCTGCCCTTGGCGAACACTTTGACCAAGCTTCACATCGATGCGGGACAGGTGAAGAAACGCACTGCTGAGGCCATGACCATGATCGATCATCAGCAGATTCCCTTCCAGCGTGAATGGTCGGTCGGCGGCCAAAACCACGACACCGTCGGCGGGAGCGAGGACTGGATCTCCGGTCGATCCGGCAATGTCGATGCCGCTATGGTAGCTGCCCGGCACGCCCTGATAAATCCGCTGCGATCCAAATAGTCCGGAGATACGGCCAACGCGTGGCCACAGGAAAGGTTGACGCCAACCGGTGGCACCCGTCTCAAGGCGGCGCGCGGCGGCGATTCGAGCAAGTTCAGGCCGACGAAGCGCGAGAAAGGCTTCATTATCCTGAACAGGGCGAAGTGCTGTGTTGACCCGCTCTATCCGCCAAGCACGAGGGGCGACTCTGATGATCTGGCTGACCGTGCGACCATCGGCAAGACGCGCGGTCAGGAGCGCCTGCGGCCCAGCGTCACGGTCAAAAGCGACGAGGAAGCTGCCGTCCCCATCGAAACGGACCGGCTGATCATCGAGGCGCAATTCCGCCGTCGCAACCGGCACCCTGCCCATAAGGGCCCCGCCTTGTTGTGCTTCGCCCTGGAGGATGATGGCGGCATCGTGGGGGGAGGTTGGAGCGCTCGCCGCCGCTACACTGAAAAATATCAGCAGGAGCCCCACGGTCCATAGCTTCATCGCAGGCCGCGCGCCTTCAGTTCAGCCTGTGCGGAGGCTTCGGCGCTGGCATAAGGTTCCTGCCGGGCGATACTCCAATAGCGCAGATCGTCGAGAGGGATTCGCTCGCCAGTGACTGCACAAATGACGTGATCGCCCGCCTGCAAGACACGAAAGCTATAGGCCATATAGTGGAGACGGGCCGGTCGATCACGGTTGGACATCAGCATCAGATCAAACGGCCTTCTTCTTGGTCAAGACCCATCAGGAGAACAGGTCCTGCTGGCGATTTTCCTCACCTCCCTGCGCTTTGCGCGATGGGCGGGATGAATGGGATATAGCTTGCGGCGGGGCCTTCTCAAGGGTTGACGGCTCAGATGCCGGTCCTACCTCTGCGCGGACTGCTCCGTCGCTGAAGTGGAGTGACACGGCCCCGGCGGCCTGCGCTTCCGTGACTGATTTGACCAACTGGTCGCCCGCCATCACGCGCGCAAAGCCACGCGCAAGCGGCAAGTCGGGATTGACCGAAGTGAACAGTCGGGAGAGCCCGTCAAATGCGTTGGCGCGGTCCTGGAGAACGCGGGTGAGATAATCCGGGCGGAGGCGTTGGCGATCGAGCCGTTCTTTGGCACGCGCCAGATACTGGTGCAGGAGAGCCGGGCGCAGAGCGCCACCTGCTTGGCTAAGATGCGCCCGCGCATCAGCCACGCGGTGACGCAGGCAGCCGCCAAGGTCGCCGGATAACTGATCAAGCCGCTGACGCTGCGGGGCCAGCAGCATGTCGGGCGATGGCATGAGTCGGGCCTGCATCTCCAGCCGCTCGCGGGCTTGGGCTGCACCGCGCCGCACGGCTCGCCCCATCCGCAACCCTTGTTCGGTCAGCATCGCCACCAGATCGGCGCGAACCGGCACAGCCATCTCCGCAGCCGCAGTCGGCGTCGGCGCGCGCATGTCGGCGGCATAGTCGCAAAGGGTTGTGTCGGTCTCATGGCCGACGGCGGAGATGACTGGGATCGAACATTCCGCCACCGCTCGCACGACGATTTCCTCGTTGAAACTCCACAAGTCCTCAATGGAGCCCCCGCCTCGCGCGACGATGACGAGGTCAGGACGCGGCAAGGGGCCTCCGGCCTGCATCGCGGAGAAACCGCGTACGGCGCGGGCAACCTGATCCGCCGCTCCCTGCCCTTGCACCAGCACCGGCCAGAGCAGCACATTGGTGGGGCACCGATCTTCCAACCGGTGGAGGATGTCCCGGATCACCGCGCCGGTGGGCGATGTGACGACACCAATAGTGCGGGGAAGGAAGGGGAGGGGGCGCTTGGCGGAACGGTCGAACAGGCCCTCGGCGGCGAGCTTAGTCTTCAGCTTTTCGAGCAGCGCCATCAGCGCGCCTTCGCCCGCCAGTTCCATGCGCTCGATCACGATCTGATATTTCGAACGGCCAGGGTAGGTGGTGAGCTTGCCGGTGGCGATAACCTCCACGCCATCCTGCGGCGCGAACGGCAACCGCTGCGCACCGCCCTTCCACATCACCCCATCGATGACGGCATTGTCGTCCTTGAGACAAAGATACAGATGTCCCGACGCCGCACGCTTGAACCCGGAAATCTCGCCGCGCAACCGAACATGGCCAAAGCGGTCCTCGACAGTGCGCTTCAGCACAGCGGACAATTCGCTGACCGAAAGCGGCGGCGCGTTGTCCCCCGCCCTTTCCTCCGCTAACAGGCGGCCCGACACATCGAAACCAGCTTCATATTCCGGGGACATGGGCGAAATGAACATCCTTTTATTGGGCAGCGGCGGCCGCGAACATGCTTTGGCCTGGAAGCTGGCGCAATCACCCAGCCTTACGGCCCTTTATGCCGCTCCAGGCAATCCCGGCATAGCCCAGCATGCGACATTGGTCGATCTGGATGTCACCGATCATCGCGCCGTGGTCGATTTCTGCATGCGCCACTCCATTGGCCTGGTGGTGATCGGGCCGGAGGCGCCGCTGGTCGACGGCCTTGCCGATAATCTTCGGGTCAAGGGATATCCGGTGTTCGGGCCGGGCAAGAAGGCGGCGCAACTGGAAGGATCCAAGGGCTTCACGAAGGATTTATGCAAGCGCGCCGGCATCCCCACGGCCGCTTATGAGCGCGTCCACAGCAAGGATGGCGCGATCGCAGCGCTTGCCGACTTCGGTCTGCCAGTCGTCATCAAGGCAGATGGTCTGGCGGCGGGCAAGGGCGTCATCATCGCCGAAACGCACAGCGAGGCTGTCGAAGCGATCGAGGACATGTTCTCCGGCGCATTCGGCGCAGCGGGCGCGGAGGTCGTGCTCGAGGAATTTATGACGGGCGAAGAGGCGAGTTTCTTCGCACTCACCGACGGCAGCGCGATACTGCCGTTCGGTTCGGCCCAGGATCATAAGCGGGTTGGCGATGGTGATACAGGTCTCAATACCGGCGGAATGGGCGCCTACAGCCCCGCGCGGGTGCTGACAGCCGAATTGGAAGCCGAAGTCATCGAGAAGATCATCCGGCCGACTGTCGAAACACTGGCCGCCGAAGGAACGCCCTACTCCGGCGTGCTCTACGCGGGACTTATGCTGACGGACGAGGGGCCCAAGCTCATCGAATATAATGCGCGTTTCGGTGACCCGGAATGCCAGGTGCTGATGATGCGCTTTGATGGCGACCTGGTGGAACTGCTGCTCGCCGTCGCTCAGGGTCAGCTTGCGAAGCAGGGACCGGTGAAGCTGGCCGAAAGGGCAGCCTTGACCGTGGTGATGGCGGCCAGCGGTTATCCCGGCACGCCTGAGAAAGGCGGAACGATTGGGGGTATCGATGCGGCAGAGGCGGGCGGCGCGCGGGTCTTCCAAGCCGGCACCGCTGAAAAGGATGGCACGCTGGTCGCCAATGGCGGGCGAGTGCTGAATGTTACCGCCAGCGGCGACAGCGTCAGCGAGGCGCAAGCGGCTGCTTATCGTGCGGTTGATGCAATTGAATTTCCAACGGGCTTCTGCCGCCGGGACATCGGATGGCGCGAGGTCGAGCGCGAGGGGCGCTAGGGTCCTTTAACACGGCCTCTTGCCCATTACTGTCGAGCGCCACTAGATAAGGCCTGAAAACAGGAGGGAGCGCGATGCAGGAATTCTTCATGGACTATGGCCTTTGGCTGCTGATCGGATTGCTGGTCCTGATCGGCGTCATATTCCTGCTTGCGGGCCGCAAGACGTCGGGGAACGCGCCCGTGGCCGAACGGCCTGCCGTGATTGAAAAGGAAGCGGCACCGATAGCTACGACCCCCCAAGATCTGATAACGCCCGCTCCCACGACAATTGCAGCCGAGCCCTCGCCCGCCGTGGCTCCTGCGGCACCGCCGGTTGGAGCAACTCAGGCCGACACTTCTACGCCCGGCGGACAGGACGATCTGCTGAAGATGAAAGGTGTCGGACCCAAACTTAATCAGCTGCTCATCGAACTGGGTGTAACCCGTTATGAGCAAATCGCTCATTGGACCGATGCTGATATAGCGGCGATTGACGCGAAGCTCGGCAACTTCAAAGGGCGTCCGGTCCGCGATCAGTGGATCGATCAGGCCAAGTATCTCGCTGCGGGAGACCTTGCCGGCTTCGAGGCCAAGTACGGCAAGCTTTAGGCCGCCATGGCTGTGAGCGATGCTGGCTGCATCTGAGGGCGCTTGACCGCCGCGATTCCTAAAAGCCAGGCGACCAGGCTGTGTTGCGCCGTAAACCGACTGGTGACGGCAAGCAGCAGAATGGTAAGCGACAATGTGGCGACCGGACCGGCCCCAGTCAGAATTAATATTGCCATCGCCATGGGGTGCCAAAGATAGAAAAAAAGGCTGTCGCGCCCGATTGCGTTTAGAGGACCCGCCTCCAGCCTCAATGTCTCCGTGACAGGCAAGAGCGCGATAAGGCCCAGACACATGAGCAATCGGGCCGGGATATAGGCGATTTCCGCGCCGCTGCCATAGAGGCTGCCCCACCACAAGAAGCCACAAGCGCAGACTATACCGGCAACGGGCAGAAACCGCTGGGCTTGAGACGCTTGGGCAACCAGGACGCCGAAGAAAAAATACACAGGGTAGAGCAGGAACCGACTGTCAGGCGCGAGCAGGCTTTCGAATAGGGGGCCGTGCTCAAGTCCGAAAGCATACATGATGATCAGGCTGAAGGGCGCACCCAACCCGAGTAATTTCAACGGCTCATATGGTACGAGCCGCGTCAAAAGGATCAGAAAGAAAAGGACTGGGATATACCATAAGTGAAAAGGAGGGCGCAGTAGCAAGGTGATGGGCAAGTCCCATGACACAGGGAAGTCGCTGACGCTGACATAGACGGCCGTGGCGATTAACCAGGGAAGCAACATGCGATTGGCGTAGCGGCGTAGCAACTCCTGCCATGCGTCGTTGCGAATGCGGACCAGATTGAGGAGATACCCTGATATGCCGAGCATCAAGGGCATCCGAAAGCCCGAGCCAAACCAGAGGATCACGCCATGTGCATCGGCCAATTCCATGGCGTGACCACCCATGACGAGCAGGATAAGGATGCCCTTCACCATGTCCATGGTTGGATTCTTTGCCACCCGGCACCCTTTGTTTCGCTTCTTTATTGGAAACCAGTACCCTTACATTATTTCCCCGACGTTAATCTTCCGACGTTGTTGTGCGCTGTTCGACCGCTTTTACCAGACGTGCGGAAAGTCAACGTCCGCTGCGATCACTCTCTACGCTGGTGAAATGACACCGTTCGCGGGCGCAGCAGTAGGACTAGCGAGCCTCCGTTAGCCCCAGCAATTCCCGGGCGCGGGGGGCGAGGCGGTGGCTGGCTGCTTCATGGATACCTGGCGCTGTGCAGAGCAGGCCGAAGGCGGTAGGTTCGGGGCGGTTGAAGGACAAAGGGTCGCCGAGCGCGTCAGTCACTATAGCGCCGGCTTCCTGCGCGATCAGTGCGGCTGCGGCGACGTCCCATTCATTGCCCCAACGAACGGTAGCGACGATATCAGCTTCGTCGGCGGCCACCATAGCCATGCGCAGGGCTATGCTGTTCGGTTTGTGGACAGCACAAAGATCGCTGTCGTGACGGGGCAGATGGTCGGCTGGCACACGAGCGCCCGGCAGGATCATGCGCGAACCGGCGGTGAGTGTGCGACCGTTGCGCGTGGCGCCCTCCCCGGCCCTGGCGATCCACAATTCATTGCGCGCGGGCGCTGCGAGAATTCCTATGCTTACCTCGCCATGTTCGACCAGCGCGACTGACACGGCCCATCCAGGACGTCCACGCAGATAGTCGCGGGTGCCGTCAATCGGATCGACTACCCAGACGCGAGCGAGATCCAGCCTATGGGCGGTGTCGGCGGTTTCTTCCGACAACCATCCAGCGGTAGGATCGATAAGGCTAAGGCTCTGGCGAAGCATGACGTCGATTTCGAGGTCCGCTTCACATACTGGATGGCCAGGGACCTTTTCCCATTGGCGTACCTGGGTTTGCCCGCCCGCCCAGAGGGTGAGCGCCCGGTCGGCTGCATCCGATACCGCGCTGACGAGCGCGCGCAGGTCGATCTCAGCCCCCGGCAACGGTCATCCCGTCGATGCGGATGGTGGGCACGTTCATGCCATAGCGGAACACAAGGTCGTTTGCGGGAACAAGGGCGCGAAACATGTCCTTCAGATTGCTGGCAATGGTGATTTCAGAGACCGGCCGAGTAATTTCGCCATCCTCGATCAGGAAACCAGCCGCGCCGCGGCTGTAATCGCCAGTGACGCCATTGACGCCCATGCCGATCAATTCCGTCACATAGATACCGCGCTTGATTTCAGCCATCAGTTGGTTTGGCGAAACGCTGCCCGGCTCCATATGGACGTTGGTGACGCCAGCGCCCGGCGCGCCGCTGCCGCCCCGGCTCGCATGACCCGTGGGTTCAAGGCCAAGCTGGCGGGCAGAGGCGCTGTCCATCAGCCAGCCGGTGAGCACGCCCTTGTCGATCAAGGCGCTGCGAGCAACCGGCAGCCCTTCGCCATCGAAGGGGCGCGAGCGCAGGCCGCGCGAGCGCAGCGGATCGTCGACGATAGTGATGGCGCTGTCGAACAGGCTTTCACCAAGGGAATCGAGCAGGAAACTCGATCGCCGGGCAATGGCAGCACCGACCATCCCGCCGATCAGATGGCCGAGCAAGCCGGACCCGATGCGCGGATCGAAGAGGACGGGCAGGGCGCCGCTTTCAACCTTGGCGGGGTCAAGGCGAGCAACCGCCCGCTCTCCCGCCCGTCGGCCGATCGCCGTGGCTTCGTCAAGGTCGACCAGGTAGCGCGCACTATGGCTGGCATGGTCCCGCTGCATATCCGCGCCCGTTCCCGCAAGGACGCTGGCCCAGGTCGAATGGCTGGTCCCCGCATAAGCGCCTGCAAAGCCGTGGCTGGTTGCGAGCGCGACCTGGCTTCGGCCGTTCGATGCGCCGCCGCCTTCGCTGTTCGTCACACCCGACACACCGCGAGCCGCCTCCTCCGCCTCTAGCGCGCGGGAACGCAGCATCGCCGGCTCTGGATCACTCGGGTCAGCTATATCAATGTCTGGCAGGCTGCCTCGCAACAGTCGATCCTCCGGTGCCAACCCCGCATAAGGATCTTCCGGCGCCTCACGCGCCATGGCAATGCAGCGGTCTACCAGCGTATCGAGGGTAGCTGGATTCATGTCCGAGGCGGCGATGCTGGCGGAGCGCTGACCGACGAAGACACGCAGGCCGATTTCCTCGCCTTCGGACCGCTCCACATCCTCCAGCGCGCCAAGGCGCACCGCTACAGTCGTGGAGGCATTGCAGGCATAGATGGCATCTGCCGCATCAGCCCCCGCCCTGCGCGCCGCCGTCACCAGATCCTGCGCGCGCGACTGGGCTTCTTCGAGGCTGAGCATATGTGCGAGGCGTTCCTGATAAGGGGTCTGGCCTTGGCCTTACGCGCTTGGGCCGGGCGGGGCAACCTGCGCATCGGCCCAATGCTTCAGCAGATGGTGCGCAACCGCCATCGGCGGCGGCGAGGTGAAGGGTGCGTCAGCTTCTCCTGCGAGAGCGGCGTGAACACCAGCCGCATCGCACCAGAATGCATGCTCGATCTCGGTCTCATCTAACTTCAACGAATTATCGTCGGCCTGGCCGATGCAGGCAATCATGAGCGATGAGGGGAAAGGCCACGGCTGGCTCATCACGTAGCGGACGGAATGAACGGCGACGCCCGCTTCCTCCTTGATCTCTCGCACCACGGCTTCTTCAATGGTTTCGCCTGGTTCGACGAAGCCGGCGAGAGCGGAATAGAAGCCTTCGGGCCAGCTATGCTGCCGCCCCACAAGGACACGGCCATCGTGCTCGGCAAGCATGATGACGACGGGATCGACGCGGGGGAAATGCTCGGCATCGCAGGCGCCGCAACGGCGTGCCCACCCCGCTTTTTCGGGCAGCGTGCTTGATCCGCACACCGAGCAGAAAGGGTGACGGCCATGCCAGTGTACCAGGCTGCGCGCTGCGCCATATAGCGCAACTTCGTCTGCCGGAATTTCAGTGACGATGGCGCGGCTGCGGGCGCTGGGAAAGAAATTGCTGCCCACTTCCTGAATGAGGCGGACGAACAGCGGACGCTGTTCTTCGTCCAGGCCAAGCAGCAGATGATCGTCAAGGCTGGCGTCTGCCGCGACCGGTTCCATCAGCAGATGGCCGTCCCGCGTAACCGGATCGAGACCGTCGAGCACGAGGCAACGAGCGCTGGGCGATGCAAGGGCCTGCGCTGCCTGCTCTGGATTGGTGCGGATATGATCGGCTCTGTCGAGACGGCCGCCTACATAGCCAAGCTGGTCAAGGGACATGTGTTTCACTCTCCTTCATCACCACCTCGACCGCGCGACGAAACAAGGTTGGCAATCCCGCCTCTTCCAGTCGGGAAACTGGCCACCATTCACCCTCTCCGGCGGGCATACCCTCCGTCGCCACATGAGCAACGTGAACGGTCATGGCTAGCGAGAAATGAGTGAAGACATGGCCAACTGGTTCAGAGAGCGTTTTCCATTCGGCAGCAATGGGTGGGGTGGCGTTGGGGGCGTCGTTCCAGTCCGAGGAGGGGAGCGCGCGCATGCCGCCGAGCAGGCCCTTGGACGGACGGCGGACCAGCCAGACATGGCCACCCGTTCGCTCGATCCACCAACTATGGCCTAAGCGGTGCGGTTTCACCTTCTTTGCAGCCTTGACCGGAAAGGCAGCGGGATCAGCGGTGCGGAAGGCGGCGCAATCCTGGCGCAACGGGCAGATGCCGCACGCGGGGTTGCGAGACGTGCAGACGGTGGCGCCAAGGTCCATCATCGCCTGGGCAAAGTCACCAGCGCGCAAATCCGGGGTGATGCGGTCAGTGGCCGTCCGGATAGCGGGACGCGCGGCGGGCAACGGGGTATCGATCGCAAACAGCCGAGCAACCACGCGTTCGACATTGGCGTCGACGACCACCGCCCGGCGACCAAAGGCGATGGCCGCCACCGCAGCGGCGGTATAGGCGCCGACCCCCGGAAGGACCCGCAATCCGTTTTCATCGCCGGGGAAAATGCCGCCATGCTGATGCGTCACGACGCGGGCGCAGGCGAGTAGATTACGGGCGCGGGCATAATAGCCAAGGCCCGCCCATGCCGCCATGACATCGGCATCCTCCGCTGCCGCAAGTGCCTGCACCGTAGGCCAGCGGGCCGTGAACTTGGCAAAATAGGGGGCGACCGCCGCCACCGTTGTTTGCTGAAGCATGATTTCGGATAGCCAGACCCGGTAGGGATCTGCAGCGTTGCTTCCCGGTGGCGCGCGCCAGGGCAGGCGGCGGGCATGCACATCATAATGTGCGAGCAGATCTTCTGCGATTTTCTGCGGGTTCCCCTCGACGTGCATGGCTGCCCTATGCCATTAAGTGGCGCATGACGGAAAGGCCCGCGACACCCAAATTGAAAAGCCGGGCAGAAGCGGCGGCCGAGCGACCCCGCATTGGAGGCCCGCGCCAGATCGCCGACCTGATGCCGCAGATCGGTGCGGCCGCATTTCGCAAGTTCGGCTTTGTTCAATCCAGCATCGTCACGCGCTGGGCCGAGATCGTTGGATCGCATTATGCGGAGATTTCCGCGCCCGAATCGATCCGCTTCCCTGTAGGTAAAAAGGCGGGCGGAACGCTCCAGCTGACTGTCATGAGCGGCCATGCCCCGATGGTCCAGCACGTGCTGCCGGACATTATCGAGCGGGTAAACCGCTTCTTCGGCTATGCCGCCGTGGCGAAGATTGCGATGAAGCAGGGTGAAGTTCGTGGAGCAGCGGCCGAGCGACGGCCACCGCCGCGCAACTTGCGGCCAGTGCCGGTCGAGCTTGGCGATTCGCTGCGGGACATCGGTGACCCGGAACTGCGCGCCGTGCTGGAATCCCTGGCACAGGGACTTGTCAATTCCAGCGGTTTGCCGAAAATCAGCTAGGAAAGACGGGCGTTGTTCCGACGGTTATGCTGCAACCGGTTCTGCCGCCTGCATCAATTCAACAGCCGTACAGGGGCGGCGCTTCATTGGGTGATCGCATGATGAGACTCCGCTTTGCTGTCCTTGTTCTGTTTGCCCTGCCCACAGCTCTGGTGGCGGCTCCCGCTGCCAACTGGACAGAGCGGGTCGCGCTTTCGCCCATCGGTGGCCATGTGCTCGGCAGTCCTGCCGCGCCGACGAAGCTGGTCGAATATGTGAGCTATACCTGTTCGCACTGCGCACACTTCGTGGGCGAGGCGAGTGGGCCCTTGAAGGCGAACTATGTGAAGGGCGGCAAGGTGAGCGTTGAAGTCCGCAACGCGGTTCGCGACAAATATGACCTTACCGCCGCGCTCCTGGCGCGCTGTGGAGGTCCAAAGCGCTTCTTTGGCAATCATGAGGCGCTGTTCGCCAATCAGGACGCCTGGATGGCGCAATTGCAAGCCTATGACCGGGACGCGACCAAACCATCCGAGCAAATTCCGGCCCTGAAGGAGATCGGACGGAATACCGGGCTCTACGCGCTTATGGGCAAGCGCGGCTTTACGCCTGCGCAGCTTGATGCCTGCATCGCCGAACCGACCGCGATGAAGCAGATTTTGGCGATGACTGACGAGGCTTGGAACAAGGTCAAGATCGGCGGAACACCTGCCTTCACCATCAATGGGACGCGAGCGGGGGGATCGAGCTGGGCGAGCTTGCGCGATGCATTGCCCGCCGCCGCTCAGTGAACTAAACCCCTGATATCGACGCCCGAGCAACGGAGCCTGCACCCAGTGAAAGCCATTACCGGACTTGCCCTTATCGCCTTCTCGCTGACCGTTTCCGCCTGCGGGGAAAAGGATGCGGCCAGCAAATCGTCTGCAGAGCCCGTCGCCGCTGTTGCCGCGCCCGCCGGAACAAGCTGGTCCAGCACAGTGACTGAAACGCCCGAAGGCAGCTTCGTGATGGGCAACCCGCAGGCGAAGGTGAAGCTGGTCGAATATGCGAGCTATACCTGCAGCCATTGCCGGGATTTCTCCGTCGAGGCTTCGGAGGAAATCCGCAAGATCGTCGATACTGGCAAGATGAGCTATGAGTTGCGCAACTTCGTGCGTGATCCGATTGACATCTCGACCTCGCTCCTCGCCCGCTGCGGCGGGAAGGATGTCTTCTATCCGCTGAGCGAGCAGTTCTTCACCAATCAGGATGCGATGTTCGAAAAGGCGCAGGCGCTGGGCGACGCGAAATATCAGCAGTTGATGAGCGGTCCCCCGGCGCAGCGCTTTGGCAATCTGGCCGCTGCGATCGGACTGGTCGACTTCGCCAAGCAGCGCGGCATTGCAGAAGACAAGGCAAAGCAGTGCCTTGCCGACACGGCGGCGGCAGAAAAGCTGGCCAAGGGTGTCGAGACCGCGAGCAACCAGTATAAGATCGATGGCACGCCGACTTTCATCCTGAACGATGTGAAGGTCGACAATGTCGCGAACTGGGCGACGCTACAGCCCAAGCTGAAAGAAGCGGGTATCTGATTGGCTGAAGGGGGGTGGACATCTGCGATGCGCTTGCTCGCTGAAGGCGGGGCGGCGGAGCGCTGCCCCGGCGAACGGCCATGCAGATAAAGCGCCTCAAGCTTTCGGGCTTCAAGAGCTTCGTCGATCCGACGGAGTTGCGCATCGAACCGGGCCTCACAGGCATCGTCGGGCCAAATGGTTGCGGTAAGTCGAACCTACTTGAGGCGATCCGCTGGGTAATGGGCGAATCCAGCGCCAAGTCGATGCGCGGCGCTGGCATGGAAGATGTGATCTTCGCCGGCACGTCCACCCGACCACAGCGGGACTTTGCCGAAGTGTCCCTGCTGACGGTGCAGGAACAGGGCGAGCTGTTCAACGCCGTTGAAGTCGGTGCCGACGGTGACCTGGAAGTCACGCGGCGGATTGAGCGCGGCGCAGGCAGCGCCTACCGCGCCAATGGCCGCGACGTGCGCGCGAAGGACGTATCGCTGATCTTCGCCGACGCGGCGACGGGGCCGCACAGCCCGGCGCTGGTAAGCCAAGGGCGCATCGCCGCCGTCATCGCCGCGCGGCCGCAGGAACGGCGCGCGATGCTGGAGGAAGCGGCAGGCATTTCCGGCCTGCATGTCCGGCGCAAGGATGCGGAGCAGAAGCTGCGCGCCGCCGAGGCCAATCTCACTCGCCTGGACGAGATCTTGACCGACATGGAGGCGCGGGCGAGCAGCCTGAGACGGCAGGCAAAGGCGGCTGAGCGCTATATCAAGCTGTCCGGGCAGATCAGGGTGGCCGAAGGCCGCGTCATCTTCGCGCGCTGGCGTGAAGCGTCGGCAAGTGCCGATGCTGCGCGAAATGAAGCTGCCGAGGCGGAAGGCGCGGTGCGGGCTGCGCAGGAGGCGCAAGCGGCCGCTGCCGTGCATGCCAATGCCGCTGTGGAAGCTCTGGCCGCGCGACGGGCCGCGGCGCAGGCGGCGCGCGATCAGGCCAATGAAGCGGGGCATACATTATCCGCGCTGAAGACCGAGCGCGATGGCGTGGTACGGCGGCTACATGATCTGGCGCAGCAATCCGAACGGCTGGAAGAGGATCGCGCGCGGGAAGGGACGCTCGCCAACGACGCGGCGGAGGCGATTGCCCGGCTTTCGGGCGAAATTTCAAGATTGAAACAGCGAATTGCGCAGACTGAGGCCATGCGGCCTGACTTTGCCGGTCGAATCGCGCGGGCGGAGGATGCGGCGCGCGACGCGGAGTTGGAACTGGCCAAGGCGATGGCGCGGCAGGCGAGCGAGCAGGCGGAGTTGCGCGTGGCCGAAGCGGCGCTGGCGGCGGCGCGGAGCCGGTTGGAACGGGCGGAGTGTGAGGTCGCGCGGCTGGATGCCGAGGCGGCTGCCCTGCCTGATGTGGCGCCGCTGGAGGCGAAGCGCAGCGAGGCGCTCGCCAGTCAGGCGCAGGCAGGGGCGGATCGCGATAGCGCGGAGGCAGCGATCGGGCAGGCTGAAGCGGCGCGACAGATGGCGGCTGAGGCGCGCGCAACGGCTGAGGCATCGCTATCGGCCGCGCGGGCGGGTCTGGCTGCGCTGGACAGCGAGGCCGCTGCCCTCAAACGCGCTGTCGACAGCGGAAGCGGCCGAAACCGTGCGCTGGATCAGATGAAGGCCGCGCCGGGTTTCGAACGTGCGCTGGCTGCGGCCCTGGGCGATGACCTTGAGGCTCCGGTGGGCGCACAGGGTATGCGACGCTGGGGAGGCGCGGCGCGGCAGGACGGTGACCCGGCCTTGCCCACCGGATGCACAGCTCTGGCGGACCATGTGAGCGCGCCTGAGGAACTGGCGCGGCGGCTGTCGCAGGTGGCTGTGGCAGATAGAGACGATGGTCAGGCACTGGCGGTGGGCCAGAGGCTGGTCACGAAAGACGGCCAGCTACGGCGCTGGGACGGCTATGTCGCGGCCGAGGGCGGCGCGGCGGCGGCCGAACGGCTGATACGCCTCAACCGACTGGAGGCTATCGAAGCCACGCGGCCAGCGGTGCAGGCGGAGGTCGAGACGGCCAGCAAGATGCAGGATGAGGCCGCGGCTAAGGAGAAGGCGGCAGCGGAAGCGCTGGCCACTGCCCGCACCCAGCTTGGCGCGGCCGACCAGCGGTTGCGAGCGGCCCTGCGCGCTGCCGATGAGGCGGCCACGGCGCTCGAACGGCTTTCCGGCCGACGGGAGGCGATCGATGAGCGTCTGGCGGAAGCGCGCGCTGATCTGGAGACGGCCAAGATCGAGCATGACAAGGCAGATGCCGCCAAGTCGGCCGTGCCGGAGGGTGCTGAGACACGGGCGCTGGTCGCCTCCCTTTCGCAGCTAAGCGAGAAGGCGCGTCTTTCCGTCAGCCAGTTGCAGGCGGATCAGGCGCTGGCAGACCGGGCGCTGGCGAGCGATCGGGAACGAATGTCGGCGGCCGATGCCGAGGTGAAAGGGTGGCGCGCGCGGGCCGGCGAGGCGGCAAAGCGGATCGCCGCCATGGTCGATCGGGGCCAGATGATCGCTGCCGAGCGTGATGAATTGACGCATCAGCCCGACCGGCTGGCGGAATCGATCGCCCAGCTGTCCGAGCGGGGCGCCGGCTTGGCCGAAGCTGCCGAAGCGGCACGACGTGAAGAGAGCGAGGCGGAAGCGACGCTGCGCGCCGCCGAGGCCCAAGCTGCGCAAGCGGGTGAAATCCTCGCCGAGGCACGCGAACGACGAGCCACTGCTGCTGCGCGGGCCGAAGCTGCGGACGAGAAGCGTATCGAGACCAATCGCCTTTCGGGCGAACGCTTTGAATGTCCACCACCTGTTCTTCCCGAAAAACTGGGCTTCGTCAGTGCTGAAATCCGGATCGCGCAAACCGAGCAGGGCGAGCATGATCGATTGTCGGCGGAGCGCGAACGGATCGGGCCAGTCAATCTGGTGGCGGCGCAGGAACTGGAAGAACTGGAAGCTACGCAAGCGGCCAGCCGGGCCGAGAGCGAAGAGCTGGCTCAAGCCATCAACCGCTTGCGCGGATCGATCGGCAGCCTCAATCGCGAAGGGCGGCAGCGGCTGCTCGCGGCCTTCGAGGCAGTCGACGGGCATTTCCGGCGTCTGTTCACGACCTTGTTCAATGGCGGACAAGCGCATCTGGAATTGATCGACAGCGACGATCCGCTGGAAGCGGGTTTGGAGATCATGGCGCAACCGCCAGGCAAGAAGCTGGCGGCGCTGACCCTGTTGTCAGGCGGTGAGCAGGCGTTGACGGCGGTCGCGTTGATCTTTGGCCTGTTCCTGACCAATCCGGCACCCATCTGCGTGCTGGACGAAGTCGACGCGCCGCTGGACGATGCCAATGTCGAGCGCTTCTGCGATCTGCTGGACGTGATGGTCGGCCAGACCGATACCCGTTATCTGATCGTCAGTCACAATGCGGTCACCATGGCGCGCATGCACCGCCTGTTCGGCGTAACGATGGTCGAACGCGGCGTGAGCCGCCTGGTGTCCGTCAGCCTCGGCGGCGCGGAAGAGTTGCTGGCGGCCGAATAAGCGCGCGGATCAGCGCCTCTTGCGCAGCCGCCGGAACAGGCTTCGATCAGCGACGGGTTCGAACATTTCCTCAGGGCCTTCGGGATCGAGCACCTCATTGTCGGCCAGCCAGGCCTGAACCTCGTTAAGGTCAGGCGTCACATGGGGCCGCAATGTTCGCCCCGGCTTGTCGCGCAACTGTTCGATCGCGGCAATCAATCCACGTTCGGCGATCACGGCGGAGACGCGCTCCACGGGCAGGTCGAGATGCTCTGCGATGAGGTCATCCCGGATGGCAACTATGGTCGCTTCCCGCCCGGCATTCGCGGGCAGCGCCGTGTCGATCGTAACGTCGCATTCGGTATCGAGCCGCATCGACCGGTTGTTCATGTTAGATGAGCCGACACGCAGGCTACGGTCATCGACGATCATGATCTTGGCATGGACGTAGATGGCTTCACCGCGCACCGTGAACGGATGATATATGCGCAGCTTGCCATAGGTGTCGCGAGCCCGCAGCGCTTCCACGAGCCGGGCGCGGGCCGTGTCCATCGCCTGCTGTTCCAGCCAGCCGTCGGCCTGTTCGGGATTGATGATGACGATTTCCGGGCCGTCGGGATCACCCAGCCGGGCAGCGATCGCCTCTGCTATGCGGCGCGACGCGAAATACTGGCTTTCGGCATAGATGCTGTGCTTGGCCGCGGCGATCTGGTTGAGATAGAGCTTCTCAATCTCCCGAAGCGGTTGCTGATCGTCCATGTCCGGTGCCGACCGGGAAATGGCGATGTCGACATTTTCGAACTGCACCGGCAGCGCGTCGGGCCAGCAGTCATGCTCGCCACAGACGGGATCAAGCTCGCCGCCGCCCGCCCCTTTCCATCGGGCACGGGCATGATCGCCCAGCGCCATCGCCACCTCGCCCTGCAACGCGGTGGTGGCGTCATGCCAAGGGCCATAGGGCGAGCCGTCGGGATGACGCCGTCCGGGGTCCTCGTCGCGGTGATGGCGCGTGTCCCATCGGTCCCCCGTCATGTCGATGCCGCCGCAGAAAGCGAAGCAGTCGTCGATCACGACGATCTTCTGATGATGCGAGGCAGCGGGCGGATGATGGCTGTCGAGCTTCACCTGAATACGCTTGTGCGCCATCCATTTGACGGTGGTGAAGAGGTTGGAGGGCTGGACCATCGATTTCATTGCGCCCACGTCCCAGCGCAGCAGGAAGATTTCCAACTCTGGCTTCTCAGCGACGAGCCAGCTGATGAATTCACTGATAATGATAGGCGCGCCGTCCTTCGCTTCATCCTCTCGGATGAGGCTGATGGCGGCATCGAAATCCCATCCGATCAGCATGATGCGGCGTTTCGCCTTGAGCATGGCGGCACGGGCGTGGCGGAAATAGGCTTCCGCGTCGATGATGACGCTGGCCTTGGTTGCGCGGGCGATGCGCCAGCAATCCTCGCCCGGAACGGGACCGCTGCTCATGCGCTGCCTACCACAAGGCAGGCGAGGAACATCAAAAGCCCGGCAAAACGGTTCGAGCGGAATTTGGTGAGGGGATCGGCACCATCTTCCTTCAGAGTTCCCACCTGCCAGAGGAGGTGCGCCGCCATCGGCAGCAGCGCCGCAAGGGCAAGCCATTGCGGCCGGATCTGCCACAGGGCGGCGGCCCAGAGCACAAGTGCAGCCATGTAGCAGAGCGTTACGCCAACACGGACATGGCGGCCCATGGAAAGGGCGCTCGACCCAATACCGATCAACGCATCATCCTCCCTGTCCTGCAATGCATAGATGGTATCATAACCTACAACCCAGAAGATGGTGCCTGCGTAAAGGAGTAGTCCCGGCAGGGTAAGCGCGCCCGCGACCTCGCTCCAGCCGACAAGCGCCGCCCAGGAGAAGACGAGTCCGAGCCAGATCTGCGGCCATCCCGTGATGCGCTTCATGAAGGGGTAGGCAGCCACCAGCGCAAGGCTGCCGAGCGCAACGAGCTGCGCATAGAGGCGCAGTTGCAGCAGGACGACGAGCCCGATGAGGCAGAGAAAGACGAGCCATGCCCAGGCCGTCTTCAAGCGGACCGCGCCACTGGCAAGTGGTCTTGCGGCCGTGCGGGCGACCTGCCGGTCAAGGTCGCGATCGACGATGTCGTTGAAGACGCACCCCGCACCCCGCATGGCGATGCTGCCGAGCAACAGCCACAGGACCAGCGGCCAGCGCTCCGCTGCGCCACCGGCCAGAACCACCGCCCAGGCACCGGGCCAGAAAAGCAGCCACCAGCCGATGGGACGATCCAGGCGCGCCAGAAGGGCGAGGGCGCGGGGCGTTGCGGGAAGACGCGCGAGCAAACCGCGCGCCTCGCTATCGGGAACTATGCTGCTCGTCACATTCACTCCGTTCACCCGAGCTTGTCCCGAGGCTTCACTTCTCTAGAAAGCTAAAAATCGGCTTCGACAGGCTTGCCTGAGCCCGTCAAAGAACTGTGCCGAACGGATGGATGGATTTTTCGATGACCGCAACCCCTGCCTGGCCGCCGCAGAGCGCGCCGCGCCTGCATGTCGAGACGCAACTGGGCGAAGGCGTGGCCGTGCCGGTCGATGGCAACCCCGCTCATTATCTGATCAGCGTCATGCGGGTGAAGCCGGACGACATCATATTGCTGTTCGATGGCATATCCGGCGAATGGGCCGCGCGGGTGCGGGACATGCGCAAACGCGACCTGGTGCTCGAGTGCGTCAGCCAGACCAAGGCTCCCGAGGAAGTGCCGAATTTCTGGTTGTGCTGCGCCCCGATCAAGAAGGGCCGCATCGATCTGATCGCGGAGAAGGCTTGCGAGCTTGGCGTGGCGAAGCTGCAACCGGTGCTGACCAGGCGGGCCGTGGTGGACAAGCTGAACCTCGACCGCTTGCACGCGCATCTTGTGGAGGCGGCGGAACAGTGCGGCCGCACCGTCCTGCCGGAACTCGGCGGCATGGTGAAGCTGGACGCATTGCTGCGTGACTGGCCGGACGACCGTTGGCTGTTCTTTGCCGATGAAAGCGGTGGCGAACCGTTGAACGAAACGCTGCGCGCACATCCGGGGCCAGCGGCGTTCCTGATCGGGCCGGAGGGCGGATTTGATCCGGCGGAACGGGAGGCGATCCGTGCCATCGGCAAGGCTGTGCCCGTCTCCCTGGGCCCGCGCATCCTGCGCGCGGAGACGGCAGCGATCGCGGCGACGGCCGCCTGGATGACGCTCAACGGCGACTGGCGATAGGAAAGCTCGGCCAGTTGCAATCCGAAATGGGATTGCAGCCCCAGCCGGCGCAACCTATTTGGGCGTCGAGCGCTGTCGATTGACGCGCGTTAGGGGCAAGCTAAGGCGGGGCATGAGCACCAGAACCGACTCAGGGGGACGCGATCCCGTCATCGAAAGCCGCGATCAGTTGATCGTGGCCTTTTCCAGGGGCGCCAAGCCCAAGGAGCGCTGGCGCATCGGCACCGAGCACGAGAAGTTCGTCTACTCCAAAGCCGATCATCATGCGCCCGCCTATGACGAGCAGGGCGGCATCCACACATTGCTGATCGGGCTGACCCGCTATGGCTGGAGCCCGGTGTTCGAAGGCGACAACATCATCGCCTTGTCCGGGCCTGACGGCACGGTCAGCCTGGAGCCGGCTGGGCAGCTGGAATTGTCCGGGGCGCCCCTGGAGAACCTGCACCAGACCTTCGCGGAGACGGCGCGGCATCTGGAGCAGGTCAAATATGTCGGCGACATGCTGGGCCTCGGCTTTCTGGGTCTGGGCATGTGGCCGGACAAGACGCGCGCTGAGCTGCCGGTGATGCCCAAGGGGCGCTATGACATCATGCTGCGGCACATGCCGCGTGTGGGCACGCTGGGCCTCGACATGATGCTGCGCACCTGCACGATCCAGACGAACCTCGATTATGGCAGCGAGGCGGACATGGCGCAGAAATTCCGTGTCAGCCTGGCCCTGCAACCGCTGGCGACGGCGTTGTTCGCCAACTCTCCATTCACGGAAGGCAAACCCAACGGTTTCCTGTCCTATCGCAGCCATATCTGGTCGGATACGGACCCGCACCGGACGGGCATGCTGCCCTTCGTGTTCGAAGACGGCTTTGGCTATGAACGCTATGCCGACTATGCGCTCGATGTGCCGATGTACTTCGTCTATCGCGATGGCCGCTATATCGACGCGGCGGGGCTCAGCTTCCGCGACTTCCTGGACGGCAAGCTGTCGGTGCTGCCGGGCGAAAAGCCAACCGAGAAGGATTGGGAGGACCATCTTTCGACCGCTTTCCCGGAGGTGCGGCTGAAGAGCTTCCTCGAAATGCGGGGGGCCGATGGCGGTCCGGCGGATCGCATCACGGCGCTGCCCGCATTCTGGGTCGGCCTTCTCTATGATCAGGGCGCGCTGGATGCCGCCTGGGATCTGGTGAAGGACTGGACGATGGAGGACCGGCAGTTGTTGCGGGACGCGGCACCCAAGCTGGCGCTCGATGCGCCTCTTCCGGGTGGGCGCAAGTTGCGTGATATCGCCGCTCAAGTGCTTGATATCAGCCGCAGCGGGCTCAAGGCGCGAGCGCGGCTGAACGATAGCGGCGCGGATGAAACGGCCTATCTGGCACCGCTGGACGCGATGGTGGCAGCGGGTCGGACCCATGCCGAAGAATTGCTCGAGCGCTATCATGGCGAATGGGCAGGCGATCTTTCCCGCACCTATGCCGAGGAAAGCTTCTAACTTATTCGGCGGGATTGAGTGCCGGGTCGCCGCTGCGCCCGCGCCCGGTCATACAGGCGAAGAAGCGGGGAACCGGGCCGTTGCGCTCCATCCAATCGCTATAGGCGCGATAGGCGGGGTCAGTGGAGAGGTGCGCCTCCTCCGTCCGCGCGCGCCAGTAATAGACGGCGTTGGTGATCGCCAGCATGGCGCAATTGCGCACCATGTCGGTGAGGCTGCCCGAAACCGTCAAGAAGGGCAGCGCGGAAAACCACCAGAAGAGATTTTTCGACAGATAGGCCGGATGGCGGCTCCATCGATAAGGGCCGTGGGTCAGGATGCCGCGGTGGGTGAGGTTGGAGAAGCGGATGCCGAACACCACCGTCGCCCAGGCATAAATGGCGGTCAGCAGGACCAGCCAGCCGCCGAGCAGCCATTGCAGCGCCGTGTGCCCCTGCGTCCACACATCCCATTCTGCGCCGCCCGCATGATAGTCCAGCGGGCCCCCACTGCCCATCAGTACGAAGGGTGGGTAGCAGATGAGCGCCGCAACCCAGCCGGCGAGCAAAGGATTGGCTGAACGGATGTGAGAATCCAGCGGCTTACAGGTCAGCAGATAGCCGACTGTCGCCATGCACACGTCGATCATGAACATGACCGCGATCAGGAAAGCTGCCAGATTGACCGGATTGGCAATGGCATGATCCAGCCGCCAATCGACAATGCTGGCGAAATTGCCCGGCACGATGGAAAGCATGAAGGCCAGGAAGAAGCCCTTGACCGTCCACGAACGGGCATGATTTGCGACCTGCGCCAGGTCGGGCTTTCCGGCCGCGCCACCAATGACCCACTGGCCGAAGGCGTAAGTCGCGTCACGGGGCTCAACCAGCCGCCGGTCAAGCCATAGGACATAAGGGATGGAAAACAGCAGCAGCCACGGGGCTGCATCCATGAAGAGGTCCATGGAGTAGCGGTAGTTGCCGTTCCAATACCAGCGGGCGAGGCAGTAGAAGATGGCGATTGCGAGCCATGTCGCCCACAGGCCAGCGACCTTCACCAGACTGATGTCCAGCACGGCGCGCAGACGGCGGGGCGGTGCCTGCCAGTCGATGCCGGTCGACGCATTGCGATGGACCTTGTCCACCAGCACCGACCACAAGACCATCGGCAGCCCGCATGCCACGACTGCCGCAAAGCCTGCATTGGGACCGTTCATGCCGTAATGCCGTGCCACCATTGCCCACAGACCAAGGCCTGCGAGGCCCACAAGACCCACGCCATGACTGACGGCAGAGGGTGGGCAGGGGTCGGCGGAAGAGGGCATGATCGCGCTTATGCCCGCAAATGGTAAGCAAGCGGTGAAGCTTGGCTCAAGCGCCTCCCAGCACGTTGATCGTGAAGGCGAGGATGCCGAGATTGAACAGGAAGGCAGCGAGGCAGTGCGCCGTGACGACCTGGCGCATGGGCGTGCTGGTCACCGTGACGTCGGAGGTTTGAAAGGTCATGCCGAGGGTGAAAGCGAAATAGACGAAATCGCTGTAGCCGGGCTCTGGAGTGTCGGGAAATTCGAGCCCTCGGCCGTCCGAACCCTGCGCATCAGCCAAATAGAAAAGATGCGCATAATGCATGGCGTAGACAAGGTTTGAAAAGAGCCAGGCGATCGCCAAGGTCGCAAGCAGCAAGGCTATGACCGCTGCATTCGGGCCTCCATGCTGGCTGGCCGCTACGCCGACGGCAACCAGCACGACCAGCGAGACGATCCCCGTAATAAGGAGCATGAGACGGCGATTGACGTCGTTGACCTGGGCATTGCGCCGCATGCTGTCTGGATCGGTATGGATCAGCGGCGCGGCGGCGGCGATGAAGGCGAGAGAGGCGCAATCGAACCCCGCCATCAGCGCCTGATGCCAAGGCATCACGAGGCCCAGTGGCAAAGCCGTCGCCAGCAGCATCAGGAACATTCCATAACGCCAGGGGAACAGGGCGATACGCGAGGAGGCAGGCTTCATGGCGCCGAGGAAGCCGCAAAAATAGGACGCTGGCAAGGGTGGGCAGCTTCCAGGCACAGGCTATCTGGCCTGCCAACTTCGAAAAGGGCAGCAAAGCAAGAGATACGCAGGAGAAGCGTGCCATGGGTTGGTGTCATCCTCGACCCGCTTGCCCTCCCGCTTGTCGTCGGGCTCTCCTTTGCAGGGAGATGAGGGCTTCGAAAGCTTCTGCCTGAACGGGTCGAGTGCTTGAGATCAAATGCGGTTCGCTTCAGAGCACCGCAGCCACAAGGCCACGCGACGCGGCTTCATTGGCTTCCAGATACCAGTTTTCAGGGGCTCGGCGGAGCACTTCGTCAAGCGTGATGTCGGAACCGAGCACGAGATTGGAAAAGCCTTCATTCTGTATGACGATCGAGGATTCTATCTCATTGAGTGCAGCCTTGAGCGTTGCGACGCAGGTGGTGAGCGGTCCCTGCAAATGAATGTCCTTCGTGATGAGCCGCTCATGGATCATGATCCGCGTCCCACGCGTGAGATAACGGTTCTCCTTGGCGAAGAAGCCCATGAACGTAGCCCCTGCCGAATAGACTGCGGTCTTCCCAAGGAAAACGAGCCTGCGGCTTGTGCTGAGTTCAGAATGAAACCGAATGTCCTCGCCCATCATCCGGGCGATTTCGGGATCGCCGCCCAGCGTCGCGATTTCCGTGACGACCAGGCCTTCCAAAGGGGCGGCGGCGAGCGCATCCTTGAAGTGCAGATACATGGCTTGGTCGACAGTGCCGGAAAGGCGAATGGCGGGGCAGGCGAAATCCTGTGGCGAGAGCAGCGGCGCTTGCATTGACATCAATAGCTTCCTGAGAAAGGGAGAATTTCGCTGCATTACGCCCGGCGGACCAAATGGTGCCGTGACGAGCGCGCTTTTGACTGGCGCTGCGCCAGAGAGGCTGTAAAGAACAGACCATGACCAAAGGGTGCGGGGCATGATCGCGAAACTGAAAGGGCGGCTGGACAGCACCGGGCTGGACCATGCGATCATCGACGTGGCGGGCGTCGGCTATCTGGTCGGGGCGTCGTCGCGGACGCTGGCTGCGTTGGGACCGGTGGGCGAAGCCGTGACTGTGCATACCGAAATGCTGGTGTCGGAGGATTCGATCCGGCTGGTCGGCTTTGCTCGCGGCGAAGAGCGCGACTGGTTCCGCCTGCTGATAGGCGTTCAGGGCGTGGGATCGCGCGTGGCGCTGGCCATTTTGTCGGCGCTTGAGCCTGCCGAACTGCATCGAGCCGTGGCGACCGGTGACAAGGCGATGGTGGCGCGCGCCAATGGCGTCGGCCCCAAGCTGGCGCTGCGGATCGTCAATGAGCTTAAGGACAAGATCGGCGCGGCGCCGGGTGCCGGGGGAATACCGGGCGTGGGTATGATAGCGGCAGCAGCCGGAGGGCTTGGCGCGGATGCTGTGTCCGCGCTGCAGAATCTCGGCTTCAAGCCGGTCGAGGCAAGCAACGCGGTCGCTGCTGCCGAGGAAGAATTGGGTGAAGGCGCGACGCTGGATGCGCTGGTGCGGCTGGCGCTGCGGAAGGCGGCGAAGTGAGCGAGGACCGGCTGGTCGCCTCCACGCGCCGTCCCGAAGATGTGGACGCGGCCCTGCGGCCCAAATCCCTGACCGAATTTATCGGGCAGCAGGCCGCACGCGAAAATCTGCGTGTCTTCATCGAGGCAGCAAGGCAGCGTGGCGACGCATTGGACCATGTGCTGTTTTTCGGCCCGCCCGGTC
Organism: Pseudomonadota bacterium; assembly: GCA_023433445.1. Lineage (GTDB taxonomy): Bacteria > Pseudomonadota > Alphaproteobacteria > Sphingomonadales > Sphingomonadaceae > Sphingobium. Next base: position 13,239 of record JAEZCS010000004.1, on the reverse strand, counting down.
TTGGCAAGACGACGCTGGCGCAGATCGTCGCGAAGGAAATGGGCGTCGGCTTTCGCGCGACATCGGGACCGGTGATTGCCAAATCAGGAGATCTGGCGGCGCTGCTCACCAACCTGGATGAAGGCGACGTGCTGTTCGTCGACGAGATCCACCGGCTTAATCCTGCGGTGGAAGAAGTCCTCTATCCCGCGATGGAGGACCGGGCGCTCGACCTGATGATCGGCGAGGGCCCGTCGGCAAGGTCAGTGCGCATAGACCTGCCGCGCTTCACGCTGGTGGGCGCGACGACGCGGCAGGGGTTGCTGACGACGCCGCTGCGCGACCGCTTCGGCATTCCGGTGCGGCTGCAATTCTACACGGTGGACGAATTGGAGCTGGTGGTGCGGCGCGCCGCCCGCTTGCTCGACCTCGGCATCACGTCCGACGGCGCGATCGAGATCGCCCGGCGGTCACGCGGAACGCCGCGCATCGCGGGTCGGTTGCTGCGGAGGGTGCGGGATTTCGCCAATGTCGCCGGTGTCGAAGCGGTGGATGCCAAGGCGGCCGACGCGGCGCTTAGCCGCCTGGAGGTCGATCAGCTGGGCCTCGACCTTATGGACCGCCGCTACCTGATGATGATCGCCGACATTTACCGCGGTGGGCCCGTGGGCGTCGAAACGCTGGCGGCAGGATTGTCGGAGCCGCGTGACACGATCGAAGAAGTGATCGAACCCTATCTGATCCAGCTTGGCCTCATCGCGCGTACAGCGCGCGGGCGCTGCCTCAATGGACCGGGCTGGAAGCATCTCGGGCTCAATCCGCCCACTGGTCTCCAGGACGGGCTGTTCGACTGAAAAATGCGTGGCCGCTACGGCAAGGCGCGGCTATAGCGGCCGGAGGAGCGGATGCGCGCGTGATACGCGCCGTCAATCAAGGAGTTGCGCTGCTTGCGGGCGATCGAACAGTATCCCAATCTGGTGACCATGTTCTTCGCGCGGGCGAAGGAAATGGGCGACCTTCCTTTCCTGTGGCGCAAGACGGAAGATGGCTGGAAATCCCTCAGCTGGACCGAGGTGGCGTTGCAGGTGGCGGGCCTTGCCGCCGCCCTTAAGGCACAAGGGCTAAAGCCCGGCGACGCGGTGATGCTGGTGAGCGAGAACCGGCCCGAATTCTGCATCGCCGATCTTGCCATCATGGCGGCAGGATGCGTGACGGTGCCGACCTACACCACCAATACGACGCGCGATCATCAGCATATATTGACCGACAGCGGCGCAAGAGCGGTTATTGTGTCCACCGCAAAGCTGGCGCAGACGCTGATGCCCGCAGTCTTGCGATCGCAGGCGAGCTTCATCGTCGGCATGGAACCGTTGCGCGGCGCGCAAGGTGATCTGTCCTGCCACCTGTGGGCCGATATGATCGCGTCTCACATCGCCGATCCGGATGCCTGCGCCGCGGAACAGGTCGCCGGTCGGAGCGACCTGGCCTGCATCATCTACACCAGCGGCACTGGCGGTGCGCCTCGAGGCGTCATGCAGCATCATGGCGCGATCCTCTGCAATATCGAGGGTGCAGGCAAACTGCTGGCGGAGGATTTCGGATGGGGGCATGAGGCCTTCCTCTCCTTCCTGCCGCTCAGCCATGCTTATGAGCATAGCGGCGGGCAGTTCCTTCCGATCATGCTGGCCGGGCAGATCTATTATGCCGAGGGGCTGGAAAAGCTCGCCAGTAACATAGAGGAGACGCGACCCACGATCATGGTCGTTGTCCCGCGCCTGTTCGAGGTGCTGCGGACGCGGATCATCAAGTCGATCGAGAAGCAGGGCAAGTTTCCGGCTTGGCTGCTGAGCCAGGCCCTGCGGATCGCGGCGAAGGAGCAGAGGGGCGAGGGCTCCATCGCGGACCTGCCGATGAAGCTGTTGCTGAACCGAACGCTCAAGCCCAAGATCGCCAAGCGCTTTGGCGGGCGCATGAAGGCGCTGGTGTCGGGCGGCGCGCCGCTCAATCCGGACGTCGGCCTCTTCTTCGATGCAATTGGCCTCACCCTGCTTCAAGGCTATGGCCAGACGGAGGCCGGGCCAGTCGTCAGCTGCAACCGGCCGAGTGTGGGGATTGCGATGGACACGGTCGGGCCGCCGCTGGATGGCGTCGAGGTGAAGATTGCCGATGATGGCGAGATTCTGGTGCGGGGCGAGCTGGTGATGCAGGGCTATTGGCGCAACGCGGCGGAGACCGAGAAAGCGCTCAAGGATGGCTGGCTGCACACCGGCGACATCGGCGAGATCGACGGCAAGGGCCGCATCCGGATCACCGACCGCAAAAAAGACCTGATCGTCAACGACAAGGGCGACAATGTGTCGCCGCAAAAGGTCGAGGGCATGTTGACGCTGCAGCCCGAGATCGGTCAGGCGATGGTCTATGGCGACCGACGGCCGCATCTGGTTGGGGTGCTGGTGCCCGATGCCGAATGGACGCGCGAATGGGCGCTGACGGCAGGAAAGAAGGCTGATCAGCTTGCGAAAGACGCCCAATATCTGGCGGCGCTAAGGGCGGCGGTGGACCGGGTGAATGAAGAGCTTTCCGTCACCGAACGGGTGCGCCGCATCATCCTGGCTGACGAACCCTTCACCATCGAAAATGGCGAGATGACCCCGTCCATGAAAATCCGCCGCCATGTCATCAAGGCGCGCTATGGGGAACAGCTGGACGCCTTGTATAAAGGCTGAGCGTCAGCGGCCGGGCGTACGGTAGGGGGTGAATGAGCCCAGCGCACAACCTCCGGTGATCGATCCGGTAACCAGATCCGCACTCCGGACTATGTCGCCACGGCAATATTGAGAGCCTGCGCCTGTCGGCCGGATAATGAGGGTGTCGCCCCGCCCGAGGCCGGTGCAGCTACCGTTCAGGTCGTTGCGATAAACGAGGTGGCCGCTCACCCGGTACAGCAATACGCCTTCGCTGATCGCGGTCAGGCTGGAGCCTGAAAAGCGGCTCACGCATTTGAGCGGCTCACCGGGGACCTTGCCTTCCAACGCAGCCTCCAGCCGGGCCGCCTGCTTTTCCGTAAGACGCGCGGGTTGGTCACCTCCCGCGCACGCGGCCAGCATCAGCGGCGCCAGACACATCCAAGCACGCATGGCATTTCTCCTGCACTTGCCACCTTCGAAGCAGGCGGCACCGTATCGCCCGAACCGTCAGGCCGCATCCTTGGCCGCGCGTCGGCGGGCCAGTTCTTGCGCATCGCTGGCGCGCATGAAGATATTGGTGGCGCGCTCAAGACCGATCGTCGTGGGCACGGTTGCTTTGCCACGGGTGCGCGCCTCATCCACTTCGGCCATACGCGCTAGCAACGCTTCATTGTCCGGTTCGATCGTCAGGGCGAAACGCCCATTGCTTTGCGTATATTCATGAGCGCAATAGACCGTCGTGTCGTCGGGCAAGGCGGCGAAGCGGGCCATGTTGGCGAACATCTGGTCAGCCGACCCCTCGAACAGCCGCCCGCAGCCCATGGCGAACAGCGTGTCGCCGACGAAGATGATGCGGTCGGAGGCCAGATGGTAGGCGATGTGACCGGCGGTATGGGCGGGCACCTCCATCACGGTGGCGACATGACCGCCGATGCGGACCTCGTCACCCTCCTTCACCTGCCGGTCGAGCGTGCCGATCTTGCCAGCCTCTGCTGCCGGTCCGGTGATCTGGCAGCCGGTCGCGGCCTTGATCGCTGCATTGCCGCCGACATGATCTCCGTGCCAGTGCGTGTTCCAGATCTGGCTGATGGTCCATCCACGCTCGGCCGCGGCTGCCAGTACGGGCTCTGCCACCGCCGGGTCGATGACGACCGTCTCGCCGCTCGCATCATCATGCAGCAGCCAGACATAATTGTCGGAAAGCACCGGTATGCGCGCGACGCTCAGCATGGGATCACCAGACGCCCGTATTGGGCATCGACGCCCAGGGTTCCGCAGGCTCCAGATGACCGTCCTGCAACAGTTCAATCGAGATATTGTCCGGCGTGCGGACGAAAGCCATATGGCCGTCGCGCGGCGGCCGGTTGATGGTGACGCCCGCATCCATCAGCCGCTGACACACCTCGTAAATGTTGCTCACCCGATAGGCGAGATGCCCGAAATTCCGGCCCTCGCCATATTGTTCAGCAGGCGAGCCATCTTCTGGCGGCCAGTTATAGGTCAGTTCAACCTGGGCATCTTCGTCCCCCGGCGCGGCGAGAAAAACGAGCGTATACCGCCCATTCTCATTATCGAAGCGTTTCTGCTCCACGAGTCCCAGCAGCTTGAAGAAGGCGACCGTGCGATCGACGTCGGTTACTCGGATCATCGTATGAAGATATTTGATCAAATCATCGCTCCGTTGGTCGCCGCTAAGCAACGGTTCATCTCGGCAGAGGCAGTGTTGCCGCCAAGATAGGGTGGCATGGGCACCGATGAAAGAGGAGACGCGAATGGCGCTGGAGTATCGCGACAAGGTGCTGCTGGCTTGTGCCGGCCTGTTGACGCTGGGGTTGGTGAGTGGCGGCTACCTGCTGGGCGACGGGCTGAAGCGCGCCAAGGCTGCCGACCGCTCTGTCACCGTGCGCGGCTTGGCGGAGCGCAATGTCACGGCTGACCTCGCGACCTGGTCGATCAGCTATGCCGCGACGGGTTTTGATCTGCCTGCGGTACGCGCGGAGATCGACAACAATACGCAGGAGTTGAAAGCCTATTTCGCGGGTCTGGGTTTCAAGCCTGACGCGCTCACTCCCACCGGTGCGGGGGTCAATCAATATATCAACAACGGCGTCAACACGATCACCATTACTCAGCGCATGTTGTTGCGCACGACCGACATCGCCAAGGCGCAAAAGGCGGTCGCACAGCAATTCGACCTGGTCCGCCGGGGCGTCACCCTACAGGAAGGTTCAGGCATGCGGTACAGCTTCACCAAGCTGAATGACATCAAGCCACCCATGGTTGCCGCCGCGACCCGCGACGCCCGCGCGGCGGCCGAACAGTTTGCGCGTGACAGCGGCGCCAGCGTCGGCGGGATCAAGAGCGCAACCCAGGGCTATTTCTCCATCGATCCGCGCGACGGCGAAGCGGACGGATCAAGCGACACACCCTACAAGAAGGTGCGGGTCGTCACGACCGTGGACTTCTACCTCAATTAGTTCAGCGCGCCGGAGCGCCTGCCGGCAACCGGGAGAGATTGTCGGCAGCGGCCTTTCCGGCCTCAGATTGAGGGGCGAGCTTTACCGCCCGCTGCCAAGCCGACCGCGCGACATCGTCATGGTCTGTCAGAACCGCGATATTGCCTTCTTCCAGCGCGACCGACGCATCGTCGGGGGAAAGCTGCACCGCGCGCGCAATATGCGCCTGCGCCAACTTCAGCTCTCCTGACCGACGTGCGAGTGTTGCCGAGAGGAGCCAGGCAAGGGGGTCCTGCGGCACTTGGGCGATCGCCACATCTAGCGATTCACGCGCTTCCTCGGCTTCGCCCAGCGCCACAAGGGCCCGCGCACGGTCAAGATAGGTCTCACCCTTTTCAACGCCATCGGGCAAGCCACGCGCCAAGGCCGCATCGAAACTGCTCCGCGCCTTGGCTGCATCGCCTGCCGCCAGCGCAGCGTTTCCGGCCTGCGCCCACAAGCGGGCGCTTTGCGCCATCTCGCCGCTCCGCTCCGCCTCATCGGCGGCCTGCTCTAAAGCAACCATGGCGGGCGCCCACCGCTCTGCACGGGCATAGGCAAAACCCATGCAATTGCGGGCGTAGAAACTGCCTCCCTCAAGCCGCCATTTCTGAGCGAAGGCCACAGCCTTGTCAGGGGACTCCAGCGCTTCATCCAGACAAGCCTGAAATGGCGCGGCATATTTTTCCGGCACGGGAATGCGCCCGTCGGCAGCAGCGGCGGAAGCAGGGCGCTCTGTAGACGCCCGCTGCGCCTCCTTCTTGGGCCGGTTCATCACCGCCTCGATTTCGGGATCATAGGCTTGCGGCGTCAAAAGCAGCAGCGGGAGAAGGAGCATCAGAGAATATCCAGAAGACTGCCGAGGGTGTCGATTATCAACGTTATATCGCTGTCACGCGACAGGCGATGATCACCATCCTTAACAAGCAGTGTCTGCACATCATATGAATTCAGGCGCTGGGAAATCCGAAGCGCCGTCTGCCATGGTACGTCGCGATCTTCCTGTCCCTGCAGCAGCCGCACGGGGCAGTTGATGGGGATCGGCCCGTCAAGCAAGCGCAGTGCCTGGCCGGACTGCCAGAAAGCGAGCGTTGTCACCAGGGGCTGGTCGCCATAGGGCGTGGGCTCGCGCAATTGGCCCTCGGTCGCCAGCAGCGCCTTGTCTGCATCGCTAAAGCCCCAATCGGTGAAATCCGGCGCGGCGGCGATCCCGACCAGCCCGACAACCCTTTCCGGACGAGCAAGCGCGATCAGCAGGGCGATCCAGCCGCCCATCGACGATCCCACCAGCAGCAGCGGCCCGTCCGTCAAGGCATCGATCAACAGCAGCGCATCGTCCCGCCAACTGGCAAGCGTGCCATCTTCAAACCGGCCTTCGCTCGCGCCGTTGCCGCCATAGTCGAGCCGCAGCATTGCCCGGCCAGTCTGCGCCGCCCAGGCGTCAATTGCCACCGCCTTGCCGCCTTCCATGTCGGACATATAGCCAGGCAGAAACACGATTGTCGGGCCAGAGCCCCTGCGATAGCGATAGGCCAGGCGGGCACCATCCGGGCGGGCGAACGATGCCAGCGGCACTGCTGGAATAGGGGTCATCGGCTATCTCCCACTGACCTTTGTTGTGGCCTGCATGACCCCATAGACGCTTGCCCGCGGAAAACCAGAAAGTAAGAAATAATCGCCGCGATGGAATTGACAGTGCGCAGACCAACGGCTAATCGCGCCGTCCTACCCCGTGCCCAGATGGCGGAATTGGTAGACGCACCAGCTTCAGGTGCTGGCGATCGCAAGGTCGTGGAGGTTCGAGTCCTCTTCTGGGCACCATTCCCGGTCAAAGATGGGCACCATGCCCTCTAGGCGCGGGGCACCGTTGCAAACGCCATTTTCCAATGCGGCCTTCGGGCCGGAGATGACTATCTGTTCCTTGGAAACGGTGACGTTCGATACCAGCATACGCAGGTAAGCCTTCCTCAGCGTCGAATCGTCGTCGCGTAATCTGGCGGACAAAAGTTCGCCGAAACGCTTGATGCTGGTTGGCGTAATCTTTCGCGAACCCTTGGCGAGCTGGGTCTCCAGTGTATCTATGCGTGATGTGGCGGTCGCGAGTGCGGAACGGTTTTCATCCATCCGCTTGGCGAAGATAGGATCGCGCGGCCCCATCTGGCCTGTCTCCACAAGGATGAGGAGGCGCTCGATGGCGGTACGAAGCCGCGTCTGCTCGGCGCGGGCATGGACAAGCTCTTCCTCACGCTGGATCCGCTTCTGGTCGGAAAGGTTGAGAACGTCGGAAAGGAGCGAATCCAACCGTTCGGGTGCGAGCAACTGCTTTTCCACTGCGTCCAACACGAGTCCATCGAGGACTTCCCGGCGCATGCTCGGCGCCGCGCAAGCCTGGCCTTTGTTCACGCGATTGGCGCAGACATAGTAATGATACTGCCCGGCCTTGCCGGATCTGATCGTCATGGCACAGGCGCATCCCGGCATGCCACATTTGGCGATGCCGGTAAGCATCGTCGTCCCGGCAGCAATATGGGGCGCCGTGCGGCGTGGATTGCGAGAGGCGCGTAGAGCGTTGACACGGTCGAACTGCGCCTGCTCGATGATGATCGGGCAGGACACCGCGATCCAGTCTTCGGGATCGGGTACATTGCCGTCGTCATCAACCGTCTTGTCGTAATATACGCCGGTATAGGTGACGCGTCCCAGGATGCCCGCGAGATTGCCGTTCGAGAATTTCGCGCCGCGGAGCGTCGTGCCTCGCGCGTTGAGGGTCTGAACGATCCATCGTCCGCCACGCCCCATATCCGCCCAATCGAAAATCTCGCGAAGAACGGAGGCCTCTGACGGGACGACACGCAGCTTCATCCGCTCCTTATCGCCATCCCTCCTGGCGACATATGTCTCATAGCCATAGGCCACCGGGCCGCCATTGTAGAAGCCCTGGCGGGCGTTTTCTCGACGGCTCTTGGAGGTATAGATGGAGGCGTCGATGGCCTGCTGCTCGGCAACCATGGCGCTGATGGTCTGCCCCAGGCGCTTGGTCCGCCGACCCTCACCGAAATTCTCGGTGATGGAGATCACCTCGACTCCCGCGTCGGCAAGACCATCGAGCGAATTAAAGAATAGCCGCATATTGCGCGCCAGCCGGGCAATCCTGTAAATCAGGACGATATCGACTGGAGAAGGCGTCTCTGTAGCCTGCTCGATCATGCGGTTGAAAGCCGGTCTGTTCGCGGACTGGCCGCTCAAGCCGGTGTCCGCGAACTCCTCGACGATCTCGATACTGTTTCGCTGGGCATAGTCATGGATCGCGGTACGCTGGGCCTCAATGCTCTGCGCCTTGCCGTCTTCCTTATCGACGCTCAGCCGCAGATACATATAGGCTCGCAATCTGGCGTTGCCTCTGGATCCCCGGCCTTGCTTCATTATCCATCCTCCGAAAACAGGGCGGCGAGGTCGGAGCCGAGCGCCGCCAGAACGATTTGAATCTCTTCGCGGGAAATAGGCAAGTCAGAAGCGAACTGGCTGTAGACCGGAATGGGACGCATACCGCCGCGGACCGTCCGCTTCTGCGGCTCAGCGCTGTCCGCCGCGGTCTCGGATTCTGGTCGATGAAAGCGGAGCGGACAGTCGGAGGGTCTTCCCTCCGCGTCGGCGTTTAGACGCCACGATCCGTGTTCCGTTGCCATGCGGGGACCTTGCCCCGTCCGCCAAGCGGCCACCAAGGATGTCTAATAAACGCCGCTGTCCTGTGACGGGCGGCTAAAAGCCGCCGTGCTCATGGTACGGTCGCTACCTTTTCCCTGACGTGGATACGCTGCCTTATTCAGCACCGCGCTTACCGAGGCGCGGCGCGCGCAAGGGCGGCTATGATCGTCTCGTGGCTGACCGTGGGTTTGGTTGCCTTCGGGAACGCGAGTTTCGACATTATCGGCGTGCCCTTCTTATGGCGCGGTGCCCTGGGAAATGTGAGCTTCGTCGCGTTGATCAACAGGCTGTGGAAGAGCGGATCGCTGGTCAGCACCGAGGCGCTGGTCGCGAGCTGACAGGCGATCCGCAGCGCGATGCGACGCGCGGCGACTCGCTTGTAGAGCGCCGGGAAGCATGCCTGGAGGAACCAGAGCGCCAAGGCGACCATGCGGGCTTTACCCCTGAGGGCCAGTCGGCGGTCGCCGGATTGGATCGGCTGCAGCAGCCGTTTAAACAGTCTGCGGTCGCGCTCGGGTTCCAGCCAGACCAACGGGTTGGCCCGGCCGGCCGATCCCCGTGCGGGATAGAGGGGAAGATAGAGATGCAGCATCTGCATCACCTCCTTGTGCAGCCGGTGATGGGCCTGGCTGTCCTTGGGATGTTCTCCTTCCTTCGTCAGCATCTTGCCGCCGACAACGGTGAGGATACGATCGGCAATCGTGATGCGGCTGGCCGCATCGACAGTGCCCCTGAACATCATGCCGATCTCGCTGACGCACAGATGGACGATGTGCGACCCTGCGATCCCATAATGAAGGTCGAGATCATCGTCATGATAGCCAAGGCCCTTGCCGCGCACGCGCTTGCCATAGATGTTGGGCGCCAGGGTGGCGGCGAGGAGTTCATGGGCACCGTGCCGGGTGCCGGCGCTTTGTGCATTGTCCCAATCGACGCGCCCGCCATAGAGCGACGCCAGTACGCCGCGCGCTTCCGCCCGGCTCAGGTCGCGGCCGGGAATAAGGAGCAGTCGCGCTCTCAACGCCTCTGCTCTCATCGGCGCCTGGTCATAAACGGCGCCGGTGCGACGTCGGGCCTGGATGCGAGCTTCCATGACGTGGCCACGCTTCGCTTTCGAGCGTGCCTTGTCGCCAATTTCCAGCCGGACATCAGCTGTGGTCGCGCGCGCGGCGAGCAGGCCACGGTAGAGCGCGACAACCCGCTGCACCTCACCAATCGCCATGATTGCCATGATCGGGGGCAGTGAGAGACCGGGAACGGCGTGCGCCCCTTCTGCCTGCGTGCCGAGCGACGGGTTTCGCTTCAGCGCAAGGCGATATTCGCGTGAGAGCAGGAGCACATACATAACCGGATCGGCTGCGCGGATGGCGAGGAGCCATGTCGCGACATCCGCGATCGAGAAACCGAACCGTCGGCCAAAGGCGTCCCGCACCTCATCAAGGGCGTTCACCCTGGTTTCATTCGCTTCATCGACTTCGTCGAGGTCGTAGGTGCCCTTGTCTGTCCTGGGCGGTTCGGTCCATCCGGGAGGGCGCAGCCCCATGCTCGTTTCCAGCCAGGCGACCAGTCCCTGGATATCGCTGGGGAGCGCGTCGATCGTGCGGCCAGCAACACGTCCGTCCGGGGACGCCGCCCGCGCGGTCTGCAGGATCGGCGACCATTGCAGCAGAGGGTGACGCACGCCGCCAGGCATGGCGAGTCCGGCATCGCCAGCCTCGGGCGCGAACTCGTCGTGGGCGACAAGATGGGTAGCCAGAGCGGCCGCGTCGGGCAGCCCCGCCGGAACAACCGGCGGGGGAAGGGATGGATCGTCCTGGTGCGCGATTAGGGGTGCCGCCAGCAGGACGATGTCGGGCCGGCCGCGCAACTGGAACGAGAGCAAGTGGCGTTCCACCAGCGCGCGGATCTGCTGCCGGATTTCAGCCACCGTGGCAGTCCTTTCTGATTTTGGCGGCCAGCGCCTTGCGCTTGTCGCGGTTCTCCTCGGCCACGACTTTGTTCCAGCCCTCGAGCTGATCCATGATGCGGTTGAAAGCGGCGGCGAGGTCATTGTGGCGCAGGAGCGCGCGGTCCCCAGCCGCATCGTCTTCGCCCTCAAGGTCGGGGAGCAGGGCCTCCATCGCCTTCTTGTAGCGGTCGAGCTCGGCTTTGAGGCTGTCCGAGCCGACCACTTCGATCTGGCGGCCATCTACGCTGGTGATTTTCATCCTGGGCACGGGCTTTATCCTTCGATGGTGTAGTTAAGGTTAGCGCCTTGGGTTTCGAGCCAGTCGGCTGCGCCGCCCCGGTCGAGGCCGACAGGCATGGCGAGGTCGAGCAGGGTGGCGGTGATGCGCACCAGTTCGCGCTGTCCCATGGTGATCGGCTTGTCGCGCCAAGCCCCCGCTTTCACCGCGTCGGGCTGGGCCTGCCAGGCGGCAAGCTGGTCCTGATAACGGATCCAGCGACGCTGCCAGCTGGCGGCAAGGCCGCGCGCGTGCAGTTCGTCGCGATGCGTATCGATGATGCCGGGCAAAAGGCGCCCGACATAGATGCCGGGCCGTTCGTCATGCGCGTCCAGCAGGAGGCGGATGAGACGGTGGATGGGCAGGCTTCGCAGGCCCATCAGCGCATAGGCGTCGCCGCCCTGGAGACCGCAATCGGCCAGGTCGCCGCCCAACGCATAGGCATGCCAGTTCCGATGCGGTTCGACAGTGTGGCCGGCCGTACCGTCCCGTCGGGCTTCGCGCTGCTCCCGCCTGGCCTCAGCCAACCGGTTTTCGCGCTGCGCGATCTCCTGTTCCAGCGCCTGGCGTTCGTTATACCCGAGCTTGTTTTCGGCTGCGGGCGCGATATTCTTCTTGTCCATCTGCTCCTCCATGGGTGGAGCATGGTTTCTCCCATCAGCAGGAATTGGCTCCCTAGGGTGTCTAATGGTTCAGGAGGGGGGAGCGACCTATGCGGTGTCGTGGTGCAAGACCATGATGCAATAGGCATCCCAGCGAAGGTCCAGGGAAGGGGAGTATAAGGGGGGTCTGTTTGGCGAAAGAAACTGTTTTGACGATGTCAAACCCAGCACAGACCCCCCTTCTCCCCGGTGTTGCGAACTCGCAAGGGCAGCGCCAGCGCCAAGCGACGCTAACTGCTCAGTTCACCATTGTGGACAAGCGGCGAGGCGACGTTTGGCTGAGCATTGAGCGCGCGGGTGAATTCGTTGCGCGTTGCAGGGACGAGGCGGCGGCCGCATTCCGCCTGCGCCGGGAGGCGCGCGCGCGAACCACAGAGGCAATTGAAGACGCAGGTGTTCGCCGCAGGTTCCTGGCCGAACAGCGCGCCTCTGACCGCGCGATCGCCCGTTTCTGGCGCAGGATCAGGACGAAGATACGCGAATCTGCGGTGCGCAAGATTGCCCCCAAGGGCCAGGAGGCGCCGGTGAGCACGGGTCGCTCGCGAAGTCCGGCAGGGCACATGCGGCTGCCCTCCTATAGCGGTCCAGTTATCGACAGCTTGGGCCGGCGGGGCGTCTATATGGATGCGCGCTATTATGGCGCGCGGCGCGCACGCGTCGGAGTTGCCCGGCGGCTGGTAGATTACATCACCCGCGATGACGCGCTGGAAATGGGCGATACTGGCGAGCCGATTATCCTCTCCAATGTCGGCGCCGATCCGGCCGAACAAGCGATGGCCTTCGATCTTGTCGAAGCGCTCAACCGGGCTGCGCAGGATGACGCCAAGATCATGTTCAGCATGATCATCAATCTTCCGCATGACGTGTCGGCTGACGCGCGGCGTCAAATCCTCGCCCGCTTCTGCGGAGGCCTTCGCAGCGCACGACCTGCCCTATGTAGCGACGGCGCATCTCCCCTCGGAAGAAGGAGACCAACGCAATCATCATGGGCACATCATTTTCGCGCTCCGCCCCCTCCAGCATGTGGGGGATCATGAGTGGGATGCCGGTCGCGAACTGAGGACCGAGTTCGACTCCAAGGAGCATTTCACCTTCTATCGCAAGCTCTTTGCTGAAGTGATGACAGAGGTGACGTGTGAGCAGGGTAAGCAGCGCATCTACACGCATCTTTCACACGCAGAGCGGGGCCTTAAGAACAAGCCGCTGATAGCGCTTGGTCCCGCGAAGACAGCGGCGATCCGACGCGGCGATCTCGTGTCAGACAATGAACGCAACCGGCGCGAGATCGCACGCGGGGAACAGCTGTTGATCGAGGACCGTGCCCGCCGTCGGTTGGTCCGGCAGCAGCAGCGTATCTCCCAACTGAAGCTGGTTCATGGCACCATGATCGCGCCATTGGCCCACATCGAAACCTCAACTCCGGCAACTGTAATCACAACACCGACCATCAGGTGGGAGCCGGCGTCTTCACCGATAACGTTCGCTC
>JAEZCS010000238.1 GCA_023433445.1 Pseudomonadota bacterium | reverse complement strand
CGCGCATCGTGGCTCTTCGCTGCGCCGTGGCAGCTTTCGCAGGTCTCGGTGCGGTGAGCCTTATGATCGAACCAGCCGTTCATCATGTAGCGCATGGACTGTTTCACCGGCGTCACCTGCCAGCGCGCGCCGTCGTTCGTGACGGTGTGGCAATCATAACAGGCGCCGCCCTTGGAAAAGACCGCGCGAATGGCGTCGTCGGCGCGGGACGGGCGCGCCGCCTGAGCGCCGAAATAGGCATGGTACATGCGGCCCTGCGCATAGTCGCCGGGGCGGCGGCGGGCCATGCCGCCAAGCGCGATCGGCTGGGCCGGGCCGGTCGAGCGGTAATAGGCGCGCAGGTCCGCGATCACCTGTTCGGGCTGGCCGTGGCGCAGGGTGCGCACGGTGCCGCCGATCGTTTCGAACGCCAGGCTGTGGCAGGACTGGCAGTCCCGCTCCATATCGACGGGCAGGAAGCGCACGCCGTCAGCGGTGGGACGGTGGCAATCCTTGCAGGCGAGCGCGTCGCCATAGCCATTCTGCGCCTTCAACGTCCGCGCCATGCGGGCGACCCCGCCGGTCTTTGACAGGTGGATGTCGTGCGGGAATTTGAGACCGCTGTCGTCCATCGGCTTGGCGTCGAGCGAGGCGCGAGTGAAGCTGGGTTGCTTGCCCGGATTGTACTGGACCAGCGCCGAGAATTGCGGGTGCGCCGTGCCGAAGTCGCTGGCGTCAGCGAGCTTCGTGTCCTTCAGCCGATCCTTCAGGCTGCCGTGGCAATCGGTGCAGAAGGCCTGAGGCGTGGGCTGCATCGGCCCTGCGCCTTCATGTTCGCTGTGGCAATCGACGCACGCGCCCTGCGGCGGTTTGCCGAAGGTCGTCGCGACGAGGTTCAGGAACTTGCCGCCCATGCCGGGTTCCGCGCGCGCCATGGCGATGCGGGCGGCGGGCGCATGGTCGTGGACCGATGTGTGGCAGGTCTGGCAGGCGGTATCGCGGACGGAAACGAACGCCTTTTCGTGGCAGCTCTCGCATTTGCCCTCCAGCGCGTGGTGCGCCTGGCTGAGCGGACCGGAGGACCATGCCCTGTCCCCTCTGACAGCGTCGCCCTTCACACTGTAGATGTTGCGCGTGTCGGTGGCGGGGCGGCTGGCGTAGCTGTAGATCGGGATGGCGAGGAAGCCGATGAGGATCGCGAGCGCGAGGCCCCAGGCGGTGAGGCGCTTGCCGGGAAGATAGCCGCGCAGGGAAAAGACCTTTGCCTCCTCCTTTTCCTCGGACGCGTCCGACACGGCATCGACGCGGCGGATGGTGAGAATGGCAGCGCCATCGTCATCGTCGCGCGAGACGGTGAGACGGTGGCCGCCAAAGCGCAGTTCCGCGCCCTTGGCGATGTCGATTTCCGCGTCGCGCGTCGTGTGGCCTTCCAGGTCGAAGCCGAGCGTGCCGGTGGCGCGGACGCGGATGGTGCGGTCGTCGATCCGCTCTATGCGGGCGTGATCCGGCTCCAGCGCGAGGTCGGGCAGGTGTATGTCGTTTTCCGACGCGCGGCCCAGCGAGAGTTGCGGTTTCGCGAGCGTGGCGGAGCGGACGATCTCGCGGCCGTCTGCGGTCAGGCTGATCTGGCGGACTTGGAAGCTCATGGTCGCGCTCACCAGTAGAAAAAGACGCTGACGATATGCGCTGTCAGCGCGGCCAGCAGGGCAAAGGTGGCGGGCACATGGACGTAGAGCCAGATTTCCAGCAGCGCCTTGAGCTTCAGGTGACGGCGCAGCCGGGCGAGCATGGCCTGCTTGCGTTCAAGCAGGGCGTCGACCTTTTCCAGCGGCTGATTGCCGGTGTCGGGATGGTCGGCGGTCCAGTGGCGCAGACTGGCCTGCGCGCGGGCAGTGGCGCAGCGCGGGTAACGGCCCGACAGGCGTGCGAGCAGGCTGCCGCCGAATGGATCATCCTCCAGCGACTGGCGCACCAGCGCCGCCTGATCGTGGGGCAGGGGCTGGGCGGTCTCATGCAACTGGCGGTCGATGGCGCGGATGGCTTCGAGCATCTGCACCTGCGTCATTTCCGCGCGGTTGTTGCTGAGCGCGGTGGGGAGCGTCGCATAGACGATGATGCCGAACAGACCCGACAGGATGACCAGCATCATCAGCGCATAGGCAAGCGTGTGGACGTTCCACCCAAGCTGGAAGCCAGTATGCAGCGTGCCGATGACGATCAGGCTCAAACCCAGATAGACATGGGCGCTGGTCCATGCCTTCAACGACCAGCGGCCGCGCGTCATGGCCCGCTTGCGCAGGCCGAGCAGCGTGAGCCACAGGATCAGCCCGACGCCGATCGTGCCCATGATGTAACCGTACCAACTGCCGCCATTGTGGCGCGGGGTGACGTCGATCAACAGATAGCTGGCGACAGAGACGAGGCAGATGATCGTCGCGATCCTGAGCCAGCGGAAGTTCGCGTGGCGCAGGAAGCCGTCATGCAGCACTTCGCCCTTGGCCCGTCGCGGCTGGGCAGCGGCGCGGCCAGATGCACGGGTCGCCATCAATTCGCCTCCCGATCGAGGCGGGCGACAGTCAGGAAATCCTCCGGCGACACGCGGATCGCCGCGCCGGTCGGGCAGGCGCGCACGCATGCCGGGCCGCCGTCAATGCCGGAACACATGTCGCACTTGATCGCCTTTTTCGGCTTTTCGACGCCGGGCTTGGCGTTTTTGTAGCTCCATTTCTTCGGTGGCTCGCCGGGGCCGGGACCAGCGCCGAAGAACATCCAGTTCAACAGGCTCGGCTTCTTGGGCGGCACGCTGTCCATGCGGATCACGCCATAGGGGCAGTTACGCTGGCAATTGCCGCAGCCGATGCAGGTTTCGTCGATGAACACTTCGCCGTCCGGGCCGCGATGGATCGCGTTGGGGGGGCAATCGGCCATGCAGTGCGGATGTTCGCAATGGCGGCAACTGGTCGGCACATGGAGATGGGCGTAGGTGCGCCCAGCCTCTCGGTCGAGCCGGGAAAGCCCTTCATGGCTGTCGGCGCACGCCTTTTCGCAATTGTCGCATCCGACGCACAGATGTTCGTCGATGAGCAGCACGTCGGTCGCTTCGCCGATGCCATTGTCGACCAGGAACTTCGCCGTTTCGCTATACATGTCGACGACGGTGGAAAAGCTGTCCTTGCGGCTTTCGATAAAGGCGTTGACGTCCTGCCGCGCGGCCATGTCGCGGCGGGCGCGTTCCAGCAAAGCGGGCTTGGCGGCCATCAGCCGGGCGAAGGCGTCGCCGTTCAGCCTGATGACTTCGGACTTGACCGTCGCCTTGACAGTGGCGGTGCGCGGGCCGCCCGCGATCAGCGCCATTTCGCCGACATAGGAACCGGCGGGCAGGTAGGAGAGGAAGACGTTCTTCCCGCCGATCTTCTTCTCCACGATCATGGAGCCGACGCGGATCACATAGATGTCGGTGCCAAGGTCGCCTTCGTTCAGGATCGGCTCGCCCGCCTTCACCGTCTTGATTTCCGCAGTGTCGAGCACCTCGGCGAGGTCGGCGGGGGTCAGCCCCGAACCGAACATCTGGAGCAGTTGGCGCTCGGTCGAGATGCGGGTGATGGCGCGCTTGGCGGGCGGGTTGGAGGACATGAGCTTCAGCGCCGCGGTGCGCGACACCTCCACCATGATCGAATCCGTTCCCGCGCGCACGGTCGAGCCGCGACGACGGCCGGAGATGAGACCGACCTCGCCAAAGATGGACCCGGCGTCGATGGCGACGTTCGTGTTGGGCGCGACCTCCACCAGCGCCTGCCCCTGCGCGATGCCGAACAGGGAGGAGCCGGAGTCATGCTTTTCGAAGATGACGGCCCCGGCGCGATAGGCGCGCACTTCGCTGTCCAGCATGAACTCGCGCATCTGGAGCGGGGACAGCCCTTCGAGGATGGAGACGTTGGTGCGCAGGAACTCCAGCCACTCCGCAACGTCGCGCTTTTCCGGCAGGGCGGCGAATTTGGCGGCGAGGATGGGTTCGTCGGCGGGCTTCAGGTCGCGATTGCCGTTGATATATTCAACGACGTCATAGCCCTGGTTCATGCAATGTTTGATCAGCGGATAGCCCGCCAGCGCGCCGATGACGAAGATGCCGGGCGCGGTGCTTTCGAACACGGGCGACAGCTTCGGGAAGGCGAGGCGGTCGTTGCTGGTAAATTCGATGCCGCAGCCTTCGACGAAGCCGCGCGGCGGGGCCGACCCCATGCGCGCGATGATGCGGTCGCACTTCATCTTCACCTCGCCATCGCGGCTGTCGAGCGTGATGAAGCCCGGCTCGATCTTTGCCGTGGTGCTTTCGGTCATGATGTTGAGGCGGCCGGCCTCTGCGGCGGCCATCAGCGCCTTGACGTTGGCGGGCTTGGCGCTGGCGAACTCCGTCCCCCGGTTGAGAATGGTGACGACATTGCCCTGCGCCTCGTCGGCGGCAAGGCCCATGGCGTTTTCGATGCCTGCGTCCCCCGTGCCGACGACGAAGATATGTTCGTCATTATATTCGGCGGGATCGTCCAGCTGATACTGGACATGGGGCAAGTCCCCGCCGGGCACGCGCATCAAATTGGGATTGCCCTGCGTACCGATCGCCATGATGACGGCGTCGGCGATAATCTCGCGCCCATCGGTCAGGGTGAGGCGGTAGGGCGGGGCGAGGCGCTGGATTTCCTTGGTATCGGTGGTCCCGTCGCGCTTGCGCTCGACGATCTTCTGCACGCTGCCGGGGATGGGATCGCCGGTGCCGGTGATCGCCTTCACCTCTGCATTATAGGCGACGTTGAGCCCTTGCGCGGCGGCCTGCTCGTTCCAGCGGCCAAGGATCGCCTCGCGCTTGCCAGCGTCGAAATCGAAGTCGGAACGGAGCACGAGCTGGCTGGGCGTCGCCATCACATGCTTGCCCTTTTGATATTTGAAGATCGTGTCGGACAGATGGTCCGTCTTTTCGATCAGCAGATGGGAAATGCCCAGCTGCGCCGCGCGTGCGGCCGCGCTCATTCCCGCCGGCCCCGACCCGACGATCGCGATACGCACGCGGTCAGTCACCAAATTTTCCCCCTCTTGCGAGATCACTCGCAGCCCCGGCCATGCCCTGCCGGTTTATGGTGCGCGGATCAAGTCTTGGGGCACTCTATCAATTCCGCTGCGTCACGCTAGAGAGCAGTTGAGTTATCGGGGAAGTGCAAGTGACGAAGCTGAGCGTGGGGCGCATGGCTCTTATCGGAGCGGCCGGACTGGCAATTGTGTCAGTGGGCTATAATGTCTGGCGCGACCGGCCGGAAAAGGCCGAGGCGGCATCGGCATCGGCATCTGCACCCTTCGCGGCGGCGGGGCAGCAGCCTTCCGATCCCGAAAGCGCCATCCGCGGCTTGCAGGAGCGGGTGGGCGCCAATCCCAACGACGCGGAAGGCTGGCAGATGCTTGGCTGGGCCTATTTCGAAAGCGCCCGCCATGCCGACGCGGCGCGGGCTTATCGCCGCGCGGTCAAGCTGGCCCCGGACAATGCGACCTTCTGGTCATCGCTCGGCGAGGCGCTGGTGATGGCGAGCGAGCGTGACCCGATGCCCAGGGAAGCAGCGGATGCTTTCGACAAGGCGATCAAGCTCGATCCCAAGGAGCCCCGCGCCCGCTATTTCCTCGCCGTCCGCAAGGACCTTGCCAAGGATCATGAGGGCGCCATCCGCGACTGGCTGGCGCTGCTCGTCGACACGCCGCCGGGCGCGCCGTGGGAAGCGGACCTGCGGCGGACGATCGAGCAGGTCGGCAAGATCAATGGCATCGACGTGAAGGAACGCCTCGCCGCGGTAAAGCCCACCGCGCCGCATCCGGCCATTGGATCGGCCTTGGGAGGATCAGTCGCCACGGCGGCGATCCCGGGCCCGAGCCGCGAGCAGATGCAGGCCGCCGCGCAGCTCCCCAAGGGGCAGCAGGACGCGATGATCGAAGGCATGGTGTCGGGGCTTGAAGCCAGGCTCAAGGCCAATCCCGGCAATGTCGACGGCTGGATCATGCTGATGCGCAGCCGCATGACGCTCGGCGAAACGGCAAAGGCGCAGGCAGCTTATGAGGCTGCGCGCAAGGCCAACCCGGCGCAGGCCGGACGGCTGAAGGAAGAGGCCAGGCTGCTGGGCGTGCCAGGGGTTTGATCGAATAGTCCCCTGGAGGGCAACGGAACACTCGCCCCTTTCGCCCGTTGCCTTGCTGAAATGACAGCAGACCCAGCGATCTTCGATCCGCCGCCGGATGCAGCGGCCTTCTACACCGAAAGCCTCCAGCATCTGGTGGAATCCGGCATCCCCTTTATGCTTTCGGGCACCTATGCGCTGGGCTGCCACACCGGCATCGTGCGCCCGACAAAAGACCTCGACGTCTTCTGCAAGGCAGGCGATGCCCCGCGTATCCTCGCTTATTTCAAGCATCTGGGGCATGAAGTCGAGTTTGAAGACGAGCGCTGGATCGGAAAGGTCTGGCGCGGCAACAACTTCTTCGATGTAATCTATAACATATCCTCCGCCAGTGTTCCCGTCACGGAGGAATGGTTTCGTGCCGAAGATCATGCCGAAGTCTATGGCATAAACGTCCGCATTACACCGCCGACCGAATTCATCCTGTCGAAAATATTCATCCAGGATCGGTATCGCTATGACGGTGCCGATGTCGTCCATGTCATCCTGCGCCAGCATGATCGGATCAATTGGCAGTGGTTGCTCGACACGATGGGCTGCATTGGGAATTGCTGCTGATCCATCTGCTCAACTTCCGCTTCATCTATCCCACCGAGCGGCATTGCGTTCCGCTCTGGCTGTTCGAGGAACTGCTGGGCCGCTTGCAGACGCGGGCGGAACTGCCGGTGCCCAACATCCGTGTATGTCGCGGGCGGCTTCTGTCCCCGCGCGACTATCTGATCGACATCACCGAATGGGGTTTCGCCGATGTGGTCGGCAAAGGCCTTGAGGAGAGCCATGACCGCAACAAATGAACCCGTTCGTCATGAAGGTCTGACGCTCGCCGCGATCGGCGACCTGCATGTCACCGACACGTCCGAACATCGCTACCGCGCAATGTTCGAGGAGATTTCGGAAAAGGCCGACATATTGGCGCTGTGCGGCGACCTCACCAATTTCGGCAAGACGCGAGAGGCCGAGATACTGGCGGAGGATCTGCGCGCCTGCACCATTCCCACCGTCGCCGTGCTGGGCAATCACGACTATGAATGCGGCCAGCCCGAAGAAGTCGCCCGCATCCTGCACGGCGCGGGCGTGACCGTGCTGGACGATCAGGCGGTCGAGATAAAAGGTGTCGGCTTTGCCGGTGTGAAGGGCTTTGTCGGCGGCTTCGGGCGTGGCGAGTTGGGCGCTTTCGGCGAAAGGGGCATCAAGACATTTGTCGAGGAAGCCATCAACGAGGCGCGGAAGCTCGAAAACGCCTTGCGCTCGCTGCGCACCGACCGTTGCGTGGCGGTTCTCCATTATGCGCCGGTCGTCGATACGGTGCAGGGAGAACCCCCCGAAATCTTCCCATTCCTCGGCTCCTCCCGGCTGGCGGAGGCGATCGATCGTTTCGACAATGTCCGCTTTGCCGTTCACGGGCACGCCCATCGCGGCGCCTTCGAAGGGCGCACCCCGCGCGGCGTCCCCGTCTACAACTGCGCGCAATTTGTCGTGTCGGAGAAGTTCGACCGGCCTTATGCCTTG
>JAEZCS010000084.1 GCA_023433445.1 Pseudomonadota bacterium | reverse complement strand
GGTATGTGCAGATGCTGGATCAGGACATGAAGAACAAGATTGCGGCCGGCAACGGCTTTATCGCCGCCCTCGACCAGAGCGGCGGTTCGACGCCCAAGGCGCTTAAAGGCTACGGCATCGAGGAAGGTGCGTGGAGCAATGATGAGGAGATGTTCGGCCTCATCCACGAGATGCGCAGCCGCATCATCACCTCGCCTGCTTTTTCGGGCGACAAGGTGATCGGCGCGATCCTGTTCGAGCGGACGATGGACGGGCAGGCGGGCGGCAAGCCGGTGCCGCAGGCGCTCATCGAGCGCGGCGTCGTGCCCTTCATCAAGATCGACAAGGGTCTGGAAGATGAAGCGAACGGCGTGCAGCTGATGAAGCCGATGCCGGAACTCGATACGCTGCTCAAGCGCGCCAAGTCGCTGGGCGTGTTCGGGACCAAGGAGCGTTCGGTTATCAATCTCGCCAACCGCGAGGGCATTGCCGCGATCGTCAAGCAGCAGTTTGAAGTGGGCGCGCAGGTGCTGGCCGCCGGTCTGATGCCGATGCTGGAGCCCGAGATCAACATCAAGAGCCCCGAGCGCGCTGACGCCGACCAGATTTTGCTGGAGGAACTGCTCAAGGGTCTGGACGCGTTGCCCGAAGGCCAGCAGGTGATGCTGAAGCTGTCGCTTCCCGCCAAGGCCGGCCTGTTCGATGCGCTGGTCGATCATCCCAAGGTACTGCGCGTTGTGGCCCTGTCGGGCGGTTTTTCCCGCTCCGAAGCCTGCGTCGAACTGGCGAAGAATCGCGGCATCATCGCAAGCTTCAGCCGCGCTTTGCTGAACGACCTGCGCCATCAGATGAGCGAGGACGAGTTCAACGGTTCGCTGGGTCAGGCGATCGATGAAATCTACACCGCCTCAACCAAGAAGGCGGCCTGACCTGACATGGCGGCCGCTGGCGACATCAGTCCAGCGGTCGTCGTTCGTTTGGGCGGTGAGGATGTCGACAGAATGCGGGCGGCGAATGCGCTGTTCTCCGATGTGTTCGACGACCCGCAATCCTATGCGGCCCAGCCCCCACCAGACAGCTATCTGCGCGATCTGTTGGCCGACCCTCGCTTCATCGCCCTGGTGGCAGTGGAGGGTGAGCGGATCATTGGCGCGCTTGCTGCCTATGAGTTGCGCAAGTTCGAGCAGCAGCGCAGCGAAGTCTATATCTATGACCTGGCTGTCGCCGCTGATCGGCGACGGCAAGGTATCGCCACAGCCCTGATAGAAGCGCTGCGTCCGATCGCCATCGCGGCCGGAGCGTGGGTCATCTATGTGCAGGCAGATCTGGAGGATGACCCCGCGGTCGCGCTTTATACAAAGCTTGGCTCGCGCGAAGCCGTGCTCCATTTCGATATCGGGCTGCGTGACTAGCGGCAATAAGGACGATGCTCTAGCTGGCCATGGCCTTCAATGCCTGAGCGTCGTGAATGGCGTCCGCATTGATGTCATTGTTGAAATAGGCCCAGACAGTTCGGCCTTGGCGGGCCTGGTCGCCCATCCACCCGGCCCATTCGCGCAGATGTTCCTCTGCATAGCGGCCCTGATATTTGCCTTGCCCGCCATGGAAGCGGACATAGGCGGCGCGGCCTGTTGCGATGCGAGGACTTGCTGATCCGGCCATGTCATGGACGCAGAAGCTGGCGCCATGGCGGTCGAGCAGGTCGTAGGTGGCGTCTTCATACCAGCTGCGATGGCGGAATTCGAAGACGGGGATGATGTCCGTCGGCTGGAGCTTCAGGAAGCTTTCGAGCCGGTCGAGATTACAGGCGAGGCTGGGCGGGAGCTGGTAGAGGATGGGGCCCAGCGTCGGGCCGAAATGGCGGAAGGACGTCATCATCCGTTCCATCGGCTCCTCGCAATGGGTGAGCTTTAACGCCTGGGTGAGATAGCGGTTTGCCTTTACGGCATAGCAGAAGCCGGGCGGGGCCTGCTCGCGCCAGCCCTCGACTGTTTCCGGCTTTGGCAGGCGGTAGAAGCTGTTGTTGATCTCCACGGTGTCGAAATGTTCGGCGTAGAAGGCAAACCATCGCTTCATCGCCAGTTTTTCGGGGTAGAAGGCGCCGCGCCAATGGCGGTAATTCCATCCCGAGCAGCCGATCCTGATCATGACAGGACAAGTCGCCGGAGTTGGACGCGGTTCCATTCTTTTCCTTGGATGCCGAAACGCGCTAAAGGGCTGCGCATGACCGACTTCACTGACGAAGAGCTGGCGCTCGATCCGCATTTTGCAGACCAGTTCGAAAAGGGTTTTCGCCCGCCCTGCCAACTATACCTGATATCGCCGCCCGCGATCGATGAGGGTTTTGTGGCGCAACTCGCGGAGGCTTTGGACGGCGGCAAGGTTGCAGCTTTTCAGTTGCGGTTGAAAGATCTGGACGAGGAAGCGATCGCCCGCGCGGCAGAGCCTTTGCAGAGATTGTGTGCGGAGCGGGAGGTCGCCTTCATCATCAACGACAGCGTCGCACTGGCCCATCGGCTGGGTGCGGATGGCGTGCATCTAGGGCAGGGAGATGGCGATTTGCGCGAGGCGCGCAAGCTGTTGGGGCCAAAGGTGCAGATCGGCGTCACCTGCCATGACAGCCGCCACCTTGCGATGGAAGCGGGGGAGGCGGGGGCTGATTATGTCGCCTTTGGAGCCTTCTATCCTACCACGACAAAGGAAACCCATCATCGGCCGGAGCCGTCGATCCTCAGCTGGTGGACCACGCTGTTCGAATTGCCGTGCGTTGCGATCGGAGGGGTTACGGCAGACAATGCCGGGCCTTTGGTGAAAGCCGGAGCCGACTTTCTGGCGGTGAGTAGCGCGGTGTGGGCGCATCCCGATGGCCCGCGGGCGGGCGTCGCTGCGTTTTCGGCTGTGCTCGGCGGGGCCGAGAAGGCATTGCCGAAGGCCAGTTGATCGCGGGAGGAAGCTTTCCCGGGCTTTGCGCGTTTCTCTTCCAGAACTTCGGGAGAGCATCGCCTTGAAAACATATCTGCTTGCGATCACGCTGCTTTGCACGGCATGCGAGGTTTCCGTCACTGACGCCAATGAAAGCGGGAATGCGCC
>JAEZCS010000156.1 GCA_023433445.1 Pseudomonadota bacterium | reverse complement strand
CCACGCCACCGGCAGTGCGGCGCAACTCGGCGTCGATCAGGGAAAGGCCGGCGATGATACGCAGACCCTCTGTGGGTTCACCATCAACGGTAAGTTCCAACCCGCGGTTACGTTGTTCGCCGAAATTGCCATATTCGGCAAAGCTCGGGTTGGAGGCATCCACCCGATAGAAGGCGCTGGGCCGATCAATCTGGAAGACAGCGATTCCGGCATTGAACCGGCCGAAACTCAGCTTCCCGCCGACTTCATATTGAACTGATTTTGTCGGCGGGAGCACCTCGCCTGCGTTAGAGACTGGGATATCATTCCCCAGCGCGTCGGCGACTGAAGCCGAAGCGGTTGATCCGGGGGCAAGGCCTTCAATCCGGTTAGCGTAAAATGATAGCCCCTGGGCAGGCTTAACCACCATGCCAACCACGGGGGTTACCGCGTCCTTTTGGTAGGCGTTTTGCAGCGAGCCGTCCGAGTAGGAGAAAGATTTCGTCTTGATCTGCTGAAGCCGCAAGCCGCCGGTAATCAGCACACGATCGTCCCAAAATCCGATCGTATCGGATGCGAAGACGCTTGCCACGCGCGTGCGGCCGATGGGGAAAGGATCGTCCAGATCACCGCCGGCGAAGTTCGACGGCGGCAGCGCGACGGTCGGAGTATCATAGAGATTTGTGGGAAATGGGGTGGAGAAATCATACGCGTTGCGGTTGACCTGCCAGCTGATCTGTCCGCCAAGATTAACCTCGTGGCTGATGCCAGCGCCGACCAATTTGACGCGCAGGCCAGCCGTAGCGGACTCGTTATTGTCCGTGCGCGGCACATAGGAAGCACTGCCCGTGGAAGCCCCCGTGACCAGATCAAGCACGGTGATGCTCGACGTTACTTGATCTTCCCGTCCGTCACGTGCGCCGACACGCGCGTAGAGGAGGGCGTTTTCGGCGAGATCATATTCGATGCTGAAAGCACCGAAAATGTCCCTTGTCTTGATCAGGCTCCAGGGTTGGGAATAGTTCGCGTCGGCCTCCGGCACGCGGGGGATGAACGTGCTGATCCCCACCTTCGGCCGCCAGTTCGACTGCCGCAGGCGCTGATAATTGACGTTCAACGCCATGCGTAGCGGACCGCTGCTATAATCGAGCGTGCCGCCCAGCACATAGCTGGAGTGGAACTCATCATCGATCGCTATGTCGCCTCGACGCGCCGAACCGTTGATGCGCAGTCCCCATTCATCATTGGCGCCAAAACGACGAGCAATGTCGAAGGCGCCAGAGAAATGCGCGTCCGACGTATATCCTACCGTCGCCCGGCTGAGCTTCCGCTCGGCCTTTTTCGCCACAAGGTTTACGCTGCCGCCAATCCCGGAGCCGCCAGGGGCTGCGCCGTTGAGGAACGCGCTCGCGCCGTTGATGACCTGCACCGAGGAGAACAGCTCCGGCGCGACGAGCTGGCGCGGGGTGATGCCATACAGGCCCTCGAAGCTCACATCGTCAGAGGCCAGCTCGAAACCGCGAATAACGAACACCTCGCCTGCTATACCAAAGCCCAAGGTTGTGCGGATCGTGGGATCATTCTCCAACACTTCGCCCAGGGAGTCGGGCTGCTGGTTCAGGATCAGCGCTTCATTGTAGGACCGCACGTTGAACGGCACGTCGGAGGCCGGCTTGTCGCCCAATATGCCGACACTGCCGCCGCGCACCACTGTGGTCTGATTGAACTGCTGTGCCGTGACGATGATGCTGTCGCGTTCCTCGGTCGTTGCCTCCTGCGCCTGAGCGGGCGCTGTCGCAACGATAGCTGCCAAGGCCGATGCCGCCTGCAAGGCGGCGCGAATATTCCTGTTCATCTGATATCCCCCATTTTCTGATCACATTTAGATTCAGGTGCGCCGGATCTTGATCGCCCAAGCGACTGCGAACACCGGAACGGCCAGGCCGATCCAGGAAAGACCGTCGCGCCATCCGTCGCCCGTGAGCGCGCTGACCAGACCGACAGAACTCAAGATGGCGATAGCCAAGGGCAGCGCGAACACGCGGCGCAGAGACAGGCGGTGCTTCATTCGGCTGGAACCGCGAGGCCGCCGGTTTCAACCTCCCTGACATGGGCGTCGGTGGATGTCCGCCGCTTGCCCAGCCAAAGATAGATGCCGGAGCCCAGCACGATCATCGTAAAAAGCGTCAACAGCGCCCAAAGGATCTTGAGGGGTAGCCCGCCATAATCCCCGAAATGCAGCGGCTGCGACAGCGAAAGGGCCTTATTGTACCAGGGCATGGGGCGAGAGGCGACGAACGCGCCGGTCTCGGCATCGATCAGCGCGGGCGTCAAAATCCGCTGCGTCAGCGGCGTGTCGCCCTGGAAGAATACGGCATAATGATGCTTGGAGCTGTAGCTGCCGCCAGGAAAGGCAATGAATTGCGGATTGTTGCCTGGCAACGCCTTGCGCGCCTCCGTCATCGCCTTGTCGATCGATCCATAGCGCAACGGCGGCACTGCCCCCTTGCCGGCATATTCGCGGGTCATCTCGGCCAGTTCAGTGCGCTGCCAAAGCTGCATGATTGGCGTTGCCAACGTATTGATCACGCCCGTCGTGCCCACCACGATGGTCCAGGCCAAGGCGGTGATGCCAAGGAGATTATGATAATCGAGCCACCTCAAGCGGCGAGACCGCGAAGTCCGCACCGTGCCGAAGGGCAGCTTTCGCATGAATGGCGCATATAAAACCACGCCGGAAATGATCGCGACCAGGAACAGCACGCCCATTGCACCCAGGAACAGCATGCCCGGCAGTCCCAAAAACATGTCCGTATGAAGCTGCAACAGGAAGTGCATCACGCCGCTTTCATCCACATGGCCGACCTGTTGGCCGGTCGAGCGATCCCACAGCTGGATCGACATCGTGTCGGACGGCGCGTCGGGGGCAGGGGCAGTCGTGACGGTCATCGACGGTTGGTCATTATCGAATGCCATGAACACAGGCACCTCGCCTGGCTTCTCTGCGAGGGCCTTGGCAAGGATGGTGTCGAGCGGAAGCAGGCCCGGCGCCTCTGTCGAAGATCCCACTCCCGGCATGCCGAGCCGAGGAGCGCTTTCCGTCAGCGCGTCGATCTCATCATGGAAGATCAGCGGCAGGCCAGTGACGCACAGCATCATCAGGAACAGGGTGCAAATGAGGCTCGTCCATTTGTGGATCAGGAACCAAATGCGGATCGAATGGCTTGTCACGATGGTCCCAGAAGAATGCGAACAACTCGCATTAGCCCTTAGCTCGCCTTCTTCGCCCGATCAATCACATCCATGCGCCTGTTGCTACCTAGCAGCAGTTGCCCAAGAGCGAGATCGTTGGTGATGCGGCGGTGTCCCGCATCGCATTCCCTCGCGAGCTTAATGTGCGTAGATCATCCGGCGGGTCATGCCGCCATCGACAATGATCTGCTGCCCGGAGATGAACCCCGCGCCGTCCGAGGCAAGAAATGCCACCGTTGCCGCGATGTCTAGGGGCTGACCGACCCGTCCGACCGGGTGCTGAGACCTGTCGATGTCGCGGTGGTCCGGCTGCCGACGCTCGCTCACCTTCTGCCATGGGCGCGTTTCGATCCAACCGGGGAGGATGGCGTTAACGCGAATATCAGGACCCAGGCTGACGGCAAGGGCGTGGCTGAGCGAACACAATCCTCCTTTGGCGGTGGCGTATGCCTCGCATTCGGGCTCGGACTGAAGCGCCCGGGTGGATGCCATCAGGATGATGGAGCCTTTGGCGATGCGTAGCAGCGG